>CAYSED010000133.1:0-6758 GCA_964429935.1 uncultured Hyphomonadaceae bacterium
ACTATGCGATGAGCGTGATCGTCAGCCGGGCACTGCCGGACGTGCGCGACGGGCTGAAGCCGGTGCACAGGCGCATCCTCTATGCCATGCAGGTCGGCGGCTACACGCCGGACAAACCCTATCGCAAGTCGGCGGCGATCGTCGGCGACGTGATGGGCAAGTACCATCCTCACGGCGACAGCGCGATCTATGATGCGCTTGTCCGGCTGGCGCAGCCTTTCTCGATGTCGCTGACCCTGGTCGATGGACAGGGTAATTTCGGCTCGCAGGACAATGATCCCCCGGCCGCCATGCGCTACACCGAAAGCCGCATGTCGAAGGCGGCACCCTACCTGCTTGCCGACATCAACAAGAACACGGTCGATTTCCAGGACAATTATGACGGCTCGGTCCAGGGGCCGTCCGTCCTGCCGGCGCAATTCCCGAACCTGCTCGTCAATGGCGGGGCCGGCATCGCGGTTGGCATGGCGACGAATATCCCGCCGCACAATCTCGGCGAGGTCGTCGATGCGGCGCTTGCCATGATCGATGATCCGGCGATCAGCGACGAGGCCCTGCTCGATATCATTCCCGGACCCGACTTTCCGACCGGAGGGCTCATCATGGGCTATTCGGGCGCGCGCAAGGGCCTGCTCGAAGGGCGCGGCTCGGTCATCATGCGGGCGCGGACCGAGATCGAGGAGGCGAGGAGCGGGCGCGAAATGATTGTCGTGACCGAAGTGCCCTACCAGACCAACAAGGCGGCCATGGTTCAGCGGATCGCCGAGCTTGTCCGTGAGAAGAAAGTCGAGGGCATCGCCGACCTGCGTGACGAGAGCGACCGTCACGGCATACGCGTCGTCATCGAGGTGAAGCGGGACGCGAGCGCCGACGTCGTGCTGAACCAGTTGTTCCGCTTCAGCCAGTTGCAGACAAGCTTCGGTGTCAACATGGTCGCCCTGAACAGCGGCCGGCCGGAACTCATGACATTGCGGACGATCCTGCAATGTTTCATCGCCTTCCGCGAGGAGGTCGTCGCCCGGCGCACCAAGTTCGACCTCAACAAGGCGCGCGACCGGGCGCACAACCTTGTCGGCCTTGCCCTCGCCGTCGCCAATATCGACGAGGTCATCCGCATCATCCGCCACGCGCCGGACCCGAACACGGCACGCGAACGCCTGCTGGAAAAGCCGTGGCCCGCCTCGGACATGCGCGCGATGATCGAGCTGATTGCCGACCGGCGCACCCGGTTCGACGAGAATGGCGCGATCCGCCTCTCCGACGAGCAGGCGCGCCAGATCCTCGAGCTCAGGCTGCACAGGCTTACTGCGCTCGGCCGCGACGAGATCGGCGACGAGGCGAAGGGCCTCGCCGAGAAGATCACGGACTATCTCGACATTCTCGCGTCGCGCGTCCGCGTGCTGGACATAATCCGGGACGAACTGAGGGAAGTCAGGGACAAGTTCGCGGTTCCGCGCCGGTCCGAGTTTGCCCTCGGCGACATGGACATGGACGATGAGGACCTGATCGAGCGCGAGGACATGGTTGTGACGTTCACGCATGGCGGCTATGTCAAGCGGACCTCGCTTGCGACCTACCGGACGCAGCATCGCGGCGGCAAGGGCCGCTCCGGCATGGCGATGAAGGACGATGATTTCGTCACCCGGCTCTATTCGGCGAACACGCACACCGAAATGCTGTTCTTCTCCTCTGATGGCATGGTCTACAAGGAGAAGGTCTGGCGCCTGCCCGAAGGCGGCCCGCAGGCGCGCGGCAAGGCGCTTGTCAACATGTTCCCGCTCGGCAAGGATGAGCGCATCACCTCGGTCATGCCGCTGCCGGACAGCGAGGCCGAGCGCGAGGACATGGACATCGTCTTCGCAACGCGCACGGGCGGCATCAGGCGCAACAAGCTTTCTGATTTCGTTCGGGTGAACCGCAATGGCAAGATCGCCATGAAGCCCGACGACGGCGACGGCATCGTCGCGGTCGCGGGCTGTTCTGAAGACGACGACATCCTGCTGACGACCGCCCGGGCGCAGTGCATCCGGTTCCGGGCGAGCGATGTGCGCGTGTTCACCGGGCGCACATCCAGCGGGGTACGGGGCATCCGGCTCGGCAAGGATGACGAGGTGATCTCAATGGCGATCCTTCGCCACGTCGATGCTGCCCCGGCCGAGACGCGGGCCTATCTGAAACATGTGGCCGCCCTTCGCCGGGCCGCAGAGGGAGACGCGGCAGAGGACGTTGCCAGCGATGACGCGGGCGATGACGAGGATGACGGTGCGGTCGCGTCGCTGAGCCCTGAGCGGATTTCCGCGCTTGGGGCGGCCGAACAGCTCATCCTGACGATCACCTCGCGGGGCATGGGCAAGCGCGCTTCGGCCTATGACTACCGGGTCACAGGACGCGGCGGCAAGGGCCTGATCGCTCACCGCATCAGCGCCGGCCAGAAGCTCGTCGCATCCTTCCCGGTGGACGAGGGCGATGACGTGATGCTCGTCACCGACGCAGGCCAGCTCATCCGCACGCCGGTCATGCAGATCCGCCAGGCCGGACGCTCGACGGCAGGCGTCTGGGTTCTGCGGACGGCGGAAGGCGAGCATGTCGTCTCGGTCGAGCGCCTTGTCGAACAGGAAGAAGTCGCGCTAGACCAAGGCTCTGGACCAGATGCGGCGACCCCGGTGCCGGACGCCTAGGTCCGCAAGTACAGGGCAAGGAGCAGCGGATTGGAACGCGTAGGTCTGTATCCGGGGACGTTCGACCCCCTGACGCTCGGTCATCTCGACATCATTGCGCGGGCGGTGAAGCTTTATGACCGGCTGATAATCGGGGTCGCCGTGAACGAGGACAAGCGGCCGCTCTTCACGCTTGGGGAACGGGTGGCGATGGCCGAGCGCGAGGCAGCCCGTGTCGCCGGGCCGCGCACCGCCGAGGTCCGCGTGATGCCGTTCAAGGGACTCCTGATGCATTTTGCCGAGAGCTGCGGGGCCAATTCGATCATCCGGGGGCTGCGCGCCGTTTCGGACTTCGAATACGAGTTCCAGATGGCGAGCATGAACGAGCAACTGAACCCGAACATTGAAACCGTGTTCCTGATGGCCGATGTTCGCCATCAAGCGGTCGCTTCGCGGCTCGTCAAGGAGATTGCAAGGCTTGGGGGGGACATCTCGGCATTCGTGACGCCGGATGTTCAACAGGATTTGCTGGAGAAGTATCGCTGATGAAAACCCGTTCGATGATTGCCCTACTGGCCTTGGCCATGTCGGCCAGTGCGCCTGCATTGGCCCAGGACCCGTCCGCCACGGTCGCTGACCCGGCGGCGGCCGCGCTCGAGCTTGCCAAGGGCGACGCGGATAACTGGCGGCCCGTGGATCCCGAACGCCTGATCGTCTTCGAGACGACCAAGGGGCGCATCCTGATCGAGACCTTCCCCGAGATCGCGCCGAAGCATGTGGCGCAGTTCACGGCCATCGTCCGGTCGGGGGACTATGACGGCACAAGCTTTCACCGCGTCATCAACGGTTTCATGGCGCAGGGCGGCGATATCTTTGCCCTGCGCGGTCGGGACAGCGGCCTGCCGAACATTGAAGCGGAGTTCACTTTCCGCCGCGATCCGGCGGCCATGCCGTTCGACATGATCGGCGAAGCGAACCGGTCGCGGGACGGCTATTACATGGGCCTGCCGGTGCGAACGCAATCGAGCTTCATGGCCGAGCTGAACAGCGACGGGCGGGTCGACAGTTTCGTTCCGCATTGCCGGGGCGTCGTCTCCACGGCCCGGCTCGGGAATGACGAAAACAGCGGCAATTCGCAATTCTTTCTGATGCGGGACACCTCCCCGCACCTTGACCGGCAGTACAGTCCATGGGGACGGATCGTCGCCGGGCAGGAAGCCGTGATGGCTATGAAGACCGGCGAGCCCGTGCAGAACCCGGACATCCTCCAGTCGGCGTCGATCGCGGCGGACCTGCCTGAGGAGGCTCGCCCGCGCGTCTGGGTGCAGCGGACCGAGGGGCCAAAATTCCAGGCCTTGCTGCAATCCTACGAAGAGACGCCGGTCTGCGACCTCCCCTCAGTGCCTGCCGTGGTCGAGGGATAAGCGTCCCGTTGGACCTCAGCCCATTCGATTTCGACCTGCCGGAAGACCTGATCGCGCTCCGCCCGGCACCGGTGCGTGATCTTGCGCGACTCCTGGTCGTTCGCGGCGAGGGGAAGATGCATATCTGCTCGATGCGTGACTTGCCGCAATTGCTGGAGCCCTCCGACACGCTCGTCTTCAACGATACGCGCGTCCTTCCTGCGGCCCTGGAGGCCGTACGTCCGGCGCGCGCGACAGGCGGGCAGGATGTGGCGGTCGATTTGAACCTCGTCGCCCCGGTGTCCGGTCAGCGCTGGCGCGCGCTCGCCCGGCCAGGCAAGCGTCTCCAGACCGGTGACGTCCTGGAGATTGCCCCAGGGTTCACGGCGACGGTTGCGGGCAAGGGCGAGGGCGGGGAGGTCCTTCTCGACCTCAACTGCCCGGACGGCGACCTGCATGCGGCGCTCGAGGCCTACGGCAAGATGCCGCTGCCGCCCTACATAGCCAGGCGGCGAGCGGCTGACGACCAGGACCGGTCAGACTACCAGACCAGATTTGCCGGCGAGGAGGCCGCCTCGGTTGCCGCGCCGACGGCGGGGCTCCATTTTTCGGATGCGCTGTTGCAGGACCTCGAACAGCGCCAGATCGGCATGGCGCGCGTGCGACTGCATGTCGGGCTCGGCACGTTCGCGCCGATGAATGAGACAACCTGGACAAGCGGGCGCCTGCACGAGGAATGGCGGCGCATCGATGCGGAGACGGCTCTCTTGCTGAACCGTCGCCGTGCGTCTGGCGGGCGGATCATTCCGGTTGGTACGACGGCGATGCGGACGCTTGAAAGCGCTGTCGGGGCAGATGGCCACTTGCAGGCCGTGTCCGGGCCGACCGATATTTTCATCCGGCCTGGCGATGCGATCCGGGCGACCGACGGGCTCGTCACGAATTTTCACCTGCCGCGTTCTTCCCTCTTCATGCTCGTCTGCGCTCTGATGGGGACGGACCTTATGCAGCGGGCCTATGCGTTCGCGATCCGCGAGAAGATGCGGTTCTATTCCTATGGCGATGCCTGCCTGCTCCTGCCGTGAGCGCGCGGGCCGGTCAGCTTTCGTGTCAGCTCTCGAGAAAGCCCTTGTCGCGCAACCAGGCGATGATCTCCTCGGCCGCCTCGTCCGGCGACTTGCTGGTCGTTGCGATGCGGATTTCCGGGTCTTCCGGCGGCTCGTACGGGCTGTCTATGCCGGTGAAGTTCTTGATCTCGCCTGCCCGGGCCTTCTTGTAGAGGCCCTTGACGTCCCGCTCCTCGGCGACGCCAAGCGGCGTATCGACGTAGATTTCGGCATATTCGCCATCGGCCATGAGGTTGCGGGCCATGCGGCGCTCTGACCGGAACGGCGAGATGAACGAGACGAGCGTGATGAGCCCGGCATCGGACATGAGGCGCGCGACATTGGCGACGCGGCGGATATTCTCGACCCGGTCAGCATCGGTGAAGCCGAGATCACGGTTCAGCCCGTGGCGGACATTGTCTCCGTCCAGCACGAACGTGTGCCGACCGAGCGCGAACAGCCGCTTCTGCAGGGCATTGGCGATCGTCGACTTGCCGGAACCGGAGAGACCGGTGAACCAGAGGACGGCGGCCTTCTGGCCTTTCTGTTCGGCGAGCGCCTTGCGGTCGATGTCGAGTGCCTGCCAGTGGATATTGCCCGCGCGGCGGAGGGCAAAGTCGATCAGGCCGAGGCCGACCGTATTGTTCGACAGGCGGTCGATCAGGATGAAGCCGCCCATTTCGCGGATCTCGTCATAGGGATCGAAGGCAATCGCCTGGTCGAGCGAAAGCGTACAGACGCCGATCTCGTTGAGGTCCAGCGTCTTGGCGGCCCGTTCTTCGAGCGTATTGATGTCGATGCGGTATTTCGGGGCATTGACCGTGGCGGTCACGGTCTTTGTGCCGATCTTCATCAGGTAGCGCCGCCCGGGCAGCATGGCCTCGTTGGCCATCCAGAGGATGCGGGCCTGGAACTGGTCGGACACTTCGGCCGGGCGGTCTGCTGCAACGATGACATCGCCGCGCGAGGAATCGACCTCGTCGGCAAGGGTCAGCGTGACCGACTGGCCGGGACCCGCTTCGGCGAGGTCGCCGGTCTGGGTGACGATGCGGGCAATCGTGGATTCGCGGGCGCTCGGCAGCGTCCGGATGCGATCACCGGGACGTACCGTGCCGGAGACGATCTGTCCGGAAAAGCCGCGAAAGTCGAGATTCGGCCGGTTGACCCACTGGACCGGCATCCGGAACGGGGCGGCGGCGCGCCGGTCGCCCACGCTGACAGTCTCCAGATGCTCCATCAGGCTTGGGCCGTCATGCCAGGCGGTATTGCCGAGCGGGCCTGTGATATTGTCGCCGGCAAGGGCCGAGATCGGGATGGCTACGGTCTCGATGTCGGGGGCGAGATTGGCGGCAAAGTCCGAAAAGTCCGCAACGATCTCGTCGAACCGGGCCTGCGAATAGCCGACAAGGTCCATCTTGTTGATGGCGAGCACGAGGCGGCGGATGCCGAGCGAGGAGACGATGAAAGCGTGGCGGCGTGTCTGGGTGAGGACGCCGCGCCGGGCATCGATGAGCAGGACCGCAAGATCGGCGGGCGAGGCGCCGGTCGCCATGTTGCGTGTGTGTTGCTCGTGGCCGGGCGTGTCCGCGACG
>CAYSED010000134.1:0-6172 GCA_964429935.1 uncultured Hyphomonadaceae bacterium
TTCTCCAGTCGGCCTTTGAGCCGGCCGCGCAACACCTGCTGCATCAGCTTGGTGCCGAAGCCCTGACGCGCGGGCGGCCCGGCGAGGCGCGGTCCGCCTCTTTCCTCCCAGCGGATGACGAGATCGGGGCCGCAGGTTTCCCATTCCACCCGGACACGTCCCTGTTCGCTGCCGAGCGAGCCGTATTTGACCGAGTTGGTGGTGAGCTCGTGGAACAGCAGGGCCAGGCTCGTAGTCGCCTGGGGCCCGAGCGCGATCGGCTCGCCTTTGCAGCAGACGCGTCCTGGCTCGGCGAGCGACGTATGCGCCTCGAGAGACGCCTGGATCAAGGCGGACAGCTCTGTCCGATCAAGGCTACCCGATCCTTGCTCTGTTGCTCCCGTATGCTCCGGTATCGCATGCGCGCGGGCAAGCGCCTGCAGGCGACCCGTCAGGGATTGCGCCAGTTCGGCAGGGCTGGTCGCATGCCGGGCGCTCATCTCGATCATCGCCTGGGTGAGGGCGAAGAGGTTCTTCACCCGATGATCCATCTCGCGCGCGATCATCGCCTGTTGTTCAAGCGCTTCCTGCAGCCGCAGCTTGTCCCGCTGCATCTTGCGGGCCACGGCGACGAGGTCGGCGAGTTCCGATACGATCCGAAGATCCTCGCTGTCGAACTGATCCTCGTGCCGCGCAACGACCCACAAGGTGCCATGCGCCCGCTCCTTGCCGATACGAATAGGGACAAGCAGGACCTCGGGTATGACGAGGCTATGCTCGGCGATCCAGTCATAGACCAGCTCGGGATGCCTGCACAAAAGCGGCGCATCGCGGTCCAGCGTCTCGCCGCAGGGGCTGTTGTGACGAGGCGTGAGCGCGCCTTCGAAACGGGCGAGCGCTCCGTTGAGATGCTGCCACCGAAACACGGGAGGATCGTGGCTCTCATCAAGGATGCTGAGCCCGGAAGCGCTAGCCTGGGTGAGTTCGAGGGCATGGGCCACCATGCGCGGCATCACCTCGTCGGGGGCATCGACCATTTTCCCGAGAAGCTGGCGGCCCGCAAGGCGTTCAGCGCCGGGCCGATGCCGGTTGCGCGGACGTGCGCTTAGGTCGTCCGTGATGAAGAGTCTCGCGGACGGGTCTACTGGAAATGATTCGGCCGCATGCGTCGACACCTCACCCTCGCGGAATGCCTCAACTTGAAGAAAACCCGCCTACGCCGCGGAGTCAAGCGGGTCGACAATGGCCACCTTGGGGAGCGGCTCGGGCCTAGTTTTTGCGAGGCAAGGCAGTTGAGCGCTGACAGATGATTTCTGATGGATGAAGCATCATTCCTACTATTATTTTCCGCTAATCCTGCGGCAGAACGAGTAGATCGCTGTTGCGGAAAATGGCAAAACTGTATTTGGTGCGCGGCACTTGCCGGCTCGCCAATGCGTGCGAGCCTCCCGGGGGAAGGCGGCGAGCAGGGCAAGGCAGGGGCGAATGCCGGGCGCGCCGGATTGGGGGCATATTTGACGGATATCGATGCATCTTCTCGATCGCCACGCAAATGGCTTGGCTGGCTCGGATCGAGGCATAGCGGAGACGAGACAAGCGCGCCTCGTCCCGGTGCCAACACGGAGGACCAGCATCTTTCCGCGCGCCACCATGTCCTGAACGAGATCGCTGCATTCCTGCTCGATCATGGCCTGGAGATCAGCCCGGATAATCTGGTGGTCGCCCACGGCATCGCGAGCGGAAGCAATCCGGGGCTCGCGCGCAAGGTCATGCAGCGCCTGGCGGACGGCGGGACCGTGACGCAGGCGTGGCTCGACGAGGTTACCGCGGCTGCCAAGTCGGATGAAGCGCCGGGCGAGATCAAGCAGTTGATGGTACGTCTCGAGCAGACACTCGACACGTTCTCGAAGAACACGACCGCGGCCCGGCATGCGACATCGAATTACGGTGACGAGCTCGAACAGCAGGTGGCCGACCTCGCGGGCGTCCAGCAAACCGGTCAGATCATCTCGACCCTAGCTGATCTCGCCAAGGCCATGCTGGAAAAGACGCAGCCTCGAAGCCGAAATGCGCACCAGCGAATCCGAAGCGAAAGGCCTACGCCGCAGTCTGGAAAAAGCCCAGCGCGACGCGGAAGTCGACCATCTTACCGGTCTGCCCAATCGCCGCGCCTTCGAAGCCGTGCTCGAGCGCGAGCACAAGGCCGCCCGCGCAGCGCTCGACCCGCTGGTCCTGGCTTTTTGCGATATCGACCATTTCAAGCGCATCAACGATACCCATGGCCACGAGGCGGGTGACCGGGTGCTGCGCCTGATCGCTGATCTTCTGTCCGGAATTTCGGACGACAAATGCCACGTCTCACGCCATGGCGGCGAGGAATTTGTGATGCTCTTCAGGGGGTGCACCCTTACCGAAGCCAAGGAGCGCCTTGACCGGCTGCGCGAGAGCCTCGCCGAGCGGCGTCTGGTCAACCGGCACAATGACGAGCCCTTCGGCCAGATTACCTTCTCCGCGGGCGTGGCTGACGTCTTCGATCATACCGACCCGCGGGCTGCGCTCAAGGCCGCCGATGAGGCGCTTTATGCGGCCAAGACCGGAGGCCGCAATCAGATTCGCGTCGCGCCCAAGCCGGGCACCGCTCGCTAAAGAGTCAGGAGCGCGCTTGCCGCAGGACGTCCCGGACCACCGAGGCGGGAACCGCGAAACCGATGCCGACATTGCCCTCGAACGGCGCCAGGATCGCCGTGTTGATGCCGATCACCTCCCCGCGCATGTTGATGAGCGGCCCTCCGGAATTGCCTGGATTGATCGGTGCATCGGTCTGGATGAGGCCGACCGGGCTTTGCGGCGTCAGGCCGCGGCCCAGCGCACTGACGATCCCTGCCGTGACGGTTTGCCCGAGGCCGAAGGGATTGCCGACTGCGACGACATAGTCGCCGACCTCGGCGGTATCGGCACTGGCAAGCGGCGCGGCTTTCAGGTTCCGAGCCGGAATCTGCAAAACCGCGATGTCCGCGTCGGGACTGACGCCGACCAGCCGGGCTTCCAGCTTGCGCTGGTCCTGGAGCATGACGACGATCACGAGGCCGTCCTTGACGACATGGGCGTTGGTCAGAACCAGCCCGCGTGCGGCATCAACGATGACCCCCGAGCCGGCGGACAGGCGCGGCTCGAGCGCCACGTCCGGGACCCCGAAATGACGGCGAAAATAGGGATCGCGAAGCAGGGGATTTTGCGCATAGGGGGAGGGGTAGGCCACCGCGATGTTCACCACTGCCGGCGAGATGCGCTTGACCAGCGGAGCGACGGTGAGCCGGCTGATCGGCACAGGCTCGGCTGCGGAAACGGGAGGGATATCCCGCGCTGCCCCGCCCCATGAGAACCCCCAGCCGAGCAGGAGGACAGCCAGCAAGGCACAGCCGAGGGCACCGATAAAAAGCCCCCTACGCTTCATGACAGGCCCGGTTGGTGATGCGGATCGGCTGCGGTGCCTTTGCCTTGAACGGCGCCGGGATCTGGAAGCACCGGGTAGTTTCCGCAACACCGGGCATGCGGCCCCGTGGGCCAGCAGCAAAGCGGCGCCATGGCGCTATACTGGAAGGCCTGAAGGGCGGGCTGGACGGGGCGCCGGCGGGGCTTGTCATGGGTGACGAAGCTCAGCCCGCGCCCACGGCAATAGGCCTCCGCAGCCTCGCGCGTGGCAAATTCGAGCATCAGGGAAGACAGTGGATCTCCTGCCCCGGTCCATCCCGTCAGCGGATCGGGCGAGGGCGCGAACCGCTCTCTAAAACGTAAGCGCCAGCGACCCCTCCGCGCGCGTCCGGGGTGGTCGGCATAGGGATCGGGCTCGATGATCGCCTGCGCATCAAGCGGCAGCGCGCTCGTATAGCGCTGCCATGTGGGCTCAATGGCGGTCGCATCTTCATTGTCGTTGGCCCCTTTGGGAGTCGGCCGCACCCCGGGGGCGGCGGGTGGCGGACTGGTCAGACTTGGTTGCGTTGCCATCCTATCCTCCAAGATGAGGACGGCCCGATCGGGCCGCCCTCTCTTCCTGGTCAGTTCTTGTTGATCGGAATGCGCCGGACGCTGTCGACGTCTCCCTCCTTGCGCGGGATGGTGACGGTCAACACGCCGTTGCTGAAGCTGGCCTGCGCCTTGTCGGATTCCACGCCCTTGGGCAGGTGAATCCGCCTTTCGAACCGGCCATAGCTCCGTTCCGAATAGCCGCGATCCTTGTCCTCGAGCTCGGACTTCTTCTCGCCCTTCAAGGCGAGGACGCCGTCCGCGATCGAGAGATCGACCTGCGACTCGTCCAGGCCGGGCAGTTCGGCCGTGACGCGGATGTCCTTGTCGGTTTCGCTGAGTTCGATACGCGGATAGTCGATGACATGGCCAAAGGCCGTGAGCGACGAAGGCAGGCCCCGCCACAGATCGTCGAACAGGCGATTCACATCGCGGTGAAGCGACATGAGCGGATGGGTGGTCCGATCCCGCTCCGGCTCGGCGCCTACGACCGCGGGTAGCCGGTTTTCCTGCCGGCTCCAGGGAATGAGATCACGAAGAGACATGATGATCATCTCCTTTTGAGGCTGGATTGTGGGGTATGGCCTGCCGGCCGCCGTTCCCGAAGGAACGACGCCGGCAGAACCACTTGGAGCGCGAGATCAGGCCGCCTTGGCTTCCTGGTGCTGCGTCTCGATCTGCGCGGGCTCGGGGGACGACCCGCCGATCGCGATACGCCGGGGCTTCATCGCCTCGGGCACGACGCGCTTGAGGGCAATGGTCAGAAGACCATTGTCGAAGGAAGCCTCGCCGACTTCGATATGATCGGCGAGCTGGAAGCGGCGTTCGAAGGCCCGCGCGGCAATGCCGCGGTGCAGATACTCGCTCTTGCCGTCGTCATCGGCGCGCTTGCCCGTGACGGTGAGCTGGTTCTGCTGGGCCACGACCTCGACGTCCTCGGGACGGAAACCCGCCAGGGCTAGCGTGATCTGATAGCTGTCCTCGCCGTTCCGCAGAATGTCGAACGGTGGATAGCCATCGGAGCCATCGCCCCGCATGCCCGTCTCGAGCAGATCGAAGAGTCGGTCGAAGCCGACGGTGGAGCGCCGATAGGGCGCAAAGTCAAAATTGGTTCTCATTTCCAAATCCTCCGGTTGAGCAATTTGGGCATGAGAAGCGCCGGTACAGTAGAGCCGACGCTCTCTATGTCCAACCGGACCCGAACGGCGTCCGGCACCCCAGACGTAATTTCGGCAAACGCAGATTCAAGATATAAAAAAAGGAAAGGAAACAGAGGCCTGAAGAAATTTGGGCTCACTGACCCTGCGGATTTAGACTCTGGCGATCACCCATCGCGATCCCGCGAAAACGGGAGCTGCGCACGTAGGCCGAACACTGCGGGATCAGGATAATGTTAACCAGACTCGCTTACCCTTGCCGCAAGGCAAAGGGTTCGTGTGCGTATGAATGGGGCAGTGGTTCTGCTGATCGTCAATGCGGTGGTGGCAGGCCTCTTCGCGCTCAGCTATTTCCTGATCGCCCGCATCAGTCGGGGACAACGTCCGGTCATCGCGTTCGGGGTCAGCTACCTTTTGGGCATGGTGACGCCGATCAGCGAGATCGCGATCCGGCTGACCGATTATCCCGCGCCCTTCATGCTGGCGAGCTACATGGCGCTGTTGGGCGGTTTCCTCGCCATGGCGGCAGCGCTCAGCATCTTTCATCGCAAGCGCCCACCCTGGACAGCGATCGCTACTCTTGCCGTGCTGGGCCTGAACACGCGCATTGCGATCTGGGGCGGGACGCGAGACGATCTCATTTATGAGCTGGCCTTCCAGCTGCCCTTGGCCCTCGGCATGCGCCGCGCCGATCAGGCATGCTACCGAGCCAAGACCTTGGGACGTGATCGTATCGAGACCGACCACGGGATAGCGGCGGACAGCACGGCCTCGACGGTGGTGCCGTTCAAGGCCGTGAATGCCTGAAGGCCAGCACCCCGGCCCTGGAACCACTTCGATTTTTGAAAGACAGCATGCGCCGCCTTCTCGCCCTTACAGTCGCCCTCGTCCCGTCGAGCTATCCGGCCCTTGCTCGGGCCGCCGAGCAGACCGCCGTGGCTGCCCCTATCATCGTCACCGCGCAGAAGATCGAGCAGCGCGACCTGGATGTGCCGATCACCCTTTCGGTCGCG
>CAYSED010000134.1:6182-6669 GCA_964429935.1 uncultured Hyphomonadaceae bacterium
CCGGGCCGCGCCTCCAGGAGCTCGGGGTGACTGACATCGGCGAACTCTCGGCCTATGTGCCGGGCCTCAATATCCAGATCCAAAGCCCGCATAGCCCCGGTTTCGTGATCCGCGGCATCACGTCGGACAATGGCTCCGCGCAGCAGCCGCCGCGCGTTAGTGTCTACTATAACGGGGTCGACATCTCCCGCGCGCGCGGCGCCTATCAAGGCCTCTTCGACCTTGCACGGATCGAGGTTGCCAAGGGACCGCAGGCGACGTTGTTCGGCACGGCCGCCACGATCGGCGCGGTAAGCCTGGTCCCCAATCTTGCGCGGCCGGGTTTCTCGGCCGGCCTCACGAGCGCTATCGGCAATCTCGGCGCCCTGCGCGAGGAAGGCTTCATCAACATCGGTTCCGAGCGGATCTCCGCTCGCGTCGCGGGGCAGTGGAAAAAGCGCGATGGCTACGTCCCCCATCTCGCGCCGGGCCACGATGATCCCTACGC
>CAYSED010000135.1:0-6639 GCA_964429935.1 uncultured Hyphomonadaceae bacterium
CGCCGGCAACGCGCGGATGGTCCGAATCATAGCCCCGGTGGGTGGCAAGATCGAAGGCGACCGAGAGGCCTTTCTGGCCGGCGGCAAGATTGCGCCGGTAGAAGGCGTTGGAATCCTCTGCCGTTGAAAAGCCGGCATATTGCCGGATCGTCCAGGGGTGCTGGGTGTACATGGTCGGGTAAGGCCCGCGCCCGAACGGGGCAAAGCCGGGAAAGTCGTCGAGGAAATCGAGCCCCGCCGTGTCGGCGGCGCCATAGGCAGCCTTGAGGGCAATGCCTTCCGGCGTGTCCCAGCCCGATGCCTCGGAGGGCGCAGGTCCGCCGCCCGTCACCGGGCCAAGGGCCAGTTTTGTGAAGTCGGGAAATGTGGTCATTGAGCGGCCTCCACAGCGTTCGTCCACTCAGCAGACGGCATGCCTGTTACTTCGAGATCAGCCAGAGTTGTCACGTAATGTTTTCCTTTCGGATCGATTGCGCCGGCAACAACGACCTTTCGATCCAGTGCATACTGAGTATGCAGGATCAACAAGGCTATTCGGTTGCCATCTTCGTCCGTGAGCATTGCCGGATAGGGACAATCCATTTCAAACACGTCTGCATGGGAACTATCTGGGACATAAAACGTCGCCCTGTTGGCCCGCACATCTTCTTCAACCGCGACCCGCCCGGAAACTGCCGCATGCTGCTGCCAGTTTTCTACCGTGAATCCCATCAGCCGAGCCCCAGTTCGGCATGGGCGAGTTCGAGCGTGCGGACGGCATCGACGCCCATGTAGATATGGCTATCCACGCCCGCCGCTTCGAAGCGCCCGGCAAGATAGAGCCGCTGGACCCCGGCTTCCTTGAGGGCTTTGGCGGCAAGGCTTGCGTCCGTTTCATAGCGCTTGTCAGAGCCGCAGAGCACGGCGAGGGCGCAGCCCGAGGCGCGCCACGCCGCGACAAGCTCGGCAGTATCTTTCGGCGGGACAGGCGCGGCTTTGGCCTCGATCCCGCCGGCCGCGAAGAGGTTCCGGGCAAAGTCCGCCCGCGCATTATGTTCGGCGAGGGGGCCGAGCGTTGCCAGGAAGATGGCCGGACGCTTGCCGGTTCGTTTCGTGCGCGCGTCGGCATGGTCCCGCAGGCGCTCGAACGGGGCAGCGAGCCGAACCGGCCAGAGCGGATCGGCCTCGGTCAGGTCCTCTTCGGACAGGGAGAAACCAGGCATGAGCGCTTTCAGGGCACTGCCGTCGATCTCCCGGCCTTCGACAGGCTGTGAAGGTGTCGCGACCGGTGCCGCGATCCCGTCAAGTTCGGCGAATTCGCTGACGCCTGTAATGGCAAGCTTGCGGCGGACGAGCATATCGGCCCGCCCGGCCCGTACAGCCGCGACCCGCGCCTGCAGCTTGCCGCCGGCGAGCGATGCGCCATAGCCGCCTTCGGCTTCGATCTCGCGGAAGGCTGCCCAGGCGGCTTCGGCAAGGTCCTGCCCGAGCGACTCGGTGAACCAGGCTCCGCCCGCCGGGTCGGCAATGCGGCCAAGCCCGCTTTCCTCCATGGCGATGATCTGCGTGTTGCGGGCGATGCGGCGGCCAAGCTCTTCGGGCAGGCCAAGCGCCTCGTTGAACGGACGCACGGTGACGATGTCTGCCCCGCCAACCGCACCGGCAAAGCAGGCGGCCGTGCCGCGCAGCATGTTAACCCACGGATCATGCCGGGTCAGCATCCGGGCCGATGTCACGGCTTGCAGGCGCATGGGGACCGGATCCATGCCGAACGCGTCCAGAACCCTTGCCCAGAGCCGCCGGGCCGCGCGGAGCTTCGCGATGCCAGTGCCGTAATTGGCATCGACCGCCAGCGTGAACAGGAACTGGCCAGCGAGGTCTGCCGGTGCCAGCCCGTGCGCGCCAAGGCGGCGGATCGTATCGACAGCGCTCGCGATGAGGCTGGCAAGTTCCTGCGCCTCGGAGCCGCCAGCCTCGTGCACGGCCTGTGCGTCGCTGCGCAGGAGCATGGAGTGCGGCAGGCGCGGGGCGAGGGCCTTCACGAGCCCCGCCGTTCCTTGCATGGCGGCATCGAGCCCGCCTGACAGCAAGCCGGACCGGGCGAGCGCGCCGAGCGGATCGAGGTTCAGCGCCAAGCGCGCCTTTTCGGCATGGCCGGACCGCACGGCCCAGTCGGCGAGCAGGGCTCCGGCGCGGAGGCCCGGCTGTCCCCTGTGATCGAGCGCGACCGGGGCGATTTCGGCGAGCACGCCCGCAAGGGCGTCATCGAACGCGCCTGCATCGCAAAGCTGCACGCCGTGGCGTCCGCTCGCATCGACGACGAGCTCGACCGAGGCGACGCCGCGTTCAAGGTCGCGCAGGATTTCGGCATTGGTGACCGCCGGGTCCGGATGGGCGAAGGTCTGGCGTATGTCCCAGGGCAGGTGCTTGTCGCGAGCCGCTGCCGGGCCGCGCAGGAATGGTGCAGCGCCCGGAAGCCCCAGCGGATCGCGCGCCGACGGCCAGTCGGCCTCGCGGCAGAGCGGGCGGATGGTGATCCCGTCATCGGTGACTTTCGTGATCTTCTCTATCCCCGCCCCGCCGAGCGCTTCGGCCACGGCCGCTAGCCAGTCCGCTTCGGTTGCGGCGGGAAAATCCGCCGACAAGGAAAGGGTCTCGTCATCCATGTCCGGGTCGCCTGACGCTGCCTGTCACCAGTCAGCCAAGTGGCCGGGAATGGCCGGAGGCGTCAAGGGGCGGCGGCCTCGCACGGCCAGGCGGTTGACAGACATGCAATTGAGAAGCATTCTCAATATCTGACTAGCCATATATGACTCGCCGGGCGTCGCGCCCGCGCAAGACACGAGGAGACAACCGCCATGCCCCGCCTGTCACGCCTGCCAGATTGTCCCGAAGCGCCAGCGGAGACCGGTCCGCGCCCGGCCAGCGAAGCGCTCGCGCTCGACTGGCTCGAAAGCCATGCGCGGATCATGAGCTTCTGGGAAGACCGCCTGATCGCCGACAATGCCGATGCGGGCCTGATCGACCTCGCCCACCGGCAGGCGGCGTGGCTCAGGCTGATGCTGTACAGGGTCGGGCGGGGTTAGGGCGGCTTAAAGATAACCGACTTGTCATCCCGGTTCCAGCGGAAGCTGGAATGCGCCAGCAAATATCCGGCAAATAAAGTCTGTCATCCCGGAATTTGCGCCAGCAAATATCCGGGACCCATGCCTTGCCCAAGCCCCGTTTCTGGGTCCCGGCTCTCCGCTGCGCGGCGGCCGGGATGAAAATCAGGTGGGCAATTCACCTGCCTTCAATGGGGACCGGGCCGTATCTCCCGATCCGTAGGGCGGGCCCCGGCCCGCCATCACAAACTTCGGCACCGCTGGCTACGAGCCCTCAAGCGCCCTTGTTCGGCGTTGCCATTAAGACGAAGAGAGCATTCTCGATGGCCGGGAAGTACCAGGTGACCGGCAAAGGCATATAAGTGTGTCAGTGTCACAAATGTGCCGATTATCACAGGTTGACAGGTGTTCAACGCCAAGGATTGATAATAGGAAATGTGGTGGAGGATCAGGGATGTCTCAGGCCGGTGGTAGAAATCGTCATGGAACCGGGCGCGTAATCTATACGATTATGGTCGTCGTTGTCACATTGGCAAGTGCTTTAGTCATAATTGTTGGCGCGGATGCCATTCTCAACAAGCAGGCATTGGGAGGCTTTCTTGGAGCGGTTGGAGAGGCTCAAGCGAGCCAGGCACAGGCATCTGATTCACAATACGCCAGACCGTTGACGACGCCAAAGGATGCTATGGACGGCGTTCTTGCAATGCTGCAACTCCTGCTGGGCGTTGTGTCTGCCCTCGTGATTGCCATCGGTGTGATGATGATCTTTTTCGTTGGAAAGTCCCAGCGAGACCAGATGGAAACACTCGACAATGAGCGCAAGGAGATGCAGGCGGCCCGCAAGGAAGAGCGCGACCAATTGTTCAAGACACAGGAATTGATTTCGAGCACTCAGGAAAAAGTGATTCAGGCACAAGTGCGCAACGCCATTCTTACGGAAACCAATATCGACGATTTCAGGGACAGGGCGGAACTGGTAACATCACTTGGCACAGAAATGGAGAAGATCATCAACTCCAACCAAGATAGATTGTCACAGTTCTACTCTATTGATAAAGAGTTAGCCGAAAGAAGGGCAGATGATTTTTTAATTAGAGAAGCAATGAATTATGAATTAATGCAGCATCATACAACTGCTGATTCTTACTCAAGAGTAAATCACGACAATTTAAGCATAGAACAAGGATCTGATAGCGAAGAAGATATAGTTAGTAAAAATAGAATAAAAATTCAGTCTTTGCTCTACACAGAGCGCTCGGCCAAAAGGCGTTCAATAACTGGCATTACTGCTTTCAACGCTGCGCAAGAGGCTGCCCGCCTTAATCTCGAAAAACTAGCGCACAAGTTTGCCGCATATGCTGTTATTCTCGATCCTACTTCCGTTCATCAGGTGCGGCTGCTCCGATCAGAACACCTTCGAGGTGATCGTTTCGAGCCCGTTACAGATAAGGATGCACAAACAGGCGAAACGCTGATTGAGCTCAAAAGCGCCAATCCCGAAAATAGTCCAGAAATAGCCAGAAGGCTCCGTGACGAAGCTTTCCAGAAGGCCATGGATGGCTTGAGAGATGTTCCGCTCTTCAACTGCCACCTGGTTTATGCCGAGACATGGAACATTGCTATCAATGCCGAGCGGCTACCTGATCTGATTGCCGCGCTCGACAGATCAATTCTGATAGCTTCTCAAGAAGGCCGATACATTTCGTCATACGCACACGTGATCGCGGCACAAGCCATTTCGGCCGTGGGTGACCAGGACTGGATGGACGGAGCAACGCACCACTTGGCGACGGCAATGAGCAAGCTGCAAACCGAAAGTCGCCGGGCCACATGGTTTTTCCATTCGCTAAATGAAAGTCAGAAATTGGCAAATCAACTTGGCATTGAAGTGGCGGGCGAGGCGGACGACAATTCAGGGCAGGACGCAACGTCTTAAGCTCCACTATCACGCCTACACACAATTATGCCGCATAGCCCGCTAATGCAGTGTCCAGGTCGTTGCTGGCTGCGCGGCGAGGGCGGCGTCGAGTTTGGCGATGGCGGCCTGCAGGTGTTTCAGGGGTTCTGCGCCGTCGGCACCGGCTTGCGTGTAGAGCGCTTCGGCGCGGCCGAGCAGTTTGCGGCCTTCCTCGGGCTTGCCCTGGTCGACGAGCAGGAAGCCGAGATTGGCAAGGCTCATGCCGAGCCCGTCCCGGCGGCCGAGTTCTTCCTCGAGGGCGATGGCTTCCCGCAGGAGCCCTTCGGCCTCGGCGAGCCGGTTCAACATGAGCGCGCAGACGCCGAGGCTTCCCGTGGCCCCGGCTATGCCTTCCTTGCGGCCGATCTGGCGGGCGAGCGCGAGGCACTGCCGGTAGAGGTCCTCGGCGGCCGGGATATCGCCAGCGAGGCGGGCCTCGTTGCCGGCATGGCCGAGGCGCTTCACTTCGGCGACGAGATCCTGCGGGTCGGCCCTGGCGGGTGCAGGGGCCGGAGCGGGAGACATGGCGGTGGATTGGGCCGGCTTGCCAGCGGCAAGCCTTGCCTTCGCTTCCTCCATCTTGCGCTGGTCGGCGGCGCGGCGCGCCTCGGCGTCCTGGCGGGCAAGCTGGCGGCGGCGAACCGCCTCTGCCTCGGCGGCAGCGGCCTCGGCGGCCCGGTCGGCCTCGGCCTGCGCGGACGTCGCCTCGCGGGCGGCTTTCGCCGGTTTTGCTTTCTTTTTCTTGCCCCGACCGGAGAGGACGAGCAGGAGAAGCAGAAAAGCGAGCCCGCCGCCTGCGCCGCCAAGCCAGTATTCGGGATGGTCCTGCGCGAGGAGCCATGTCCGGCCGGTCTCGAACCATTTCGCAGCGGTTGCCTGAACATCGGCCCAGATCGCTTCGAGGTCTTCCATGGATCCTCCCGGAACTTGTTCGGGGGAACGATTAGCGGCGGGGCGTGGCAAGGTCCAGCGCGCTTGCCAGTCGCGCGCCTTCCCGCTGCGTCAGTCTTGCCCTCGGGGGATCGCCCGCTAGGTTGGGGCGAACCATAGTCAAGGAGACCCCATCGCCATGGCCCTGCCGCCCATCCTCCAGTCGCTTCGCATCCCGGTGATCGGATCCCCCTTGTTCATCGTCTCCGGTCCGGAGCTTGTCATCGCGCAGTGCAAGGCCGGCATTGTCGGGTCGTTCCCGGCGCTGAACGCGCGGCCGGATCATGTCCTTGGCGAGTGGCTCGACCGGATCACCAGCGAGCTTGCCGAGCATAATGAAAAGCACCCGGATCGCCCGGCTGCG
Organism: uncultured Hyphomonadaceae bacterium; assembly: GCA_964429935.1. Classification (GTDB taxonomy): domain Bacteria; phylum Pseudomonadota; class Alphaproteobacteria; order Caulobacterales; family Hyphomonadaceae; genus CALLCD01. Next base: position 6,335 of record CAYSED010000135.1, read on the forward strand.
CCCTTCGCCGTCAACCAGATCGTGCACAAGACCAATAACCGGCTCGAGCATGACGTCGAGATGTGCGTCAAGTACAAGGTGCCGGTCGTCATCACGTCACTAGGTGCGCGCCAGGAAGTGAATGACGCGATCCATTCCTATGGCGGCATCGTGCTGCATGACATCATCAATATCGTTTTCGCGCACAAGGCCCTTGAAAAGGGCGCGGACGGGCTGATCGCGGTTTGCGCCGGGGCGGGCGGGCATGCCGGGACGCTGTCGCCCTTCGCGCTGATCCAGGAAATCCGCCAGTTCTTCGACGGCCC
>CAYSED010000136.1:0-4823 GCA_964429935.1 uncultured Hyphomonadaceae bacterium
GATCTCGATCTGGCGCTTGGCGATCAGCGGCCGGGCGATCGAGGTGCCGAGCAGGTAGACCCCTTCATAGACGGCGTTCGCCCGGAACATCGGGAAGACGTAATCGCGCACGAAGTCCTCGCGCAGGTCCTCGATATGGATGTTGTCCGGCTTGATGCCGAGCTTCAGCGCCTTGTCGCGGGCGGGCCCGAGCTCTTCGCCCTGGCCAAGGTCGGCAGTGAAGGTGACGACCTCGCAGCCGAACTCGGTCTGCAGCCATTTCAGGATGATCGAGGTGTCGAGGCCGCCCGAATAGGCAAGGACGACTTTTTTCGGGGGCGAAGCGGTCATGAGCGATGGTCTTTCGTGCCGGGAATTGAGGCGTCCGGCTTACGCTGTGCGCCCGGGCCGGGCAAGCGGCATGGCGCGGCCGGGCCTGCACCATTGCGCTTTGGAATCCCGTAAAGAAAGTGTTACGGTAATGTATTGATTTGCGTCCATCATGGCGCGCGCAGACAAGCATATGGCGGGATGGCGGCTGATGGAAAAAGCGATCCGGAAAGATGACGGGCAGTCTCCGGAGACCGAGATTGCCTCGCTGATCTCGGAAATTGCCGCGCGCAAGGCCGGGGCGCAGGCGTCTTATGCCGCCAGGCTGAGGGGCGGCGATGCCCGGATGCCGGGCGCTCATCCGGCCGACAGCGTCCTGAAGACGCTCGACCGGAAAGATGCGCGCGGCGAGATCGCCGGGATCGCCGACGAGATCCGCCGCCGCGCCGAGGACCGGGAGACGGCCCGGGTCATCCCGCTGCGCGCGCCGGACTGGTCCTGGATTGCCGACGCCATGTCGGCGCAGGAAGCCCGGCAAAGGGCCGAGGACAGGCGCGGGCAGCGCGCGTCGGCGATTGTGCCGTTCCTGGTGCGCCATGAGCCGCCAGCGCTGGCGGAAGCGGCGCTTGCCGGGCCGGAAGAGATCGACGAGCGCGCGCCCGCTTTCGACCATGCGCCCGAGGCGGAGCCCGAGCTTGTGCCGCTTGAGGGCATGCTTGCGGACCAGGGCGCGGAAGCCCCTGAGGCCGCGCCCGCCGAGCCCGAGCCCCAGTGGGAGCCTGAGCCTCGGCCAGAGCCCGCTGCGATCCAGGACGACGCGGCCGAGGAGCCCGCGAGCGTCGCGGACGGCGAGGCCCGGGTCCCGGCCGCCATGGTGGCCGCTGCGCTTCCTGCGCTCGCCCCGCTCCGCGAGGAAAGCCCGGCGCCGGCAGACCGGCGGCGCTCCCGTGACAGCGGCAAGCGCGCCAGGCCTGCGCCCGCCCAGCGCCAGCGGATGGCGCGCAAGGAGCTGCCGCTCTGGTACACGCTCGGCCTGCCGCTCGCAGCAGTCTCTGCGGCTGCGCTGACAGCCGGCATCGGCCTCATGAACCCGCCGGAACCCGTGCGCATCCTAGCGGCGGAGACCGGGGGAGACAGCGGGGCCGCCGGACTGCCGGACGGGATTGTGCCTGCCGAAACGGCCGGGGCCGTGACCGTTGCGGCGGCTGAAGGGCCGGTCCTGCCGGGCCCGACGGAAGGATCGGCACCCGCCGCGCGTCCGGCCGCACCGGAGCCGGCCGCCGCCGCGCCTTCGATCCCGGATGACACGGGACGCATCCCGGCGATCGAACCGGAGCCCGAGGCGGCGCCTCCGGTCGCGGCCACCCGCGTCGCCGCGCTGCTCGGACCGAAGCCCGCCCCCACGACGGCGGGCGAGGGATCCGCCGCATCCGCTGCCGTCGCCGCCATCGCGCCGGTTTCGCCCGTGCCGGAGCGTGTCTTTGTCGGGACGATTGCGGACGGCTCCGCGGCTGCCCGGCTCGCGACCCATGCCAATGCCGGTGCCGCGATCCCGCTGACCCGCACCGAGGAACGCTGGCTCGCGCGCGACGTCGATGCACTGCTCGACCGGGAGCCCGACGGGCGGCTTGCGACGGCAAGTTCGACCCGGGGCGACATTTTCGCCGTGTCCCTCGAAAGCACGAGCCAGTCGCTGCGCCGGTTTTCCGTGACGCGCGCGGCGGATGTCGCGCCCCTGCCGGAGAACATGGTTCTGGAAGGCGGCTGGTTCGCGGCTCTGCGGGACACGCCGATGCGGCCGCTGCCATCCTCGAACAGCGTCTTCGAGAACCGGGTCCTGAAGGCAGGCGACCAGGTCCAGTTGCTTGCGACCGTCACGGACCGCAATGGCGTCCGCTGGAGCCTGATGAGCCAGCGGGGGGTGGCGATCGGCTTTGTCTCGCCGGCCGACATCGTGCCGTCGGAGACCTATCCCGGCGCGCTCGGCCCCGTCTTTGCAAGCGGCCACGGGCGGACCCTGACCGAGGAGGCCACTGTCTTCACCCGCTGCCGGACGGTCACCCTAGGCCCCTTCGGCGAGGCGGGCGAGCACGCCCAGTTCTGTCGCAATGCGCTCGGACACTGGGTTCCTGTCACGGACGGCATGATCGATGCCGACTATGCGAGCCTCGAGCCCGTCGTGCTTGCGGCCCGGCCGGAGGCGGGCGCGCTGCCGCCTGACCTTGAGCGCGACGATGTCCGCGCATCGGTCGAACGGTCCCTGCGCTATGCGCTCGACGGCGGGTCGGTGTCGCAGCGGCTGCCGGACGGCGAGCGCCTCGACGTGACATTCGGCGAGACTTTCACGGAAGCGCTTTCGCTGCCCGTTGCGCGCAGCGAGGATATCGGCCGCCTGTCCGCCGGGCTTGCGGTCGATGCGGGCTGGAAGGAGGCGGCCAGCGAGACAAGGCTCCGCCCTTTGCCGGATGCCTCGGCCTACCTGACCGGAGCGAGCCTCGGGGCGGGCCATGCGATCGAGACGCTCGCGACCTTCACGGACGCTGACGAAACGGCCTGGACGCTTGTCGGGCAGGGCGGGACCGGCATCGGCTTTGTCCGCTCCGACGCGCTGAAGCCGCTGTCGGCGGCCAACCTGCCGGTCGCGGCCCTGCTGGAGGCCCCGGAACAGGTCGACATTGTCAAGGCCGAGCGCACCTGCCGCAGCCTCGAGGTGAGCAGCCGCGGCGAGACGAGCGGCCTCAAGGCCTGCCAGTCACCGGCCGGCCAGTGGGTGATCGAGGGCAAGGCCGAAATCCGGCGGCTTGTCCGCAATGGCCAGCCGGGACAGATCGCGCCCTGACAGGGCCCGCTTGGCCCTCGTTCGACGGGCTGACACCACAGGCGGGCGGTCAGCCGAGGATCCGCGCCACAAGGACGATGACGGTGGCCCCGATGGTCGAGATCAGGATCTCGTTGACGATCGGGAAGGCGAGTGTCGGCAGGCTGAGCTGGAAGAATTCGAGGATGACCGGCCCGAGAAAGGAGCCGAGAATGCCGGCGAGAAGATAGCGGATGATGCCGCCCTTGCCGCCGACGATCTGGCTTGCGAGCCAGCCGCCGAGCATGCCGATCCCGGCGCAGACCAGGAGTTCGCGAGTCGTCAGGCCCGGATTGAGGCCTGTGATGGCAGAGACGATGCCGTCCCAGAATTGCTGCAGATCCACGGACGTCCACTCCCTTGCGACTTTGGTAAACAGGCCGCAGACTAGCCGAGCCCGGGGACCCGCACCAGAGTGGAGTGCTGCTCGCCTATTCGGTCAGGCGGAGCTGGTTCAGCGAGGCGGCGATGTCGGCATAGGCATCATTCAGTTCGGCCGCGCTGCCGGCATTGAAGAAACGGGTGGAACTCGCCGCGCATTCGCGCAGGATGGCCTCGCCGGCCAGGGGGGCCTGGAAGGCGACCGAATAGATCTGGACCCCGGCATCGCGCATGTTTTCGCAGATGACCCGCGCCTGCTGGGCCGAATTGCCCTGCGAGCTGTCATATTCCTCGTTGAACGACCCGTCGGTCATCAGGATCACGGCCTTGATCGTGTTGGAGTCCGAATAGGCATGCGGCGCGCTCGGTGATGGCCAGATGCCGGCCCAGTCGGGCGAGATGAGGTACCAGGACCATTCGATGCCGAGATGGCCGGCGGTCGTGCCGCCGGTGGTCAGCGCATCGATCTGGGCCTTGATCGCGTTGCCATTGCTGGTGATCGGAAAGACAGGGCGCTGGGGGCAGGCGGACGCTTCCAGGCCGACCCAGGTGTCGTTGCCGGGCCCGAGCACGTCTTCGCCGGGCATGACATCGGTCTTGGCGCCGCCATCCTCCCGCTCGCTGACGCAGAACCGGGCCAGCGGATCCCAGGCGTCATCATCGTCGTCATCGTCATCGAGCGCTTCGGGATCAACCGATAGGGGACCATAAAGGCCGGCATTGACGGCGGCGGCATAGGGGGCGAGGCCGATGCGGACGCGGTCCTCGGTCGTGTCGTCGACCAGGATGTCGACGGCCTGCTTGGCGGCCGTCTTCAGCGCCGCAATGCGCGACCCGCTCATCGATCCGCTGACATCGACCATCATGGCAAGATCCAGCCGGTTCTCGCCGCGAATGGCGGTGGCCGATTCGGAGAAGGCAAAGCTGCTGACGCCCGCAAGGGCCGCAAAGGTCGTCGGCACGGTGCAATCGGCGGTGATGCGGATCGAAAAGGCTTCCCTGTCCATGACGATGTCCGGGTTGCCGGAACAGGCGACGTCCCCGTGTGCCGAGAGAATGTTCGTGCGGAACATGTCGGTGGCATAGGCGAGCACCTCGGCATCCGAGTTTGCCGGGATCAGCATGGCACGGACCCCGGCAATGGCCGTCGCGTCGACTGACGCCGACAGGGCATTGCGCGCCGAACGCAGCCGGCTCGTATCGAAAGCCAGCCCCGCCATGAGGATCATCGGCAGGAGCGAAAGGGCGAAGAAGAGCGCCGTCGCGCCGCCGGCCT
>CAYSED010000136.1:4833-6288 GCA_964429935.1 uncultured Hyphomonadaceae bacterium
CGGTGGCGCGCAGCACCAGGTCGACCGCCGCGACCGTCGCGCCGCCGGCCTCGCGGGCAAAGCTGCCAATCGCCTTGCGCACGTCCTTTGCCTGGTTGCCGGTCATGGCCTGAATCACCCCGCCTCACGCAAGACAGACCTTGCCAGAGGAAAGTGAAAATCGGGTGAGCGGCAGGCCGCGACTTTCATGCAAATTCGTGCTTTGCACCGCATGCGATAGCCAAAGCGCGCGGGCCCGTGTATGTGCGCCGCAGCATAGACCAGAAGCGACCCCCACCCATGTCCGGACCCACCGCCCTTCGCAACATCGCGATCATCGCCCATGTCGACCATGGCAAGACGACCCTGGTCGACAAGCTCCTGCAGCAGTCCGGCACGTTCCGGGCAAACGAGCAGGTTGCCGAACGGGCCATGGATTCCAACGACCTGGAGCGCGAGCGCGGCATCACCATCCTTGCCAAGACGACTTCGGTCGTCTGGGGCACGATGCGCATCAATATCGTCGATACGCCGGGCCATGCCGACTTCGGCGGCGAGGTCGAGCGCATCCTGCACATGGTGGACGGCGCAATCGTGCTCGTGGATGCCGCCGAAGGGCCGATGCCGCAGACCAAGTTCGTCGTGTCCAAGGCCCTCAAGGTGGGCCTGCGCCCCATCGTGGCCGTGAACAAGATCGACAAGCCGGAAAGCCGCCCCGACGAGGTCATCAACGAGGTGTTCGACCTCTTTGCAAATCTCGGCGCGACCGACGAGCAGCTCGATTTCCCCATCCTCTACGGCTCGGCCAAGAATGGCTGGATGTCGACGGACCATGAAAAGCCGACGGCGAACATGGATGCCCTGTTCGAGACCGTGATCCGCCACGTGCCGGAGCCGAGGGTCGAGGAAGGGCCGATGCGGCTGCTCGCGACGACGATCTCGGCCGACCCGTTCCTCGGGCGCATCCTGACGGGCCGGGTTGCCTCCGGCAAGGTGAGGCCGAACCAGTCGATCAAGGCGCTCGCGCGGGACGGAAGCCTTGTCGAGCAGGGCCGCATTTCACGGGTTCTGGCGTTTCGGGGCCTCGAGCGCGTGCCGATCGAGGAAGCCGTTGCCGGCGACATCGTCTCGATTGCCGGGCTCGCCAAGGCGAACGTCGCCGACACGCTCTGCGATCCGTCCGTCACCGAGCCGATCGCCGCCCAGCCGATCGATCCGCCGACCATCTCGATGACGTTCCGGGTGAATGACAGCCCGCTTGCCGGCACCGAGGGCACGAAGGTGACAAGCCGGGTCATCTGGGACCGCCTCGTCAAGGAAGCCGAGGGCAATGTCGCCCTGAAGGTCGACCGCGCGACCGATGCCGAGGCGTTCACCGTGTCGGGACGCGGGGAGCTGCAGCTTGCCGTGCTGATCGAGACGATGCGCCGCGAAGGCTTCGAGCTCGGCGTGTCGCGCCCGCAGGTCCTCATGCAG
>CAYSED010000137.1:0-6213 GCA_964429935.1 uncultured Hyphomonadaceae bacterium
GGAATGCGAAGAGGTGATCCGCGACAGTGCCGCGGCAGAGGTTGCGGCAAAGCTGATGGGCTCAAAGCGCGTTCAGGTCTTTCACGATCATGTGCTGGTCAAGGAGCCGGGCACATCGAAACCGACGCCCTGGCATCAGGATGGCCCCTATTATTTTGTCGAAGGGGCCCAGACGGTCAGTTTCTGGTCGCCGCTGGACCGGGTCACCGATGCCACTCTGCGGCTGGTGGCGGGGTCGCATCGCTGGCCGAAACCGGTGCTGCCGACCCGGTGGCTGAAGGAAGACGCATTCTTTCCCGATGACGGGGCCTATAGTCCGGTGCCCGATCCCGATGCCGAGGGGATGGAGGTGCTGGAATGGGAGATGCAGCCCGGCGATGCGGTGGCGTTTCATTTTTCCACGCTGCATGGCGCGCGCGGCAATGTCAGTTCGGCGCGCAGGCGGGCGTTTTCGCTGCGCCTGGTGGGCGACGATGCGCGTTATGTCGACCGGCCGGGCCGCACCTCACCGCCCTTTCCGGGTCATGACATGGTCGCGGGGCAGAGGCTGCGCGAAGACTGGTTCCCGGTGATCTGGCCTGCCTGAGGGTGCAAGGCTTTTCGAAAAGCTTTGCAGAAAGGGCTTTGCATAGCCCTTTTCACGCGGGGAACCCCCGCGTTTTCACGCCGCGTCGACGCGGCGTACCGGGCGCGCATTTCGCGACGATGCAAATTCCGCCCGAAAAGGCCCATCTGCCGCGCCTGCGCTTGGTTGACCGCGCCACGGGGCAGGGCTAAACCACATCTCGACACCACGCCAAGCGATGCGTGCGGAATAAGGAGCTTCTTTCGATGGACGAGCTTTTGTGGGAATACCTCCCGGTCCTCATGTTTCTGGCCGTGGCCATCGCGTTGGGGCTGGTCTTTCTTCTGGCCGCCGTCGTTCTGGCGGTGCGCAACCCCGACCCCGAAAAGGTCTCGGCCTATGAATGCGGGTTCGACGCCTTCGACGATGCGCGGATGAAGTTCGACGTGCGGTTCTATCTCGTGGCCATCCTCTTCATCATTTTCGACCTTGAGATCGCGTTTCTCTTCCCCTGGGCCGTCGCCTTCCCCGAGATGTCGATGCTGGGGTTCTGGTCGATGATGGTGTTTCTGGCCGTGCTGACCATCGGATTTGCCTATGAGTGGAAAAAGGGAGCCCTGGAATGGGAGTGATGGCAGGAGCGAATACCGCCGGGCATGACCCGGAGGTCGCCACCCAGGCGCTGAACGCCGAGTTGCAGGACAAGGGGTTTCTGCTGACCACGTCCGAGGATCTGATCAACTGGGCCCGCACCGGCAGCCTGCACTGGATGACCTTTGGTCTGGCCTGCTGCGCGGTCGAGATGATGCATACCTCGATGCCGCGCTATGATGCCGAGCGCTTCGGCATCGCGCCGCGCGCCTCCCCGCGCCAATCCGATGTGATGATCGTGGCCGGCACGCTGACCAACAAGATGGCCCCGGCTCTGCGCAAGGTCTATGACCAGATGCCCGAGCCGCGCTATGTCGTCTCCATGGGGTCCTGCGCCAATGGCGGGGGCTATTATCACTACAGCTATTCGGTCGTGCGCGGCTGCGACCGGATCGTGCCGGTGGACATCTATGTTCCGGGTTGCCCGCCGACAGCCGAGGCCCTCGTCTACGGCCTCCTGCAATTGCAGAAGAAGATACGCCGCGAAGGCTCGATCGAGCGATAGGACCGACCGGACATGCCAGATACGGAAGCCCTCACAGCGCTTGCTGAACGCATCGAAGCGACAATGTCGAACAGCCTCAGGTCCTGGTCGATCGAGCGCGGCGAACTGACGCTTATCGTCGTGCGTGAGAATATCGAGCCGATCGTACGCTTTCTGCGGGACCACAGCGCGTGCCTGTTCGAGACCCTGATCGACATTTGCGGGGTTGACTATCCGGAGCGGCCTAACCGGTTCGAGGTCGTCTATCACTTCCTGTCAATGCAGCAGAACCAGCGCATTCGCGTCAAGGTGATGACGAGCGAGGATGCTGCCGTGCCGAGTATCGTTGCCCTACACCCGAGCGCGAACTGGTACGAGCGGGAGGCGTTCGACATGTACGGCATCCGCTTCTCGGGTCATCCGGACCTGCGCCGCATCCTCACAGATTACGGTTTCGAGGGCTATCCGCTCCGCAAGGACTTCCCGCTGACCGGGCATGTCGAAGTGCGCTATGACGACCTTGAGAAGCGTGTCGTGCAGGAGCCCGTCGCCCTCACGCAGGAGTATCGCAACTTTGATTTCCTTTCTCCCTGGGAAGGCATGACAAATGTGCTCCCGGGCGACGAGAAGGCCCCGGAGAAGGGAGGCCGCAACTGATGGCTGACGACCTGAACCTCGCTGCCGGGGACGACCGCACCTTCACGCTCAATTTCGGGCCGCAGCATCCGGCGGCGCACGGCGTGTTGCGCATGATCCTCGATCTCGACGGCGAAGTCGTCAAGCGCGTCGACAGCCATATCGGCCTCCTTCATCGCGGTACAGAAAAACTGATAGAATACAAGACCTACCTTCAGGCGCTGCCTTATTTCGACCGGCTCGACTATGTGGCTCCAATGAACCAGGAACATGCCTGGTGCCTCGCCATCGAGCGCCTGCTCGGCATCGAGGTGCCGCGCCGGGCCTCTTTCATACGGGTGCTTTATTCCGAAATCGGCCGCCTGATGAACCACATCCTCAACATCACGACGCAGGCCATGGATGTCGGTGCGCTGACGCCGATCACCTGGGGCTTCGAGGAGCGCGAAAAGCTATGCGTCTTCTACGAGCGCGCCTGCGGAAGCCGGATGCATTCGGCCTATTTCCGTCCGGGCGGGGTCCACCAGGACCTGCCGCAGGACCTGATTGACGACATCTGGACCTTCACCGAACATTTCGGCAAGGCAATGGACGATATCGAGGGCCTCCTGACCGGAAACCGCATCTTCAAGCAGCGCAATGTCGACATCGGCGTCGTCGACCGCGAAACGATCATGGCCTACGGTTTTTCGGGCGTTATGGTGCGCGGATCGGGTTTTGCCTGGGACCTGCGGCGGGCCCAGCCCTACGAGGTCTATTCCGAGCTCGACTTCAAGATCCCCGTCGGCAGGAACGGCGACAATTACGACCGCTATGTCTGCCGGATGGAGGAGATGAAGGAGTCCGTGAAGATCATCCGCCAGTGCATCGAGAAGATGCCAAAGGGCGATGTGCTCGCGCCGAACTCAAAGGTTACGCCGCCGCGCCGGGCCGAGATGAAGGGCTCGATGGAAGCCCTGATCCATCACTTCAAGCTCTATACGGAAGGCTTCCACGTTCCCGCAGGCGAGGTCTACGCCGCCGTAGAGGCGCCAAAGGGCGAGTTCGGAGTCTATCTCGTTGCGGACGGGACCAATCGCCCCTACCGCGCCAAGCTGCGGGCCGCGAGCTATCCCCATCTCGCCGCCATGGACCATCTCTGCAAGGGCCACATGCTGGCGGACTTGTCGGCGATCTTGGGATCGCTCGATGTCGTATTCGGGGAGATTGACCGCTGATGGGCGCCCTTCCGGAACAACGCATGAGCATAATCACCCTCGGGGTGGCGGACATTGGCGCCTCGCGGCGCTTCTATACCGAGATCATCGGTCTCGAGCCCTTCATGACCGAGGGCATCACGATGTTCGACATGGGCGGCTTCGTCCTCGGGCTCTGGGAGCGCGACAAGCTCCACAAGGACATAGGGCTGATGGGCAATACCTGCCCGCAAGGCATCAGCCCAAACTTCGCGATGGCCTACAATACGCGAACAAGGGATGAAGTGGACATGATTTTTGCGCGGCTGCGCGCCGAAGACGTGCCGATTGCCGTCGAGCCGCACGAAGCAGCGTGGGGCGGATATGGCGGCTATTTCCTCGATCCGGACGGCCACGCCTGGGAGGTTGTCTTCAATCCGCACTGGGGCCTGACGCCGGACGGCCGCGTCACGCTCGGGAACCGGAGGGCTGCATAGTGGGCGTGCGCCGTTTCGATCTCGAGGCAGGCGGCGACGCCTTTGCCTTCGACGCTGCCACCGAGCCTGGTATCGCGTTCTGGCTCGCCAAGTATCCGGAAGGCCGCAAGCGTTCGGCCGTCATTCCGCTCCTGTGGCTTGCCCAGAAGGACAATGCCGGCTGGCTGTCGGAACCGGCCATGCGCGCGGTCGCCGAGCGGCTCGACATGCCCTATGTCCGCGTCTATGAGGTCGCGACTTTCTACACCATGTTTCGCCTGCAGCCCGTCGGAAAGAACCACGTCCAGCTCTGCGGCACGACACCCTGCATGCTGCGCGGGGCAAACGACCTCAAGAAGGTTGCCGAGCGCATGATCGGACCGAAAATGCACGTCACTGACGACCGCCGCCTGAGCTGGGAAGAAGTCGAATGCCTCGGCGCGTGCGTCAATGCCCCCATGGTGCAGATCAATGACTATTATTACGAAGACCTTACTCCGGAGACCTTCACCGAGATTCTTGGCAAGCTCCAGAACGGCGCTGCAGTGGAACCCGGAACCTTCATTGACCGCCTCAACAGCGCGCCTCAGGGCGGTCTGACATCGCTCCTCGACGACAGCCTGTACGACGGGTCGCTGGCAAAGCCGCTTCCGGGCGGGCTGCCAAACCTCCCGGGGAGAAAACCAGAAGCGGAACCGCCTGCTGCGGCCTCGCCGGGCGCATCCGCAAAGGTCACGCTGATCGATAGCCACCGTCCGAAGCCGGCCGAGGCTGCGGCGGCCGATGACCTGAAACGGATCAAGGGCATTGGCCCGAAGAACGAGGAGGCCCTGAACGCGCTCGGCATCTTCAGGTTCAGCCAGATCGCGGGCTGGACTCCGGAGAATGTCGAATGGGTTGAAGCGTCCCTCAGCTTTACTGGCCGGATCAGCCGCGAGGACTGGATCGGGCAGGCGAGGGTGCTGGCAGGCGGCGGACACACGGAATTCTCGAGGCGTGTCGATGCCGGCGACGTCGCTTCCAGCAAGGAGACTGGCGATGCGTAGCCTCAGGGAAGACAAGGAACACATGCTGGCGCAGGCGAGCCGGTTCCTCGTCGTCATCATGCTGGTCGCAACGCTCGTCGCCTTTGCGGCATCCGTGCGCATGCAGGACTGGCTGCCCGTCCTCGTGATCGTGCCGCTCACCGTCGTCACGTCGGGACTGATGCTGCGCAGCCAGTTCCGCAAGCGGAAGTCATAGCGCCATGCTGCAGGACAAGGACCGCATCTTCACCAATCTCTATGGCCAGCATTCGCCGGGCCTCGAAGCGGCGAGGCAGCGCGGCGCGTGGAACATGACGCGCGACATGCTGCAGCAGACGCCGGAATGGATCTGCGACCAGATCAAGGCGTCTGGCCTGCGCGGGCGGGGCGGGGCGGGCTTCCCGACCGGCCTGAAATGGACCTTCATGCCGAAGGAAGTCCGCGAGCGCCCGCATTACCTGGTGGTCAATGCCGATGAATCCGAGCCCGGCACCTGCAAGGATCGGGAGATCATGCGGCATGACCCGCACCTGCTTGTCGAAGGCTGTCTCGTTGCCTCCTATGCCATGCGCGCCCGCGTCTGCTATATCTATATTCGCGGCGAATACATTGCCGAGCGCGAAGCCCTGGAAGCGGCCGTCAAGGAAGCCTACGACGCGAAGCTCATCGGTAAGGGCAATGTCCATGGCTGGGATTTCGATCTTCATGTCCACCATGGGGCGGGCGCCTATATCTGCGGCGAGGAAACCGCGCTCCTGGAAAGCCTCGAAGGCAAGAAGGGCCAGCCCCGCCTTAAGCCGCCCTTTCCGGCCAATGCCGGGCTCTATGGCTGTCCCACGACCGTGAACAATGTCGAGTCCATCGCCGTCGCGCCAACCATCCTGCGGCGCGGAGCCCAATGGTTTTCGGGCTTCGGCAGGCCCAACAATGCCGGTACCAAGCTCTTCTGTATTTCCGGCCATGTGAACCGGCCCTGCAATGTCGAGGAAGAAATGTCGGTCACCTTCCGGGAACTGATCGAGACCCATTGCGGCGGCATCAGGGGCGGCTGGGACAATCTCAAAGCCGTCATTCCGGGCGGCTCGTCCGTGCCTATGGTGCCGGCCGCCGAGATAATGGACGCCTATATGGACTTCGACACGCTGCGGGACCTGAAGTCAGGGCTCGGCACAGCGGCCGTGATCGTGATGGACAAGTCGAC
>CAYSED010000138.1:0-6132 GCA_964429935.1 uncultured Hyphomonadaceae bacterium
GGCGCCGGGCGACCCTTGGTCGCTTGTCGCGCTTCCGCTGAAGTCGAAAGCGCTCCAGCACTCAGCCCATATTGCAGCGCTTGTTGCCGCCATAGCGCATGGCCTTGCGTGCGCCCTGGTCGGCCCGGTCGAAAATGTCGTCCGGCGTGTCGTTCGGCCCGAAGCCGGCGATCCCGAAGCTGGCCGTGACATAGACCGCTTCGCGGTCGAACTCGAAGACCTGCTCGCCTATCTCGGAGCCGAGGCGGTCGCAGACCGTTTCGGCTTCGGCGATCAGGACATTGTGGAGAAGAACGACCAGCGAGCTGTCTGACCAGCGCCCGACCTTGTCGAACGGGCCGCGCAGCAGGCGGTGCGTCACCTGGGCCACTTCCGTGAGGACTGCCTGGCCGGAGGCTTCGCCGAAGCGTTGGACGAGGCTTGAATGATGGTCGATCTCGATGCGGACGAGCGCGCTGATCCGTCCCAGGCGGGCGATGCGGACAAGCTCGTCGTCCAGGACACGCTCGAATACGCCCTTGCCGAGCACGCCGGTCAACTGGTCAACGGGATCCAGCGTTCCGATCTCGTGCTCCAGCGTTTCGACATCGCGCAGCTTCTCGATCAGCACGATCGACAGCGGGATCGCCACAAGCGCGGTGACGAACAGCCCATAGCGGAATGCCGTCGGCGAGGCTTCCAGCAGGCCGACCTCGTCCGCTTGCCAGATGCCGATCGCCGCTAGCGACAGGGCCGTCCCGTTGATCGCCAGCAGCAACCAGCAAAGGCTCGTCACCGATGACCGCGACAGTGAAAATACGCGTGAGGCTCTCATGACGGGGGAGTTTCCGCTGAAACCTCTAACCGCCATACAATCCTGTCCTGCAAATTTGATCGAATCCGCGACACTACGGGAACCCTCTTCCGTGGCCGGGTCACGCAAGGTCAGGGTTTGCGCGAACGCCGGGGTGACCTAGAGAGTCCGGAAACCAGCAGAAACAGCAAGGAGGCATTTCAGATGGCACGAGGCACAATGCCGGTCCTTGTCGGCGTCGGACAGGCTGCCAGCCGCTGGAGCCCGGAGGAGGGGACCGCGGCCGCGCCGTCCTGTCTCGGGCTGGCCGAGGCTGCTGCCATACAGGCGCTGGCGGACGCCGGCGTGCCTGGCCTCGCCGGCAAGATCGATACGCTCGCCATGGTCCGGACCATGGAGGATTCGATCCCCGGCTCTGCCTATACGTTCGGCCGGGCCGCGAACCTTCCGCGGGCGCTCGCCAAGCGGATCGGCGCTGATCCGGCCGAAGCCATCTATGAAATTGTCGGCGGACAGAGCCCGCAGGCGCTCGTCAATGAAATGGCCGCGCGCATCCATGACGGGTCCTGCGAGGTCGCGCTGGTTGCCGGCGCCGAAGCCATCGGGGCAATGAAGGCTGCCAGGCGTGCCGGTCTCGTTCTCGACTTCACCGACGAGACAGACGGCGAGGTGACCGATCGCGGCCTTGGCCCGATGCTCCTGTCGCGCGCCGAGATCAAGCACGGGCTCGTCGTGCCGGCCTATTTCTACGCCCTGTTCGAGAACGCGATGGCGGCGCGGCGCGGCGAGACACGCTCGGCTCGCAGGCGCTGGATGTCGGAGGTTTTCAAGCGCTTTTCCGATGTCGCCGAGACCCATCCCCAGGCACAGTTCCCTGCCTCCCGCAGCGTCGAATTCCTCGCAACCCCGTCGCGCGAGAACTACCCCTTTGCCGATCCCTTCCTGAAATGGCACATGGCGCAGGATGCGGTGAACCTGGCCGCTGCCATCCTCGTCATGTCCGAAGACGCGGCGGACCGGGCCGGCGTCCCGCAGGCCCGGCGGGTCTACCTGCACGGGGCGGGCGAGGCCGCCGACTCGCATATTTCCGAGAGGCCGGTGCTTGATGGGTCCTGGGCCATGCAGGCTGCCCTGTCGCGTGCCCTCGGGCAGGCAGGCATCGCCGCAGGCGAGCTCGGCCTGTTCGACCTCTATTCGTGTTTCCCGTGCGCCGTAGCGAGCGCGTGCGATGTTCTGGGGCTCGATCCGGCAAGCGAGCCGCGCCCGCTGACGGTGACGGGCGGGCTGCCCTTCTTTGGCGGACCGGGGAACAATTATTCGCTCCACGCGATTGCCAGCATGGCCGCGCGCTTGCGGGCCGAGCCGGGCAAGACCGGGCTTGTCCTGGCCAATGGCGGCTGGATGACGAAGGCAGCGGCGGGGGTCTATTCCACCAGCCGGCCGGCGGCCTTCATTCCGGTGGACATTCCGGCAACGCCCGTGAGCCGGATCGAGCCGGTCAACGGCCCGGCCGCCGGGACGGTCGAAACCTGGACACTTGTCCAGGGCCGGGACGGTCCGGAGCTCGCCATCGCCTTCGCCCGCATGGGCACGGGCGCGCGCATCATCGCCCAGTCCCGCGAGGCAGCCGTGCTCGCCTGCTTCAACGAGGATGCGTCCGTGGCCGGCAGGCCGGTCGATGTTATGACGGACGCCGGGGTCAACACGTTCCGTCTGGCGTGACGGGTTTGAAAACTAGAGCGGTTTCGCCTATGGCGGAAACGCGAAAGGCGACAAAAGGTCGCCCGGCGCCCCTGCGCCGCCCCCGCGGAGCCGTCGGCACCTGCCGACTGGCGTGAGCGAAAAAAAACGACGACCGATTCCGTCAAGGACGGAAACGGTCTAATCGTGCGAACCAGGGCGGCCGACAATCTGCAGGAGACGGCGAACCGCTTCCAGATCCTCGATGTCGGTGACGGCATCGATCAGGTTGCGGCATTCCTTCTGCAGGTCGCTGCGCATGAGGGCTTCGGTCCGCCCCTCGTCCTCGTCTGTCTCGACGGTCTGCTCGGGATAGAAATATTCGAGCGGCCGCTTCAGCACATTGGCGATCTCGTAGAGCTTGCCCGACGAGATGCGGTTGACGCCCCGCTCGTATTTCTGGACCTGCTGGAACGTGATGTCGAGCATCTGTCCAAGTGCATCCTGGGTTAGTTTCAGTTCCCGTCTCGCCGCACGCACTTTCATGCCGACATAACGATCTATGTCGGTCGGCTGCTTCACCGTGTCCCTAGGCATTTCATTCCCCTGATTTGACCACAACTTGATTTAGTGCCGGTGCCGGGCTCAACAGCCCGGTCTCTTGTAATGCCATTCTACCTGAAATGTGCGTCTCTTGCGAACGCGCAGTTTGTCAAACGGCATATCTCCCGGCGAGCGCGACATCAAGCTTGCTCGTCTGCACCGTGTGCATTGCGCGCCGGAGGCGAGGATCGATGACGGCCCCTTTCCCCACGAAAGCGAATTGGGCATAGACGACAGGCCCCGTCCCTCCCTGCGGCCCTGCGCCCCCGAATGAAAGCCCAAGCATGCCGACACTCGCCAGAACCTGTCTCTTCCTCGCTTTGGCCATCCTGTCACCCGGAATGGTTTGCGGTTCGGCTGCTCAACCGGCGGACAACTATGGCGTGGAGGAACGGCGGGACGCACTGGCAGAGGTCGCCGAGGCGGTCCTTGCGAGCGATATCGACGGTTTGCCGGCCCTGCGGGAAACCGTCAGGAACCTGCGGGTGCAGGCGGAAGCGGCCACTGCGCCGCTGGTCGCCAGGCGGGACCAGATCCAGGCCGATCTCGACCGCCTCGGGCCAGCGCCTGGGGAGGACGCGGTCCCGGAGGCAGAGGCGATCACGCAGGAGCGGGAGAGCCTTCAGGCGGCCTTTGCAGCGCTCGACGCCGAGATCCGCCAGTCCGAACTCAATGTCGCCGAGGCAAACCGCCTCCTCGAAGACATCACGGCGCGGCGCCGCGACGCTTTCTACAGCCGCACCCTGGAACGGGGCCCGTTTCCGTTCGGCCCGGCCTCGGTCAGCCCGGCCGTCCAGTCCGCCCTTGACGGAACCAGCGAACTGAGACGCCGCCTCGCGTCCTGGTGGGCCTCCTTCGAGACCCCGGAAAAGCGTCAGCAGTCGATCCTCGCCATCCTCCTCGGGGCGCTCGTCGGCGGCCTGTTCGCGTGGCCCGTCCGGCGCTGGATGGACCGCAATGTCGTCGCCCGACTCTTGTCATTCGAGCCGACGCCGGCGCGCCGGGTCGGGGTGGCGGGCGTACGGTTCGTCACCCGGACCTTCCCGGCGATCCTCGGCGCGTTCGCGATCTACGCTGTCCTGTCGAGCCAGGGGGCGGTCACGGCCGACAATTTCAGCCTCGTCCGGATTGTCCTTGCCTTCTTCGTGGCAATGCTGCTTGCCGACAATTTCTCGAGCGCGGTATTCCTGCCGGCCCTCGGGCAATGGCGCGTCATTCCGCTTGCCAATGACCGCGTCCCGGTTGTGCGGCTCCTCCTCCTTCTGGTGGTCACGGCGTTCGCGCTCAGCCGCGTGCTCGCCGCCGGTGCGGACTATCTCGATGCCTCGGAGGAACTGGTCACGCTGCTGGCGGGCACCACCGCCATCGTGATGGCGCTTCTGCTCCTTGTCCTTACCTATGCAAAGCTCTGGGAGATCGACCCGGAACGTTCCGCCGAAGTCTCGTCCGATACCCTTCATCTCTGGGCAGGCCTGCGCCGCGCGGCGCGCCTATTCGCCGTCGCGGTCATCGCAGCCGTGCTCGTAGGCTATGTCGCTCTCGGCAGTTTCCTCGTCTCGCGCGGCTTCTATCTTGCGGTCCTCTTCACCCTCGCCTGGTTCAGCCGGGCGCTCATTGGCGAATGTGCCGACTGGGCAAGCCGGCGCGTCTCCCGGTCCGTGGCGGGACGGTCGCAGACGAGCGCGCAGCGACAGGACGATGTCAGGCTCTACGGTTTCTGGCTGCGGCTGATGATCGATGTCGCGCTCCTCGCGCTGACCCTGCCGGCCGCCGCGCTCGTGCTTGGTGTGGACTGGGCCGAGTTGCGCGACTGGATGTCGGATGCCCTGTTCGGCTTCCGGATCGGCGGCATCACGATTTCGATTGCCAATCTACTGACCGCCATCGCCATCCTCCTCGCAGTTCTGGTGTTCACCCGGTTCATCCAGCGAACGACCGACACGCGGATCTTCGAGAAGACCCGCATGGACATGGGCTTGCGCAACACGCTGCGGACTCTGATCGGCTATGCCGGGATCGTGACCGGCGCGATGATGGCGATCGCCGCGCTCGGGTTTCCGCTCGGCAACCTTGCCATCGTCGCCGGGGCGCTCTCGGTCGGCATCGGCTTCGGGCTGCAGTCCATCGTCAACAACTTCGTCTCGGGCCTGATCCTGCTGTTCGAGCGCCCGATAAGGGTCGGCGACTGGATTGTCACTGCGTCCGGGGACGGCTTTGTCAGACGCATCAATGTCCGGTCGACCGAAATCGAGGCATTCGACGGATCGACCATCATCGTGCCGAACTCGGAGCTGATCTCCTCCTCGGTCACCAACTGGACGCACAAGAACCGCGCGACACGGGTGATCATCCCGGTTGGCGTCAGCTACAGCGCCGACTCCGAGATCGTGTCGAACCTGCTCATGGACTGTGTCAGGGACAATGGCAAAGTCATGTCCTATCCGGCGCCCGTGATCTTCTTTTCAGGCTTTGGCGAGAGTTCCCTCGATTTCGAGGTCCGCGTCTTTGTCGATGTTGATAACCGGATCTCCCTCCAGACGGAACTGCGCCATGCCATACTCAAAGCCTTGCGGGCGTCAGGCATCGAGATCCCGTTCCCGCAGCGCGACCTGCATGTCCGCTCGGCCGCGCCGGGAACCGTGTTTCCGGCTCCGGCCGACAAGGCCGAAGAAGGCTGAAGCGGGTTGTTCCGACGGGTTCCTGTCAGCCGGCGTCCAGCAGGGCGCGCTGGGCCTCGAACAGGCGCTGGCAGCCGGTCTCGGCAAGGCGCAGGAGCTCGTCGAGTTCCGGCCGCGTCCTCGGCCGGCTCTCGCCGGTTCCCTGAACCTCGATGAAACCGCCATCAGAGGACATGACGACATTCATGTCGCCTTCGCCGCCGGAATCTTCCGGATAGTCGAGATCGAGCACCGGCGTGTTCTTCCAGAGGCCGACACTGACGGCGGCAGCCTGCTTGCGGATCGGGTCGGACTTGATGACGCCTTCCTCCTTCAGGTAGCGACAGGCAAGGGCGAGGGCGACAAAGCCGCCGGTAATCGCGGCAGTGCGGGTGCCGC
>CAYSED010000139.1:0-5920 GCA_964429935.1 uncultured Hyphomonadaceae bacterium
AGGAGTTCCGCCTGCGCAATATCCTTCTTCGCTTTCAAAGCCGAAGAGTTGTGGCGCCGCGCCGCGACGATGAGCTTATGCACCGCATATCGCTCCGGGCGCGGAATCTGCATCAGGAGTCCCGACCGATATAGCGCAACTGCGGGGATGGGGTCGGCGATCAGGAAATTTAGAAATGGCAGGGCCTGGGCGTAGACACCAAGGGGCTCGAGTTTCAGGTATTCGCTGTCTTCCTTCATGCGCGGCACAAGGAATTCCACTTCCGGCCCTCCGGTGCCCATTGTCCATTTTGTTGTGCGCTGTTTTCTGTCGAGGCTTGGAACCGGACGAAGATCAAGATCCCTGAACGTGTCTGCGAGCGACGGATCAACTTCGTCGTCGATCACCAGCTTGAGGTTTTCAAAGGCCGCAATGTCGATGTCACCGGTTACAGCCAGCGTCTGGTTGAGCCGCACGCCGAGCTCTGCCGCGTAGAGCCGGAACGCATGGGTGCCGACGAGCGTGCCGCCCAGCCGGAAGACGCCGATCTTCGCCATCGCGTTCAGGACCTTGCCGGTTTCCCGGTCGAGGGTTGGCAGTCCTGCACCGCGCAGTTGCGAAACAAGGCTGGCGCAGCGCGCGTCGAACGCGCGGCGCTCTTCGCCAGCAATCTTGGCCTGTTCAATGCGCTCGCGAACCTCTTGCGTATCTGGTCCGACATAACGTTGCACCGTCCGATCACCGATGCGCTGTCGCATATACCAGTATCGACCGCGCCCACCCATTTCGCGAAGGAAGGGCGCACCAGAAATGTCAGTTATCGCGCGCGTGGCATGTGCGTTCAGCAAGTCCTGATAGGTTGTGTGAACAGATAGGGGGTAGCTCTCAATCATACTGTTACACCACAGAAGTTATTTCTGTGGTGTATGGCCCAATCACACCGCAATTGCAAGTATTGTGGTGTAATGTCAGATTCAATGTCCTGGTCTGAGTTGGCCCTCCTTGACCCAGGCCTTGAGTGCCTTCTCGACTCCCGCTGTCTGCCGCGCCGCCCCGGTTGCGCCGACTGCGCCTGCGAGGGCTGATCCTGCGCCGAATGTTCCCGAGAGCACGCCCAGTCCTGTCGCCGGATTGAACGTGACAAGGCTCACCGCGACCGCGACGACGGCCAGCAGGATCTGCCCGAGTATGCCGCACTGGTTGCCGCGTCCGGGCTGGGGGATGGCGGGGCTTGTGTCGCCGATGGCGTCGGCGGGGTTGAACGGCTGGAACGTGTCGGCGCGGTTGGTGTTGCGGGTGACGCCTGCGGGCAGGATGATGGTCGCCCCCTCGGCGAGGCCCGCCTCGCCGGCGAGCCCGTTGGCTTCGGCGATGAGATACCAGAGCTGGCTGTCGCCATAGACGGCGGCAGCGACCGAGCGCAGCGTGTCGCCGGCCTGGACCGTGTAGGCTCCGCCGCCGGAGCCTTGCCGGAATGAATTGACCGGGGTGTAGAAGCGGTCGAAATCGGCATGCGGTGCGGCGCTGGCCGAGCCGCCGCGGAACGGGCCGTCGCCGGGGTCTGCAGTGCGCAGGGCGACCGCCTGGACGGCGGTGACATCCTGCGTGCCATTGTTCGATATGCCGCCAAGCTCGCACCCGGCAAGGGGCGAGGCCGCATGATCTCGTGTGCCCCGGATCAGGTTCAAGGCGACGTCCTGAAGCAGCGGAGCGGGGATCTGGTCAGAGACGGACGCTAGAGTAGTGGGACGCGACGCTCAAGGGGTGGTTCTCATGACAATGCCGCAATCTCTAACAATACGGCTGACTGCCGAGTCCAGTTGATCTTGATTAGAGACGACTTCCGCCCCATTTCTTATTAAATAACTTATGGCCGCGTCATTAATTAGATCGTTATCCTCCATGGATATGAAGACTTCGCCGCTCTTGCCAACGTAGTATATCAAACCAGGATCAGTATCTTCGTTAACTAGAACGACGATTCTTTCTAGCGTTGAGAAGCTCGTTAAGTAATCAATTATTTCTTGATCTGAATTCAAAGGGATCTCCACATTCCTCATTTAATTTTATCTAAACCTGTTGCACGAAAGACAGTTGTTTCTCCAGGACCCGTAATGATCTGCGATACTGGCCTTGGAGCTGATGGGTTCAACCTAAAGTTGTTATTCAGTACATTAATATCAGCCCTTGAGGGTAGTCTATTTATGTTTCCAAGTATATCAGCGAGATGTGTATGGGCTATTGGACGTACCCCGTTGGGTATGGGTACTTGAGTCGCAGAACCGCTGCGAAGTACGAACTCCCCTTTTTCCCGAGTCAACAGGAATTCTATACCTGTTCTTCTAGATAGCTCGTATATGTCATCGAATTTAACTGTTCTTTGGGCTAAAACAACCCCTTCGGCCCCAGGAATTCCAGTTGTTCGCAGTAACTCGTTTGTTGACGAGATTGGACCTAGGCCCAGAGTGCGAGGCGCAGGTCGTGAAAATATAGCTATGAGCTTGTCGGAACTACGGATCGTGGTATCGCCGGTTCGACTAAATATATTCGTTCCAAGCGACAAGCCCGGAACCCTCCCCACGACGGGCAGCAGATCGAGTGCGACGAAAGGACTGATCTCGCCGGTCTGGCGATAGTCGACATATGTGGCGACGGCACCGCCTGCGAGGGTGAACTCGGCTCCGGTGATTGTCAGCAGGAGACGGGCGGCGTTGCGCTGGCTTTCCTCGAAGGCAAGCCCCGCCGCGTCGGCGAGGCGGGCATTGGCAATGCCGTTCCGGGCCCTCGTTTCCGCCGTCAGGAAGCTCGAACTCCTGAACGGATTATTGTCTGTCCTGACGAAACCGCCTGCAGGACTGGCCGCCGCCCGCTGGCCATCCGCAAGCGCGCTTGCCTGCCTCAGATCGTCGGCGATCCGCCGGTTGCGGATGCTTTCGGTCGCCGTGACGCCGCGGACGCGCTCGTCGAAAGCCGTTAGGCCGCGCAGGCCGCGCGAGACGATCTCGACGCCCGGTCCGCTGAGCGAGGACAGGAAGAAGGAAGACCGCCCGGCCTGATCGATGGCCGCGTTCTGGATGCTCAGCGCCGATGCCAGGGCAGCATTTGCGGCGTGGCCGCTGACAGCCGACAGGCGGTCCAGCCTGAACTGGGTTGCCGAGAAGTCTGCAAGGGAGTCGAAGGTCGCCGCCCGGCCCGTCACCTGCACGGCCCCGAGTGTCAGGGACCCGTCTTCACCTAGCGTGTAGCCTGCCGAATAGGCATTCTGGCTGAGCGTCCCGGCATATCCGGAAGCCCCGGACGACTGCCGGGAGCGATCAATGGCTCTTCCTCCGGCCTTCCCGATCGCCCCGCCGACCGCGTTCCCGATAATGTCCGGTATGGCTGCCCTGAAATTGTCCCCGAAGCTGGAGCCGTTGAGGGCCGAGCGGGTGGCGGCATTGGCGAGGCCGCCGGCGGTGTTGGAGGCCAGATCGGAGGCAAAGCGGCCGGCATCGCCGCCGCCAAAGGCCGCACTGACGCCATCACCCAAGGCTGAATTGGAAAAGCTGTTCGACAAGCCGCCGCCGACACCCGCTGCGGCCACGCCTGCGAACGAGAACTTCGACTGGAGTCCGGTGGCAACGCCGATGCCTTGCGTCAGGGCGCTGGAGGTTGCGCCTCGTGCGGCTCCGCTCGCAAAGCTGCCGAACTTGTCGCCGATCTTGCTGAAGAGTGTCGCGCCCTTCAGGGCACCGCCAACCCCGCCCGCAATGGTCGCGAGCCCAACATCCTTGAAGCTGAACTTGTCCTGGATGCCGGTGGCGACGCCGAGGCCTTGCGAGACGATGGAGCCGAGCGTGTGAGTGAGGCCGCCCCTGTCCGTTCCGAGGGGACAACGGAAACCGGATGTACATCATCACGGTGAGCTGGATAATCTCAGGCGATGTCTTGAAATAGCGGAAGGGCGATCGGGTCATCGCGAAACGCTAGGGCAGGGGATTGCCGCCCTCAAGGGTTGGTTCTCCTGACAATACCCTGACGATGCTGGCAGGCGGTCATGCTCCGGTCGGGTCAAAGCACCCGATAGGTCACCGTCATGTTCAGTTTGGCGGCAACCGCCGATACTTTCTGTAAGAACGATAGGCTGGTCTCCGGGATTGGGAACTTGCTCACGATGTCGATCCGCAAAGGCTGCCCGCTTGCCTCAGGGTAAGTTTCGTAAACCTGACCAGTTTCTACGAATCCGAAGTAAGCGTTGAGCTTATCTTGCAAAGCGCAGAGATGGCCTCGTTCATCGGCCCAGTCCCAGCCATCAATGATGCTGAGAACGACCGTGCCATCCTCGACTTCGATGCCGACCGCATCCACTATATCTGCATTGTCCAAGCTCATGGTTTCTTCCTGATAACGTCTACAGCGGTCGGCGGAACTGTTATTCCACCAGTATACGGAGCCTTACCTTTGCCGACTACGACGCCGCCGTAAAGCTCCAACTCTGGATACACCACCGTCTGGTTCGGCGTGAACGGCGCTGTGCCGGATGCCTTCATATCTGACAGCCTCGCCGTGCCAGTCGCAACATCCTCACCCAGAGCATCCAATCGCACCCGCAAGCCAGAGGGTCCGTTGGACCTGATCGTGATCTGGGGGCGAATATTGATCTGTGTCCTCGGCAAGATGTTCGCGATCACATCAGCCTCGAAGGCGTCGCCCGCTGCCTTGTTCAACGTAACCTGAGGAACTCCCCTCTCTACTGCCAATGAAGATCGTGAAATCGATACAAGATTCGCGCCAATGCCCAGTTCGCCACGCAGAATAGAAGTGCCCCCCAATCCGATGCGTCCGCCGACGGCCAGGCCTCCGATAATCCTTGGCAGCGGATGCAAGAGGCCCTGCTCGAACGGGGTTGCCTGCTGATCGGCGAACGCGACGCTGTAGCCATAGGCATCAAGCGCGTCGAAGACGATCAGGTTTGGGTTTCGGAGATAGTAGTCGGTGGTCGCTACAAAGCCGTTCGCCAAGTCCGAGTACCTGGCACCATAGTCACTCAGAGGGTTTGGCAGGTCACTGGGAACAAAGAAGTCAACGAGTTCGTTGTAAGATGATACGGCCGCGCCCAGTGACGTGAGGGCAAAATCGACAACCCCGGTAACGCTGTGGATTGCGCCAAGGATATGCCCGGCACGTCTTTGGACGCCGTCATAGGCGCGGGCGGGCCTGATGCCCAAAGCCTCCGAAAGATCGACGTTCTCAATGTAATCGATATAGGCGTCCTCAAGCTGCGAGAGCCGCAACCCGCGTTCGAGGGAAGCTCGGATGTTTTCCCGGTTGAATCCGTCGAAAACATTGCCGGCCGTCACCGGCTCCGGACCGCTTGCCCTTCCTAACCCGCCTCCGAGGTCGGCCACCTGGATCTCAAGCTCGCCTATGGCATAGTCGGCATCGATGTCCGCGATGGCTTCGCGCCGGTCTGCAGCCTGCCGTGCCGCTTGCAGCGCGTCGCCGACAGCACCCGATATGATGTCCGGGATCGCGGCGCGGAAACTTTCACCGAAACTCGTGCCGGTAAGGGCTGAGCGTGTCGCGGCATTGGCGATGCCGCCGGCGGTGTTGCTGGCGA
This sequence comes from uncultured Hyphomonadaceae bacterium, assembly GCA_964429935.1. Taxonomy (GTDB): domain Bacteria; phylum Pseudomonadota; class Alphaproteobacteria; order Caulobacterales; family Hyphomonadaceae; genus CALLCD01. Next base: position 5,579 of record CAYSED010000139.1, read on the forward strand.
GGATGTTGCCGAACTCTGCCGGGCTTCCGGGAATCTTCACGCCCTTGTAGAACTCGGTTGCCTGTTCCGCCGCGCCTGGCAGATACTTACTGGCCCCGAAGCTCGCCGCCGCGCCGACGCCTGCGGCTGCGACGCCTGCGAACGAGAACTTGTTCTGCAGGCCTGTCGCGACGCCGATGCCCTGAGTGAAGGCATTGTTGGCTGCGCCGGAAATGCCCGCCTGCAGGAAGCCTTCCTTGGCGATGCCGAGCCCTCCGGCGACAACCTTGCCGAAGCCCGACGCTCCGACCCCGCCCGCAATGGCTGCGAGCCCCACATCCTTGACGCTGAACTTGTCCTGTA
>CAYSED010000140.1:0-3152 GCA_964429935.1 uncultured Hyphomonadaceae bacterium
CATCGGCGGTTCGCGGGCCCCGGCCTAGCGATCCGCCGCAAGCTGGCACGCCCGCACGCCGAGGACCGGAAGGACCCGTGTCCACCCGTCCGCATCAGTGTAGCTGATGCGCCCGGAAGAGACCCTCGCCCCGCCGACAAGGTCGTCGCCGGGCGTGTAGCCGATGCTGACCTGCTGGCCGGTCTGCGGCACGCGGTAGACGAGATCGGTCAGGAACTCGCCGAAGATATCGCCGCCGGCCGCCTCCAGGGTGACATCCACCGGCTGGTCGTCGATCAGCAGGAGGGCCGTCGGCTGGGCCGACCTTGCGAAGAAGACGAATTTCGAGATGTCGGTCTGGCTCCAGAGGAAGAGGCCGCACTCGCCGGGCGCAAGCTGCTGGCCCGGCAAGCCGCTGCGGGGCACCTCGCGAGCCGCTTCCGGCTGTGCGGCGGCGCGCCGCGCCCCGGCCGCCTGCGCTTCATCCGCGCGCGGCGACGCCGCACAGCTCGACAGGAGCGCAAGGACACCGGCTATCAGGAATTGGCGATGCATGGGTCAATAGCCTCCGAGCTGGGCTTCACGCCGGTAGGAATAGGTGCCGTTCACAGGCTCGAAGCCTTGAAGGACAAGCAGGTTTCCGACCTCCGTCGATCCGGTGGCGATGCGGGCCTCGACACTCGACGGTTCGACCAGGCCGACCCGCAGGAGCGCCTCGATCCTGTCGCCCGTGCCCGTCTCTCCCGAGACCGGCAATTGCAGCATGGGCCCGTCACAGGCCATCTCTCCGCTCAGGCTGCCGCCGGAAACGCCATAAGCTGCAAGTGCGCGCGCGACCGTGTCGGTGGACACGGTCCCGGCGGCAGACTGGCATGCCTCGTTGCGAAAGACGACGTTCGCGTTCGATATGGCCGCGCTTCCGCCGGACCGCCTTATGTCATCCGAGAGACCCACGAGGTGCTCGACCGCGAGGCTCGCGTTCAGTCCGGACAGGAGAACCGTATCCTGTCCCAGGCCGACCACCGCCCGGCCTGACGTTGCAAGTCCTGACCAGGTGATCTCGTAGGATATCCGGCCTTTGAGCAGTTCCCCGGCCTCGAGTTTAAGTGCAACATCGCCGATCGGCTGCGCCCCGAAACTGACGCCCGACATTTCGCCCGAGAACATCGTGCCGGCAGCTCCCGACCAGTTAAGGCCCGTCGAGCCGACCCCTGAGCGCTTCAGCACGAAGCTGATCGGCGTGCCTGCGACAAGCAGCACGGCGAACGCGGCCACGAACAAGAGGGCATAGACAAGCCGCCGCATCAGGTGCGCCCGCCGCGAAGCTCGATAACGGCCTGGACGGTCGCCGCGTCGCGATTGGTCAGGGTTGCCCCGATCACCTGGCCGCCCGGCTGCCCGTCAAGGCTCGCAAGCCATGCAAACAGCCGCTGCGGGTCGGCGTCGTCGAACGAGATCTGGATGGATCCGCCCGCGCCGCTCTGGAGCCGGGCAATCGACAGGCCGGCCTCGCGGGCAGTCCGGGTGATCTCGCTGCGGAACCCGTCCACATTTCCGGTCGCGCCAGCCGACCCGGTCCGGGCCGCAGAAACCGTCCTCAGCCCGCGCAGCACGATGGAATAGTCTGCCGCAGCCGCATTAACCGACTGGCGCGCGTCCGCCTTCGCGCCCTTTACCGGCAGCCACACGCCATAATAGGCAACCGTCAGCGCCAGAAGGCCCGCAAGCACCATGAGGAGCGTTCGCTCGCGCGGTTCCCGCGTTGTCCACCATTCCCGGATCATAGGCTGCGCCCCGTTATCGTCACGTCGCCTAACACGAGGTCTCCGCCCCGGCGGGAATCCCCCAGAACCGCCGAGAAGCCGCGAGCCTCCAGGGCGCTTTTCAAGGCCGCATCCTCGCCATAGGCGAGATAGGCGATGCTCGCGACATAGCCGCCGCGCCCCGGCTCGAACCGGATCGACCTGATGCTGGCACCCGGCACATCCTGGAGCGCGGTGTAGAGGGCGGCGCTGACATCGAGAAAGTCGATCTCCGGCCCTGTGTCCGCCTCGCCGAGCGCGCGCGACAGGGCCCTGACGGGATCTGCGGCATCGGTGTCCCCGGGAAAGGCGGCGGCATAGGCGGTCCGGGTCGCCTGCCTGATGTCTGCGGCGGTGCGCGAGGCTGCCTGCACCTCGAGCACGCCCGCCACGAGCCAGGCTGCAAAGCAGGTCACAGCGAGGACGGCCGCCGTCTGCCAGCCCGCAAGGGCGGACAGGTCGAGCCCGCGCTGGACCCGGTACCGTCCCTGGCGCAGGTCGGTCAGGACGGCATTCTCCTCTTCGACAAGCCTTGCCATCGCCTCAAGCGGATCAGCCGGCTGCAGGACCTCGCCGCCGAAGCCGTCGAGGATCGCCGTCAGGAGCTCGCCAGGCAGCGCCGCATCGATGGCGAAAGCCTGCCCGTTCAGCCGTCCGACAACCCGGTTGCCAAGATCGATGAGGCGCCCTTCAGGGAGCACGGACTGTTCGGCGACGAGCATGGCCTGGGACAGGCTGCGGTCGCCGAGACGGGCCGTCCAAGCCTCCATGAGGGCAGGCTCGACCCCGTGAACGGGACGCGGCTGCGAGACATCGTCAGGGCGCGGTCCAAGGGCCACGTGCAGGTCGGTTGCCGAGGTCGCGATCTCGTCCTCGATGGCGAAGGGCGCAGCCTGCCGGCTCTCGCGGTCACCTTTGGTCGGCAGCACGGCCTGACGTACAAGCACGTCCGTTCCGGGAACGAACAGGATGACCTCGTCGCCTGCCCGGGCCGAGCCGACCTCGCGGGCGCGCGACCCCTCGATGGCAATGAGCCGCAGGGCGTCGGTGCCATCCCCCGGCAGGAAACCGAAAACCTTGCGCGCCATCTACCGGGCTCCCCGTTTGCGCCGGACGATCTGGATGCGCTGGTTATCCGCTATCTGGTAAAGGGTTTCAAAATCGCCTGGAACATCCTGGAAGTAAGCTGTGCCGCTGAACAGGATGTGGGTGGACACGAAACCGGCGAGGTCGAGCCGCGTCGACTGCGGGTCGATCCGCGAGACCGTCTCGACCTGGACGAACGCGTCGAGAGTCGGCCAGCCGCCGAGCGGCCTTCCGGACAGGACATCGATGGCCTCCTGCAGGGTGAGCTGCTCGCCGAACATCATG
>CAYSED010000140.1:3162-5728 GCA_964429935.1 uncultured Hyphomonadaceae bacterium
GGCCAGGAGCGGCGCTTCCCGCACGGTCATCGTATTGAGGTTGAAAGGGCCGAGGTCCGTCCCGGGGCGGACACAGGCAATCGGCGCAAGGCGCTCGTAAACGTCCTGCGAATAGCCTTGGATGGCGCGCGCCTCGGAAACCTCGGCGAGCGGGTGGCCGGAGGTCCGGTAAGGCTGGCGCAAGGCGGCATAGTAATAGTCTTCGGCTCCGGCGAGACGGGGGTCCTGGTCGGCATCAATCCAGTCCGCAAGGCTGTCGCTGAGCGCTTCAGCCTCGGACTCGCTGAAGCCGAGACGCCCCAGGACGTCGATGTAAAGCAACGCGCTCGCGCTGCGCTCGTCGTCCGTTTCGGGTTCGCCCAGCGCGTTCAGGTTGAAGCAGTTCGTCGCGTCAGACAGTGCCGCCTCGATCCTCGCCCCGCCGCCCGCGAAGATAAAGGGCTCCTGAAGCTCGACGAGTTCGCTCGTCAGGGCGCCTTCCGTCGCTTCCTGGATAGACCGGACGGCGACGCGCCCCGCTTCCTCGGCCCCGGCAACCTGCCAGTCGACCCTCGCGCGGTAGTCGGCGACCGCGCCCCGGTCGAGCGCCCGCAGCGTCGCCTCGGTCGTCGCGATGGCAATGACCGACAGGATGGCGACGAGAAACAGGACGGTGAGGAGCGCGGCCCCTCGTTCGGACGGTCGGTTCATTCGGGACGGCCTCCGACCGGAAAGCGCTGGACCAGCACCTCGCCGTCCGCGAAGGTCATCGCAATCTCGACAGCGTCCGGCATCTGCACCGTCGCGGAGTCCGGCACAAGCCCCCACTGGGCAGCGGGCTGGCCGCCGCCGAAAAATGTCAGGTCGAGCGCCTGCAGGCTGTCCAGCAGGCGCATGTCCTCTGCGGGCGTCGCCCTCACCCGGTCCGGGCGGCGATACGCCCGCCTGAGAAGGGTTCCGTCCTCGCCGAGGACATATTCGACCGCGAGCAGCTCGCTGCGGTCCTCCCGGGCATCTATGTTCGTCCAGCCGGCCCGGACGAGGCCCAGAACGATGCCGTCGCGGTCCGGACGCCCGCCATAGAGTGACCGTTCGCCCTCGCCTGCCCGGCCCGTGTCGGCAACGCGCGGGATGGCATTGCCGAGATCGGACCGCATGAGAGCCGTCGCCCGGTCGAGCGCTGCAATTTCGGCCCCCTTGCCGCGCAACTGCTCCTGGCCGGAAAGCGCCGACAGGAGCATGGCGGACCCGGCCGCCATCAGGAGCGCGAGGGCGAACACAGCAACCAGCGTTTCGACCAGCGTGAAACCCCGTTCGCCTCGCCTTTCCCGGAAGCCATGGTTCATTGGGCCGCCCTCAGCGTTGTCGCCTGCGCGATCACGGGACTTCCGGCCTCTGTGCCGCGCCGCACCTGCACGTCAACCACGAGAAGCCCCTCGCGCGGACCTTGCAGCACGGTCATCTGCCAGGTGAAATCGCGCCCGAGCTGGCGTTCCACGCCCTCGGTGACGCCCTGTTCCAGGGGAAGCCGCCGCCAGAGAACATCGGTCAACTGATTGTCGGCCACGACCCGTGCAAGGTAGCGTTCCTCGACCTGCCTCGTGCCTTCGATGCTGCCTTGCAGAAGATTGACGAAACCGATCGCCGTCGTCGCGAGAATGCCGAGCGCAACGACGACCTCCATGAGGCTGAAGCCGGATTGGGAGTGGCCTTGCCGGTTCATCGTCGGGAGGCTCCCACGTCCGGCCCGACCCGGATGTCGCGCCGCGCGGCCCCGTCCGTGATCGTCAGGACGGCGCTCGTCTGCAGGCCGGCCGGATCGAAGACCAGCACGGGTCCGTCCGCCCGGTCTTCGCGCCCCGCCGCGGCGACGAGGCTGAGCGGCGGCTCCAGGTCGCGGCCGAGGGTGCGGTCCTCGACCCACGCCCCCTCGACCCGGCGCACGACCTCATAGCGGTCGTCATGAACCTCCACGCCGTGCAGGATGCCGGTCACGATCGCGCGCTCCCGGAGGGCTTCCATGTCGGCCTCGATCTCCGCGGCCGCCGCCTCGATGCGCTCAGGCCCGGGCGGAATGTTCATGATGACCAGTGTCGTCGACAGCCCGACGATGAATACGACGAGCAGCACTTCGACGAGCGTGAAGCCCGCCTGTCCCCGATATGCGCGCGACGGTGCCAAGTCTGTCTCAGTCCCAGTTTCCAATGTCGGCATTGTCGCCCTCGCCGCCCGGCTGGCCGTCGGCTCCGAGCGAGAAGACGTCATAGGCAGCCCGAGAGCGCTCTGCCGGAATGGCATACTGGTAGGGCCTTCCCCATGGGTCGTTCGGAAGCTGCTGGATGAACCCGCCCTGCGGATAGAGCGCCGGATTGTCGAGGCCCTGCGGCGCTTCGATCAGCGCCTGAAGCCCGTCGGTCTCGCTCGGATAGGAATACATGGCGAGGCGATAGCGTTCGAGGCTCTGGGTCAGGGCCGCGACATTCGCCCGTGCCGTCTTGACCTGCGCGTCGGCGCTCGCCCCGAAGACGTTGACGAGCACTACGGTCGACAGAAGGCCGATGATGAAGACCACGACCCTGATCTCGGT
>CAYSED010000141.1:0-4613 GCA_964429935.1 uncultured Hyphomonadaceae bacterium
GCAGATCGGCAACCTGCTCGGCCTCGCCGCCGGCCTGGCCCTGCCTTCGGTCATCTTGATGATGATGTTCGGCCAGACCCGCATCTTCTTCGTCATGAGCCGCGACGGGCTCCTGCCGGGCGTGTTCTCGAAGATCCATCCACGCTTTAAAACGCCCCATGTGATCACCATCGTCACCGGCGTCTTCGTGGCGGTCTTTGCCGCGTTCTTTCCGGTGGGCGCCCTCGCCGACATCTCCAACTCCGGCACGCTGTTCGCCTTCGCCATGGTCTCGGTCGCCGTTATGGTCCTGCGGCGCACCGATCCGGACCGCGCTCGGCCGTTCCGCACCCCGGCGGTTTATGTGATCGCCCCGGTTTCAATAATCGGCTGCGTCTATCTCTTCTTCAGCCTGTCCCATTACACGCTGATGCTGTTTGCGATCTGGGCGGCGATCGGGCTTGCGATCTATTTCCTCTACAGCCGCGGGCGTTCTCATGTGGGGCGCGGGGTCGTCGAGGTCGCCGAACTGGAGCCGGGCGCGCCGCCGCAGCCGGTCCCGCCGGTTCCGGGGACGCAGGGATAAGCCTGTCGCCTGCCCGCCATTTGCGCTAGAGCCTCCTGAAATTCCCTTTCAGGAGGCTCCGCCCATGAAACTGACCATTAATATCGACTGCACCCCGGCCGAGGCGCGGGCGTTTTTCGGCCAGCCAGATATGGAGCCGATGAACGACATGATCGTCAAAGAGATGATGAAGCGCGCCAAGGACAATATGGACACGCTCGCCGATCCGGAGCGGTTCATGGCGCAGTGGATGACCATGTCCGGCAAGAGCATGGAGCAGTTCCAGTCCATGATGGGCATGAGCGCGAAAAAGAAGCCGTAATGACTGACACCATCTTCGCCCGCGCCTCCGGCGCCGGGAAGGCGGGGGTCGCGGTGTTTCGCCTGTCGGGACCGGGCGCTTTCCGCATTTTCAAGGAATTAGTTGGTAAACGGATCAATAATCGCGCCGCGGAATATGTCGCGCTGCGCGATCCGGCGGACGGCGCCGTCATCGACCGGGGCCTGGCCATACTTTTCGAAAACCCGAAAAGCTTCACGGGCGAAGACGTCGCCGAATTTCACCTGCACGGCTCACGCGCCGTGGAAACGGCGCTGTACGAGGCGCTTTCGGGGCTCGGCGCGCGCCCTGCCGAGGCGGGCGAGTTCACCTTGCGGGCGCTCAAAAACGGCAAGCTCGACCTCGCCCAGGCGGAGGCGCTCGCCGATCTTATCGATGCCGAAACAATCCTGCAGAAAAAGCAGGCTTTGGGGCAGCTCGACGGACGGCTTTCCGCGCTGGCGGAGGGCTGGCGGGCGCAGATTCTGGCCATCATGGCGCCGCTTGAAGCCGACATTGATTTCCCCGATGAGGGCGATGTGCCGGCCGCAATCGCCGCTTCCGCCGGGCCGGCCATACTTTCGCTGCAAGAATCGCTAACCACGTTTCTTAACCAATCGATCGGCGCACGGAGAATCCGCGAAGGCGTCTCGATCGCTGTCATCGGCGCCCCCAACGCGGGCAAGTCGTCGCTCGTCAATGCGCTCGCCGGTTCAGACGTCGCCATCGTCTCCGACATCGCCGGCACCACCCGCGACATTGTCGAGACGCGGCTCGATCTCGGCGGCGTCGTCGCTGCGATCGCCGACACGGCGGGTCTTCGCGGCGCGACTGGCGACGTGATCGAGGCCGAAGGCATGAAACGGGCGCGGGCGCGGGCCGAGGCCGCCGATATTCGCGTCCTGGTCGAGGATCTCACGGCGGGCGGGCAAGAAGTGGAAGGCCGCGACCTGATCAAGCCCGGCGACATCGTCGTCTGGAACAAGGCCGATCTCGGCAAGGCTCCCGAAATGAAACAGTCCGGCGTTTCGGAACTGGCGCTATCCGCCAAAACCGGCGCCGGTATGGCCAAACTGGTGGAGGCGCTGACCGCCAAGGCGTCGGGCGGCGGCTATCAAGACGGGCCCGCCCTCACCCGCATCCGCCATGTTCAGGCGGTGGAGGAAGCTCTTGCTGCGCTGGCCCGGGCCCACGACCTTATCGCGCGCGCCCCGGAACTCGCCGCCGAAGACGCCCGGTTAGCGGCCCGGGCGCTCGGCAAGATCACCGGCGCGGTCGGGGTCGAAGACGTGCTCGGCGAGATTTTCTCGAGTTTTTGCATCGGCAAGTAAGGATGCGGCGCGCGCAGAGGGCGATGCGCCTTCGCTGGCCGGGGCCGGGGTGGTCGAGCCGGGCGAAGGGTCTCCCCCGCACGCCTTCCGGCGCGCCGCGGGCGCGGGACCGTTCAGGGTGGCGGGTCCCACGCGAGGGAGGATCAGGCGCGCGGACCGCCGGAAAGATCGACCGCGCGTTCCGTCGCCATGCTGCGCAGCAATCGCACGCGATCCGCCGCCCGGCGCAGCACTTTCGCTGCGTCGCGCTCACCATTGAGGTCAAGCCTGGCGGCGGCCCGTTCATAGCCGCGATATTTCTGCTTCAGCCGCCGGTCGAGTTCGATGGCCGTTTCAAGTTCGTACACGGGACCGCAAGTCGGCTTCTGCCGGGGTGCGGCCGGTCCGAAGAGCGGCCGCAATGTGCAGCGGGTTTTCGTAAAATGCGCCATAATGAGCCCCTTTGTGCTGGTTTCGTGTGGCACGCGAATTCGCTGCATCCCACATGCCCAAAACGGGCGCCAAGGGGCTATCTTGCTGATTTGTATAGGAATTTGCGAAAGCGGTTCCGCAATGTGGAATTATCCGTATACGGCGCTTTAGGCGAGCCCGCCTTCTTCCACCTGAGTGTTGCGCAGCAATCGCGCGCGGCCTGCGGCCTGCCGCAACACTTTCGCCGCGGCGTGCTCACCCCGGAGCTCCAGCCTGAGCGCGGCGCGTTCATACTCGCGATATTTCTCCTGCAGACGCTCATTGAGCTGGTCCACCAGAGTCTGTTTTGGTTTTGGCGCGGGCGCCGAAACGAGACGGTGAAGTCTGTCCTGAATGGTGCGCGCCTTTTCAGGAGACTGTGTTGGTTTTGGTCCGAATAATGGCTTTCCCCCCGGAAGCGAATTGACGGTCTGGAGTTTTGTGGTTTGCGCCATAAGGAGCCCCTCTTGTGTTGTTTCCCCACACGTGAAGGGCTGAATTGCAGCAAGTATGCCCAGCACTGTTGCTGCGCTGCATGCTTTCCAAATTGTAAAGAAGGCCGTCGCCGGACTTGCGAAACTGCGGGCAACAATTCGTGACCGGGAAACTTATCCCCACTCTTCCGGCAGGCCTTACAATGCCTCTCGTGAACAGTTTGGCCGTGAACGAATTCGAAAGCGCGGTGGCTTAAGCCTCATCGCATGTGCGTTGTGCCGGACAGCCAGTTTTTCTGGATCGGACTGGGCCTTCTGGTCTCGGTCGGGTTGCTCTGCCTTTTCACCCTTCGGCAGTTTGTCCGCCAGGCTTTGAAGGCGAAGACCCCTGCCGCTTGGGCGGAAGCGCTGCTCGAACATACGCCGGCGCTGACCATTAACGGGCTCTGGTTCCTGGTGGTGACGGTCGCGGCGAAGGCCTGCGGCTACTAGACAAACCGTCAAACTGTTCCACGTGAAACATTCCGGGGCTCATTTCCGGAAAACAGGTGCATTGCGCCGGGCCCGGGCCTATATCCCGCGCCCAGAGGATGAAGATGAAAGACCCCGTGCGCGAAGGCGCACAAATTGAAAATTGCGGCAATAAAGTCTGCGATTGGAGAGTTGGCAGAGCGTGAAAGACTACGACGTCATCATTATCGGCGGAGGCCATGCGGGCTGCGAAGCGGCGGCGGCGTCTGCGCGCGCCGGCGCCCGGACCCTGCTCGCCACCCACAGCCGCGAGACCATTGGCGAGATGTCGTGCAACCCGGCCATTGGCGGCCTCGGCAAGGGCCACCTGGTGCGCGAGGTCGACGCGCTCGACGGGGTCATGGGCCGGGTCATCGACAAGGCCGGCATCCAGTTCCGCATGCTCAACCGCTCCAAGGGCCCGGCGGTGCGCGGCCCCCGGGCGCAAGCCGACCGCAAGCTCTACCGCCAGACCATGCAGGCGATCCTTTCCGACTATCGGAACCTCGAAATCCTCGAGGCGGCGGTGGAGGATTTGATCGTCGAGGACAATGTTCCACGTGGAACAGTCGCCGGGATCGTCACGGCGGCGGGAGAGCGCATTCGCGCCAAGGCCGTGGTGCTGACCACCGGCACCTTCCTGAAAGGCGTCATCCATATCGGCGACAAGCGCCTGCCCGCCGGGCGCGCGCGGGCGCGGGCCACGGACAAGGACTGGGCCGCGGGCGACTGGAGCGATGTTGAAGTTCCGGCCGTCGCCCTCTCCGACCGGCTCTATGGGCTGAGCCTCAAATTGGGCCGCCTCAAGACCGGCACCCCGGCGCGGCTCGACGGACGAACGATTCAGTGGGACCGGCTGGAGATGCAGCCGGCGGACGCCAAGCCTGTCCCGTTCTCCTTTATGACGGAGCGCGTGGAAGTCCCGCAGATCGCCTGCGGCATCACCTATACGACTGCCGAAACCCACGCGATTATCGACGAAAACATAACGAAATCAGCGGTTTATGGCGGCATGATTTCCGGCC
>CAYSED010000141.1:4623-5711 GCA_964429935.1 uncultured Hyphomonadaceae bacterium
CCCTCCATCGAGGACAAGGTGGTGCGCTTCGCCGAGCGCGAAAGCCATCAGATCTTCCTCGAACCCGAAGGCCTCGACGACCACACCGTTTATCCTAACGGCATCTCGACCTCCTTGCCCGAGGACGTGCAGGCGGCGTTCCTGAAGACCATTCCTGGCCTCGAAGAGGCGCGGGTGATCCGCTACGGCTACGCCATCGAATATGATTATGTGGATCCGCGCTCGTTGACCCGGACGCTTGAGACCCGCGCCCTGCCCGGCCTGTTCCTCGCCGGCCAGATCAACGGCACCACCGGCTATGAAGAAGCCGCCGCGCAAGGGTTGGTGGCCGGGGTCAATGCCGCGAGAAGCGCGAAAGGGGCCGAGCCGTTCACCCTCGACCGGGCCCAGGCCTATATCGGTGTGATGATCGATGACCTTGTAACCAACGGAGTTACAGAACCCTATCGGATGTTCACCAGCCGGGCGGAATACCGCCTTACGCTGCGCGCGGACAATGCCGATCAGCGCCTGACCCCGGTCGGCATCGCGGCGGGGATCGTAGGACCGGCGCGCGCGGAAATGTTTCACGTGAAACGGTCGGCGCTCGAAGCCGCCCGGAAATGGTCGCGCGAGACGACGATCACGCCCAATGAAGCGGCGAAACACGGCCTCAAGATCAATCAGGATGGCCGCCGCCGCTCGGTGAGCGAGCTTCTGGCCTTGCCCGAGGTCGATCTGGCGGCGCTAGCCGCGATCTGGCCAGAACTTGCCCGCCTGCCAGTTCCGGTGGCGGAACAATTGGCATTCGATGCGCTCTATGCCGGATATCTCCACCGCCAGGAGGCGGACATCATCGCTTTCAAAAAGGACGAAAGTCTCGCCCTGCCCGCTGATCTCGACTATGCGGCGATCACCGGACTGTCGAATGAGGTCCGTTCAAAGCTGATTGACGCCCGCCCGGCGACCCTCGGTCAGGCCGGCCGCATTGAAGGGGTGACCCCGGCGGCGCTGGCCTTGCTGCTCGCCTGGGTGAAGAAGAGTTCGAGGGCAGTTTCGTGAAAACAGGCGCGGCGTTATTCTCCTCCCCCGCTTGCGGGGGAGGTGTC
>CAYSED010000142.1:0-2324 GCA_964429935.1 uncultured Hyphomonadaceae bacterium
CCCCGGCGTCCCAGGCGGGAGCCGGGGCGGAAGCTGGGGCGGAACCATGCGCCAGGCGGACCGCGCCTACAGGAACGAATACGGATCGACATCCACGGCGACACGCACGTTCGAGGGCACTTTCATCGCCGCCCGCCAGGCCGCCATGTAGGCTGAGAGATCGACGCCCCGGCCGGCCCGCACCAGGAAGCGCCGCCGGTGCCGTCCGCGCACGACCGACAGGGGGGCCGGGGCCGGGCCGAACACGTCCACCCCTTCCCCGTGCGGGGCGAGCGCCGCGATCTCGCGGGCAAAGCCGTCCGCGCCGTCGGCCCCCGGTGCCGACAGGATGAGCGCCGCCAGACGCCCGAACGGCGGCATGCCGACGGCTTCGCGCGCCTCCCGCTCGATGGCGAGGAACCCGTCCCGGTCCCCGGCGGCGAGCGCCGCCATGGCCGGGCTTTCGGGCGCATAGGTCTGGATCAGCGCCCGGCCGGGGCGCTCCGCCCGCCCGGCCCGGCCCGCCACCTGGCTGAGAACCTGATAGGTCCGCTCCCCGGCGCGCAGGTCCCCCCCCTTCATCCCGGCATCGGCATCGACGACGCCGACAAGCGTCAAGGCCGGGAAATTGTGCCCCTTGGCGACGATCTGCGTGCCGACGAGCACGTCCACGGCCCCGCCCGCCATGCGCTCGACGATGCCCCGCGTCGCCGCCCCGTCAAATGCCGTGTCCGACGAGAAGATCTCGACCCGCGCCGACGGCAGGCGCGCCCGCACTTCCTCAGCGACGCGCTCGACGCCCGGCCCGACGCCCGTCAGGCTGTCAGCCGCCCCGCAATGGGGACAGCGGGCGGGCTTCGGGATCGAATAGCCGGTGACATGGCAGACGAGCCGCCCGGCATAGCGGTGCTCGGTCAGCCAGCTTTCCGTTCCGGGGCTTTTCAGGCGCTCCCCGCAGGACTTGCAGATGACGAGCGGGGCATAGCCGCGCCGGTTGAGAAAGAGGAGGCTCTGCTCGCCGCGCGCGAGCGTGTCTTCGAGCGCCTTGTTCAGCCTCGGCGACAGCCAGTGCCCCTTTTCCGGCGTCTCCGTCTTCAGGTCGATCAGGCTGACCTCCGGCAGCACCGCCGCGCCCGGCCGCGCCGACAGCTTCAGCCGCCGGTAGCGCCCGGTCTCGGCATTGACCACGGTTTCGAGCGCCGGGGTCGCCGAGGCGAGGATCACCGCCGCGCCCTCGAGCTTGCCGCGCACCACGGCGAGGTCGCGGGCATGGTAGATCACCCCGTCCTCCTGCTTGTAGGAGCCGTCATGCTCCTCGTCGACGATGACGAGGCCAAGCCTCGCGAACGGCAGGAACAGGGCCGAGCGCGCGCCGGTGACGATCCGCGCCCGGCCATGGGCGACCTCGCGCCAGGCCCGCCGCCGCTCCTTCTCGGACAGCCCCGAATGCCAGGCCGCCGGCGCTGCGCCGAACCGCGCCTCGAACCGGGCGAGCACCGCCTGCGTCAGCGCGATCTCCGGCAGGAGGATGAGGACCTGGGCCTGCGGGTCGGCCGCCAGCGCCGCGTCTATGGCCTCGAAATAAACCTCCGTCTTGCCGGACCCGGTCACCCCGTCGAGGAGGCCCGGCCGGAGGCCGCCGGCCGCGAGGCCCTGGCGGAGGTCGAGCGCCGCTGCCGCCTGTTCCGGTGTCAGGACCCTGCCGGCCCGTCCGGTCTCGGGCGCAACATAAGGCGCATCGACCGGCACGCGAACGGCTTGCAGCGCCCCGGCGCGCGCGAGCCCCTGCACGACCGCCGCCGACACCCCGGCCGCCGCCGCGATCTCGGCTGCGCCCGCCGGGCCGGTCGCCCGCGCCGCCGCGAGCACCCGTTCGCGAGGCTCGGTCAGCCGGTCCGGAACCCGGCCCGACACGGCATAGACCGTCTGGACCGGGCTCGGCTCCAGCCCGCCCCTTGCCCGCAGGACCATGGCAAGCACAGCCCCCGGCGCGGCAACCGTGTAGCGCGCCGTCCAGTCGATGAACCGGCGCATCGCGGCGCTCATCGGCGGCACGTCATAGACCCGCGAGACCGGCTTCAGGACGCGCTCCGGCCTCGCGTCCTGCGGCCGGGGGTGTCCCACCTGTCCCACCCCCTGTCCCACCGCCTGTCCCACCGGGCCCTGTCTGGACACTTTATCCCCGGGACCGGCGATCTCCCAGACGACCGCAATCCGCTCGGTCTGTCCGAGGGGCGCGCGGACATAGCTCCCCGCCTCTATCCCCATGCCCTCGGGCACGGCATAGTCGAACGGTTCCGGCAGGGCGATGGGAAAGAGGCATCGGGCAATCTGCATTGCCCTGA
>CAYSED010000142.1:2334-5697 GCA_964429935.1 uncultured Hyphomonadaceae bacterium
GCGCTTTCGGCTCCGGCGGAAGCGCGAAGACGTCCGAAGGCAGCCCGGCTCACCAGCCCTTAACCCGGACCGGTCCAAAACAGGGGCCATGGACCTCCTGCCCGCCTTTCTCGCCCACATCCGGGACGAACGCCGCATGGCCGCGAAGACCGTCGAGGCCTATGGCTCGGATCTCGCGGGATTTTTCGCCTTCCTGACCTTGCATGCCGGCGCGCCCGTGACCGCGAAATCCCTCTCCTTGCTCGGCGCGCGCGACATCCGGGCCTTTCTCGCCGCGCGCCGCCGCGAGGGCCTGTCCGATGCCTCGATCGCCAGGGCCCTGTCATCGATCAAGGCGCTCTACCGCTGGCTCGACCGCGCCCACGGCCTGCAGAATGCCGAGATCGCGTATCTGCAGGGACCCAAGCGCCCGGCACGGCTGCCGCGCCCGGTCTCGGTGGAAGCGGCCCGCGACATGATCGACGGTGCCGGGCTCGCGCCCGACAAGCCGGCCTGGATCGGCGCGCGTGACGCCGCCGTCCTCTCGCTCCTCTACGGGTCTGGCCTGCGCATTTCCGAAGCCCTCGGCCTCACCGGAGCCGACCTGCCGCTTGGCGACCGCGTTCGCATTCATGGCAAGGGCGGGAAGGTCCGCGTCCTTCCCGTCCTGCCGGCCGTGCGCCGGGCCGTTGCGGGCTATGTCAGGTGCTGCCCCTATGCGCTTGGCCGCCATGACCCGGTCTTCCGGGGCGAGAAAGGCGGCCCGCTCAGCCCCCGCATCGTCCAGGGCCTCGTGCAGTCCCTGCGCGGCCAGCTCGGCCTGCCGCAGACCGCGACGCCGCATGCCCTGCGCCATGCCTTCGCCACGCACCTGCTTGCCAACGGGGCGGACCTCCGGGCCATCCAGACCCTGCTCGGCCATGCCTCGCTGTCAACGACGCAGGTCTATGCCGGCGTCGATGCGGCGCACCTGAAACGGGTCCATGCCGCCGCGCATCCGCGCGCATAGCTCCCCTAGCGCCAGCGCGGCTCGGCCCAGGCCGCCATGGCCCCGAAGGCGCGGTGAGCGTCTGGCAAGAGCCCGTGAAAATACTGGAACACGTGGATCATGCCCGGCCATATCTGGAGATCCACGGGCACCCTGGCTGCCCCGGCCCGTTCCGCCAGCATTATGGAATCCGACAGGAGCGATTCCTCCGACCCGACCTGGATCAGGATCGGCGGCAGGCCCGCAAGATCGCCGTGCACCGGCGAGGCAAGCGGGTCCCCTGCCGGTGCCCCGTTCAGATAGGTCGCCGCCATGCCATCGATCCCCTCCTGCCGGATCATCGGGTCGCGCTCGGCCATGACCGGATAGGACCAGCCATTGTTCTCCAGATTGACCCACGGGCTGAGCGGCATCAGGCCGGCCGGCATGGGCAGGCCTGCCGCCTTGGTCTTCAGCGCCGTCGCCATGGTCAGCCCGCCGCCGGCGCTGTCACCTGAAATGATGATCCTGCCCGCAGCCACGCCGGTCGCGAGCAGCGCCCTGTAGCTTGCAAGCCCGTCTTCCGGGGCCGCCGGGAACGGCGCTTCCGGGGCCATCCGGTAATCCATCGACCAGGCGGTCGCCTTGAGGTGCGTGGCCATGTGGGACACCATCGCGCGGTGCCCGACCGGCGAGCCGATGACATAGCCGCCGCCATGAAAATAAAGGAGCGTGCGGCCATCGACCGTTTCGCGGGGCGTGATCTTCAGGCCCGGCACGCTGCCGAGCGCGATCTCTTCGGCGCGCGCGCCTTCGGCCATCGGATTGGCCAGCCCTGCCTGGACATAGCCCTGCCGCATGGTCTCGATCGAGGGCTCCGGCCCGAACACCTCGTTCATCCGCGCGAGCAGCGCGAGGACGAGGTCCATTCCCCCTTGCGCGTCAGCCATCAGCCGGTCCTCCCGTATCATGTCCTTCAGGGCAAGCTTACCCCTTGCCGGGCGACCGTCCAGCCATGACGCTGCGGCAGCGGCTTACGGGCTTACGAGGCGGATCTGCCGGAACCGGCCTTTGCGGCCTGGCGCACCTACGGCCACCTGCCAGCCGAGCGCCTCATAGGCCGCGAGCGCCGCTGTATTGCCGGCATCGCAGTCGAGGGTGAGCGGCTTGCCGCACAGGCGCCGGGCGAGCGCCAGAAAGCCCGTGCCGATGCCGCAGAGACGCCAGTCAATATCGATGAAGAGATAGGGAACATATCCCTCGGCGAGATCGGCCAGCATGAAGCCGACAACCCCGGCTGACGGCTCCTCGGCGATGAAGATCGAATGCGACGCGCAGGCCCGGACGAGGTCGCGCCGGTAGGCCGCCTTGTCGGTTCGCCACGGAAATTCGGCCAGGCAATCGTCGAAGATGCGCAGGACCGGCTTGCTGTCGGCAAGCGACCAGCGCCGGATCGACCAGCCAGCGCTGTCATGGTGGTCATAGGTCGCGCTCATGTCCGCTCCGGCAGAAGGTCTCGCCCGGAACCCTTCCTGTAGACTGAGCTTAGCGCCTACATCTGCATCGTCCAGCCCTCGACGCCCATGGCCGCCTGGCGGACGGCTTCGGAGAGCGTCGGGTGGGCATGGCTTGTCCGCGCGATGTCCTCGGAGGCCGCGCCGAACTCCATGGCGACGCAGATCTCGGCGATCATCTCGCCAACCCCGACACCCATCATGTGCGCGCCGAGAATCCGGTCGGATTTAGCGTCAGCAAGAATCTTCACGAACCCGTCCGTCTCGTGATTTGTCCGCGCGCGGGAATTCGCCTGGAAGGGGAACCTGCCCGCCTTGTAGCCAATGCCCGCCGTCTTGAGCTGTTCTTCGGTCTGCCCGACCCAGGCAATCTCGGGATTGGTATAAACAACAGACGGAACAAGGTTGTAGTCGACATGGCCTGCCTTGCCCGCGATCAGTTCGGCGACCGCCGTCCCGTCATCTTCGGCCTTGTGGGCGAGCATCGGCCCGTGGATGCAGTCGCCGATCGCCCAGACGCCGTCGGCCACCCTGAAATGGCCGGTCGTCTCGATGACGCCGCGCCTGTCGGTCTTGCCGCCGACGGCTTCAAGACCCAGCCCTTCGGTATAGGGACGTCGTCCCACCGACACGATGACGACATCGGCGCCGAGGGTTTCGGCGGGGCCGCCCTTGGCCGGTTCCAAGGTGAGCTTCAGGCCGGACTTCTGCTTCTCGACTCCGGTCACTTTCTGGCCGAGACGGAAGGCAAGCCCCTGCTTGGCAAAGAGCCGCTGGGCCTGCTTGGCGATCTCGGCATCGGCCCCCGGCAGGATGCGGTCGAGATACTCCACCACCGTCACCTCGGAGCCGAGCCGGGCGCAGACCGAGCCCATTTCGTGCCCGATGACCCCCGCCCCGCTC
>CAYSED010000143.1:0-5657 GCA_964429935.1 uncultured Hyphomonadaceae bacterium
GCATCGGCATGAACACCGACCACACCCTCGAAGAGGTCGGCCAGCAGTTCAGCGTGACGCGCGAGCGCATCCGGCAGATCGAGGCCAAGGCGCTGCGGAAACTGAAGCATCCGAGCCGGTCAAGGAAGCTGCGGAGCTTTCTGGATACGTGAGGGTAAAAGGGCGGCCCGAGGGTCGCCCTTTTTTGCATCATGTTTCAAGCAACCGGGCAGGCAGTTAGTTTTGCCTCCTCGGCACAAATGCTGCGCAATTGTTTGATGGCGGCTCTTTGTGGGTTGGGCCAGTCAGTCAGATTGAGGGGAGGCTCAAGAGAAGCGATCACCTTTTTTTCAATGGATCGCACATCAACTGCCAATTGGAGGCGGTTTATAAGCAGCGCTTGGCTCATCCACTTCGACAAACTCAATTCATTCTCGTCCGAGAATCGATAATTGCGGAACCGATTGCGATCATTTTCTCCTCCGCGAGCCTGCGGCACGAGGCTCAGCTGATCCTTCAATAGCGCTCCCAAAGTGCGCCGCGGAGAAGATGTTCCACTATGTGCATGGCGGAAATGGTCGCGCTTGGTAAAGCAGTCTTTCGTCATGCCGACATATATAACGCGTATGCTGCCGAGGTTGATCCTTGGCAACTTAATCTGTTCATGGACGAAGACAGAATATAAGCCGATGCCAGGGGTGATCGGAGCGTCCCAACTTTGAGGCGAAGCTGTCAATTGTGAACAAATCTCATCGACTGTCATTAACTTTGGCCTACCTCGGGAACAGTTTATTAAATTTAGCTCATCATTGGTAGATGCTGGATTGACTATAACAACCGATGAATACGGCTGTGACCAAAAAATATTGACAAACTTTGCCAGCACGCCCACCTTTCTGCCAGAAGGGGTGCACTCATCGCTATCATGAATTTCTCGCTTTCCGGCGCGCTTGAGAAGCGCATTCGCGAGCTTTCAGCCGCCTCCGGCAAAGCGCCTGAAGCCTTGGTTGATGAGGCTGTCGAGCGCTTGCTTGAGGATGAGGCTGACCGGGCAGAGATTGGCGCCCGCATGTCCCGTTTCGAGAAAACCGGGCAGGCCTTTGAGCACGAGATCGTGCTCGACAAGCTTCGGGAGCGGACAGGCAGCTCCCGTGAATGGCGCGATTGACAAAGTTTGCCAACATGCTCACCTTCCTGCCAGAAGGAGCGTGCCCATGGCCACGATGAACATTTCCCTGCCGCAGCAGATGAAGGATTGGGTCGAGGCGCAGACCAGGGATGGCAAGTACGCCAACTCCTCCGATGTCGTGCGCGACCTCATCCGCCGCGAACTGGTCAAGCGCGAGAAGATTCTCGCCTTGAACGAGAAGGTTGAGGAGGCCTATGCGAGCGGCTTCTCTGGCAAGTCAATCGACCAGATCATGAAGGATGCGTGGAAAGCCGCCCAGTCGTGAAAATCGACTTCTCGCGAGAGGCTGAGGCAGACATTTCAGCAATGAATCGCGAGGGCATCCGGCTTTTCGGACCTCAGCAGGCCATGAAATATGCTGACGAGCTGGGCAAGACCTTTCAATTGATAACAGACTATCCGCTCTCCAGTCCTATCCGTGAGCTCATGCTGAGACAGGTGAGGATGCGACCTTGCGGTGCACACATCATCCTTTATGAAATTGTCGAAGATACTGTGCTTGTCTTGCGCGTTCGCCATGGCCGTGAGGACTGGCTTTCAGACACCTAGACCAGTCCGAAGCACCCGCGCGCACTCTAATACCCTCCTTTTCGCTTCTGAGCGGGCTTGAGCCGGGCTAGACTGGCGCGCATGAAAATCCTCTTCCAGATTGCCGGTCTCCTTATTGTGCTCGGGCTCGGCTGGGTGCTTGGTGACCGGTACGGGCTGCCGGAGGCCTGGCGGGCGCAGATCGGCGCGCTCGAAGCCGAGGGAATTGCGAAAGGCAAGACGATTGCCCGCGACCTCGCCGAAGATGCCGGAAGCGAGGCGGGCCGCCTGCTCAGCCGGTTCGAGGAAGCCGAAACGCATGACCTGATTATCGAGGCGGCCGCCGAAGCGGTCCGCCCGGCCCCGCCACCGGACCCTGTCCCGGCGACACCGGCCCCGCCGAATGAACAGGCCACGGACAGTGCGGCCATATCGGTGAAGCTCTGCACCATCAATGTCTCCAATGCGCCGCCATCCAATGCGGACGGCTATGTCATCGCGCCCGGCGAGACAGCCAGCGTCAACGGCGTCGGGCTGCTGGTTGCCCCGGCGACGGGGACCTGCCTGTCGTCCGGCTTCGGGCCGCGCGGATCGGCGGGGCGCGTGCACAAGGGCATCGACTTCTATGCCAAGAGCGGCGGCGACGTGATGGCGGCGGCCGGCGGGACGGTGCTGGAAGCCCTCTACCGGGACGATTACGGCTACATGGTCGTCATCGATCACGGCAGCGGCGTGTATACGCGCTATGCCCACTTGCAGCGGTTCGGGGAGGGCGTTGTGCCGGGCATGCAGGTCGCGCAGGGCGCAGTGCTCGGCCCGGTCGGCAATTCGGGGGCCTATTCCAATATCAGGCACCTGCATTACGAAGTGCTGACCGGCGACTATGACACGCCGAAACAGTCCTTCGGGCTGACGCCAGTCAATCCGTTTTCGCTTTGAGGGCAAGGCCGACCTCCATAGCGGAGTGCCCGCACCGCTCCTGCTAGAATAGCTTGCATTTTGTCAGGTATGCTTGACATTCAAGTTTTGTCATGCTTGCCTGACTTTATGTCATGCTTTCTTGCAGGAGCCCCTGATGCCAAAACACCCGAAACGCTTGTTGCCCCTATTGCGCGGCCTCGCCGCAGCAGCCCTGGCGAGCCTGTTGCCGCTAACAGCAATCTATGCCGAAACTCAATCGGAGCGAATACATGTCGAAGCTGAAGGACAGGGCGACACGATTGTCTTCGTGCCGGGCCTTACGTCATCTCCCAAGGCATTCCGCGCGGGACTGACCGAACCGCTGGAGGCAGATGCTCGATGGGTCACGGTCGCCGGCTTTGCCGGAACGTCCCCACCGGGGGAACTGGATGATTTTGTTGCGTCTGCCGCCTCCGCTGTCGCAGCCCATGTCCGTGACGAAGACCTCGTCGAGGTCAAGCTCGTAGGTCATTCCATGGGCGGGGTCATGTCATTGCTCGTCGCTGCGGAAGTCCCGGACAGGATCGACAGCATCATGATCATCGACTCGGTCCCGTTCCTGCCCGAATTGTTCCAGCCCGGCATAACGGCTGAGGCGGCAAAAGCTCAGGCCGCTGGCATGAGGGCACAATTCGACAGCATGACTGACGAACAGTTCCTATCCGCCATGCGCCAAGGCCTGCCAAGGCAAGCCACGGGACCGGACGCGCAGGCCCTCGTATTCGAAGACATCGCGCGATCGGACAAAGACAGCGTCGTTGCCGCAACAGCCGAGTTGTTTTCGACCGATTTCAGTCCGGTGCTCGAAAAAGTTCAGGCACCCGTTACGGTTCTCGTTCCGCACAATGCCTATCTGGGCATGACGCCGGAACAGGTTCAGGCACGCTATGCGGCGCTGTATGACGGGCTTCGGAACTTCAGGATTGTTGTGATCGAGAACTCCCGCCACTTTGTCATGCTGGACCAGCCTGCGGCATTCGAAGCTGCACTGGCCGACTTCATGGAGGGCCGGTAATGGACGGGCACGGCAAACGCTACACGCTCCAGATGCTCGGCGTCTTCGGCGCCTATACGGGATCGCTCTTCGGGGTCAATGCACTGGCCGACAATGCGTCTTTGCCCGTGCCGGCGCTTGTCGCGCTGTCACTGATCCCCGTTGTTCCGGCGATCTTCATGCTGTTTGTCATTGTCGCCTTTGTCAGGACCCGTGACGAGGTGCAGCAGAAAATCATTACCGAGGCAACGCTGTGGGGTGCGGGCCTTGTCGGCATCCTGACCTTCTCCTACGGCTTTCTTGAAGGCGCAATCGACCTGCCCGTGATTTCGATGATCTGGGTGTTTCCAGCCATTCTGGCAGCCCAGGGACTTGCCCTCATCTTCGTCCTGATGCGGTATTCATGAAGAACCGCATCCGTGTGCTGCGCGCCGAACGGCGCTGGAGCCAGGCTGACCTTGCTGATCTGGTTGCCGTTTCGCGGCAGGCGATCAATGCGGTCGAGACAGAGAAGCATGATCCATCCCTGCCCTTGGCGTTCCGGATCGCGCAAGCGTTCGGGCTGCGCATAGAAGACGTGTTCGATCCGGCAAGCTGACGGCTCACCGGGCGAGCCGGAACCAAAGCGTTTGCGGGTCCGTGGAAAGGTCTCTAGCCGATGCGGGCGAGACCTGTCTTGAAGCGCTTCCAGTTGTCGACATAGACCTGCGCCGAGGCGCGGATCATCATGATCTGGGGCTCGGTCAGGTCCCTGACGACCTTGCCGGGCGCGCCCATGACTAGCGACCCGTCGGGGATGACCTTGCCTTCCGGGATGAGGGAATGGGCGCCGATAATGCAGTTCTTGCCGATCACGGCGCGGTTCATGACGGTCGAGCCGATACCGATCAGCGTCTCGTCGCCGATCTTGCAGCCATGCAGCATGACCATGTGGCCGACCGTGCCATCGCGGCCGCTGGCGAGCGGACAGCCGACATCGGTATGGAGGACCGAGCCGTCCTGGATGTTGGACCTTTCCCCGACCATGATCGGGTCATTGTCGCCGCGCAGGACGGCATTGAACCAGACGCTCGCATCTTCCTTGAGGATGACATTGCCGAGCACGGTCGCGTTCCCGGCAACCCAGGCGTTGCCGCTGTCCGGAAGGGTCGGGCCGAGGCCGTCGAGTGAGTAGAGCGCCATGTTCAGGAGGCCATTGTTGAGGCGGCGTAGACGACCGCGATAATCGTGTTGAGCGTATGGCCTATCACGACCAGGGCCATGACGGCAGCCGCAAAGACGCCGCCCTTGACAAGGCTGCCTGCGACCGTGTCGGCGAGCACGCCGGGCGCGCCCCGGGCGAAGGTGACTGCATAGACCACAACGATGGCCATGAGCGCTGCCGGGCCAAGGGCGAGATTGCTGAAGACAAGCGGCTGGCTGGCAAGCCCCACGAGCGAGCCCGCCGTCAGGGTGGCAAAGGCGATATTGAGCCGCGCGCCGAAGCCGAGCCCCTGTTTCAGGAGATGAAGGACAAAGACGCTGAGCGCCGTCAGCAGGCCGACCAGCGGGACCTGGAGGAAGCTCATGCTCTCGCCCATCTTCTCGATGGCCGCATCGAGATTGTCGCCAAACAGGGTTTCGTACTGGGAAAGCGCCGCCGGGTTCGCCTCAAGCGAGGCCCGGAGGGCTTCGGACTGGCCGCCCGTGAAGATCGACAGCAGGAATTGCAGCGAGATGAGGCCAAGCCAGACCCGGAGGGCGGGCGTATAGGTGACGCGGTCGCGCGCGGCATAAGCGCGGAAGACCGTGTTGGGGCGAATCACAATGTCGCGGATCGTGCGCAGGGAACGGAAGTTGAAACCGATGGCGTCCTCGATCGCATCCTCGATATCGCCCGGCTGTTTGGCATCTGTCATGGTGTCCCCGCCTCGATTGCGTGCATTGCGCCCTCGTCTCATTTTCCATGCGGAATGATGGCTTAGCCATCGCTTACCCCCGTTACTCTCTAATCAGGAACAGATTCGG
>CAYSED010000144.1:0-4225 GCA_964429935.1 uncultured Hyphomonadaceae bacterium
ACCGAAAATAGCAAATGAATGCCCCGGCAGGGGCTGCATCTCACTGAAGTCTGTTGTCCGCTTTGCTTCGCGAAGTTTTCAGTCTGGTGGACCGAAAACAGGTTTTGAATGCCGCAGCAGGGGCTCTTTCTATGTCCCCCGCCTCGCGATGGAACGCCGCTCTGCGGGCTGATGGCTCTGCGAGCCGGATTTGATCCGGATCAAATCTCGCCGACAAGCTGACTCAGGCGACGCCGCTGTCTCCCGATACGAACGGCAGGGACCGGAGCCGCCCGCCGCCCGCCGCGAAAATCGCATTGGCGACCGCCGGGGCGATCGGCGGGGTGCCGGGCTCGCCCCCGCCGCCGAGGCGGGCACCGCTATTGATGAGCGTTACGCTGATCGCCGGGGCGTCATCCATCCGCACGACCGGATAGTCGTGGAAGTTCGACTGGACGACCCTGCCATTCTCGACACTGATATTGCCGTAGAGCGCCGCCGAGAGGCCGTAGATGATCCCGCTTTCGATCTGCGCGGTGAACCCGTCCGGGTTGACGACGAAGCCCGGATCAGCCGCCGCCCAGACATTTGTTACCCGGGGCACGGCACCGGTCACGTCAACCTCGACGACTTCGGCGACAATCGTGCCGAAACTCTCGGTCAGCGCGACGCCGAGCCCGCGCCCTTGCGGCAGGTTCCGTCCCCAGCCAGAGGCCTTGGCGACGGCGTCGAGCACGGCCAGATGGCGCGGCTTGCCGGAGATAAGCGCGCGTCGATAGGCGAGCGGATCCTCGCCCGCGGCATGGGCGAGCTCGTCAATGAAGGACTCCACAAAGAAACCGTGCTGGGTATGGTCGACAGAGCGCCACGGGCCGAACCGTACCGGGTTTTCCGTTTCGGCATAGTGGATCAACTGGTTCGGGATGGCATAGGGAATCGCGGACGCCTCGACGGGATCGTGCTTGTGGACAAACTGGTAGTCCCAGCTCACCGGCTGGCCAGTCTCGTCCAGTCCCGCAATCACCCGCGCGGTCGTCGCAGGGCGATAGAAGTCCTGGCGCATGTCCTCTTCGCGCGACCAGATCATTTTGACCGGACCGTCGACAGCCCGCGCGATTCGCACCGCCATCAGCGGATAGTCGGCCTCCGATTTCCGGCCAAAACCGCCGCCGAGCAGGCAATTGTGCACAGTCACGTCATGCTTGCGATAGCCAAGCTCGCGGGCAATCGCGTCGCGCGCGCCGAGCGGGTTCTGGTGGCCGATCCACAGATCGACCTTGTCGCCCCGCACATGGGCTACGGCGTTGATCGGCTCCATGGCCGCATGGGCAAGATAGGGGACCGAATAGTCCGCTTCCACACGCCTGGCCGCAGAGGCCGTCGCGCTGCGGGCATCGCCGGTTTTAACGTCATGCTTTTCCCTGCCCGCTTCGACGGCCGCTGCCATGTCGGCCCGGAAGCCTGCATAGATCGCGTCCTGGCCGAGGCTTTCGCGGCCGGTTCCGGTCCATTGCACGTCCAGTGCGGCGATCGCACGTTCGGCGTGCCAGTAGCTGTCGGCGACGACAGCGACGAAATCGCCCTCGTTCAGCACCTTGTGGACCCCCGGCATTGCAACCGCCGCAGCATCGTTCAGGCTTGCGACCGTCGCACCGAAGACCGGCGGGCCCATCACGGCTGCATGGCGAAGCCCGGGCAAGTCCACATCCATGGCGAACCGCGCCGTACCATCGACCTTCGCAGGAATGTCGAACCGGCGCGCCGAGGTTCCCATGAGCTTGTAGTCTTGCGATGCCTTGAGTGTCGGCTGGGTCGGGGGCGAAAACTTGCTCGCGGCAACGGCAAACTCGGCATAGGCCGCAGACCTGCCCGATGCATCATGATGAAGCTGCGACTTCTCGGTGCGGATCTCGCTCGTCGGAACTTTCCAGTCCTTTGCCGCCGCCCTCACGAGCATTTCCCTTGCTGCGGCCCCGGCAATGCGCATCCCGGCCTCGCCGGTGAAACGAACGGCGGTCGAGCCGCCCGTGATCTGCAACGACATGGACTGGGCGAGGCGCAGGAAGCCGCCATTCAGCGAGTCCTGGACAAGACCCGGAACCGTCGTGCCCCCCATCAGATAGGCTTTACCGAGCGGATAATTGGCATAGGCCTCGTGGGCCGGGGCCTGCTCGAACGACACTTTCTCCCAGTCGGCGTCCATTTCCTCGGCCAGCATCTGCGCCATGGAGGTGAACACGCCCTGGCCCATTTCCGAATGCGGGACGATGGCGGTCACGGTATTGTCGGGCGCGAGCTTGACCCAGACATTGACGAGCGTCTCGCCATCGCCTGCTACCATGCCTGCGAGCTTCGGCGCACGATGACCCTCGCGCAGGCCGACACCGATCGCGAGCACGCCGCCAGCCGTTATGCCGGCAGCAATGAACCCCCTGCGTGTCCACTTACCCATTGCCGGACCCTCCCGTCGCAGCCACACGGGCCGCTGTCTTGATCGCCGCGCGAATGCGGCCATAGGCACCGCAACGGCAGATGTTTCCGCGCATGGCCGTGTCGATGTCTTCATCGGTCGGGTCGGACACCTCGCCAAGGAGCGCGACGGCCGACATGATCTGGCCGGACTGGCAATAGCCGCATTGCGGCACCTGGTGATCGATCCAGGCCTGCTGCACCGCGTGCAGTCGCCCCGCTTCGCCTGACAGACCCTCGATCGTCGTCACATCGCTGCCCTCGGCCGCTGCGACCAGCACCGAGCAGGACCGCACCGGCACGCCGTCAAGATGAACCGTGCACGCGCCGCATTGCGCGATGCCGCAGCCGAACTTCGTTCCGGTAAGCTTCAATTGTTCGCGAATGACCCACAGGAGCGGCATGTCGGGTTCGACATCCACCGTTCTTGTTTCGCCGTTTACCCTGAACGTGGTCATGTTCACCTCCTGGCTCGCATGCTGGCGAGCAGCTTGTTCAACTGTCCAAACGCTGTGTGACCGAGGCCATGAAGATGGCACAGACATCGCGTATCTTCTGCCGGAAATCCTCGATTGAACTCGCGGCTTTTTTCATGCCCGTGATCGAGAACATGAGAAGGTGCGCAAAGTCCGAAGGCGACATGGCACTTTCCGGGAAACGGATTTCGCCGCGTGCAAGGGCATCATCAAGACAGTCGGCAAGGTGACCCACGAGGCGTTCCCGGCCCCTGGCAAGGTCCTCCGATGCGACACCCTGGTTCAGGTCCATGAACTCTGCCCCGTGCGGCGACCCTGCAACAGGCTCGTAGAAGACCCGCTCATAGGCAAGCACCGCGCGTTTGACGCGGTCTGCCGCAGGGCCATCGCCCGAGAGGACATCCGCCGCAGCGTCGATC
Organism: uncultured Hyphomonadaceae bacterium; assembly: GCA_964429935.1. Classification (GTDB taxonomy): domain Bacteria; phylum Pseudomonadota; class Alphaproteobacteria; order Caulobacterales; family Hyphomonadaceae; genus CALLCD01. Next base: position 3,344 of record CAYSED010000144.1, read on the forward strand.
GCCTGAGCCTGCCGGTAGGACACAAGCTGGCGGAACATGTCTTCCTTGTTGTCGAACATCAGGTAGAGGGCGGGACGCGAAATCCCTGCCGCCTCGGCAACATCGTTCATCGAGGTTCGCCGGAAACCGTACCGGGAGAAAACATCAGCGGCAGCTTCCAGCACGGCGTCTCGCTTTTCGTCGGCCATCAATTGCAAACCTTCTTTCAGACGAATTGACATTCTTCGTCTAGAATGTCAACGCATCGGAAATTCCGTCATCAAGACGTCGTGCGGGCGACAGGAGGATAAAGCCGCCGCCATGGCGTGACGGGGCCCCGACAAAGCAATGCAAGAAGCAGCGGGACCCGGGATGCGGGACCCGCTTGCCTCAGTGCGTGCTTGTTCCCAGACCCGGTTGCGAACCGGATGCTTCCGGACGGTTGCCCGACAGCGACGCCTGCAGGGCGGCCTCGTCCTCAGCCGACCATTCTATCGGTTCGAGCGGCCTCGTCAGGGCCCGCGCGAGAACCTCGTTGATGTCGGAAACCGGAATGATGGTCATGCCGTCTTTCACATTGTCAGGAATGTCGGCGAGATCCTTCTCGTTCTCTTCCGGAATGAGCACGGTCTTGATGCCGCCGCGCAAGGCGGCGAGCAGCTTCTCCTTCAGGCCGCCAATCGGCAGGACGCGGCCGCGCAAGGTGACCTCGCCAGTCATCGCCACGTCGCTCCACACGGGATTGCCTGTCAGCAGCGAGACAATCGCCGTTGTCATCGCTATGCCGGCCGACGGACCATCCTTCGGGGTCGCCCCTTCCGGCACGTGCACATGAATGTCGGTCGTGTTGAACAGGCTCGGCTTGATCCCGGAATGCGGCGCGCGCGCCTTCACGAAACTGAA
>CAYSED010000144.1:4235-5252 GCA_964429935.1 uncultured Hyphomonadaceae bacterium
TCACGTCGCGCAGGTTGCCCGTGACCTTCGTGTTGCCGCGCCCCGGCATCTTGACGGCTTCGATGGTCAGCAGGTCGCCGCCGGTTTCAGTCCAGGCGAGCCCGGTGACGGCCCCCAACTGGTTATCCTTGTCAGCGAGCCCGTAGCGGAATTTCCGGACGCCCGCGAAGTCGGCAAGGTTCGCGCTCGTGATGACCTGCGACGGGACGCGCTTCTGGGTGATCTGGCGGACGGATTTGCGGGCAAGCCGAGCAATTTCCCGTTCGAGGCTGCGCACGCCGGCCTCGCGCGTGTAGTAGCGCACAAGATCGCGCACTGCGCCGTCCTCGACTGACCATTCGGTCTCGGCGAGGCCGTGATCGGCGCGGATTTTCGGTATCAGATGCCGCTTCGCGATCTGCAGCTTCTCGTCCTCGGTATAGCCTGCAATACGGCTGATCTCCATCCGGTCGAGCAGGGGCTGCGGCATGTTCAGCGAATTCGCCGTCGTGATGAACATGACGTCCGACAGGTCGTAGTCGACTTCGAGATAATGGTCGTTGAACGTTGCGTTCTGTTCGGGGTCCAGCACTTCGAGCAGCGCCGCCGACGGGTCGCCGCGATAGTCCATGCCGAGCTTGTCGATCTCGTCGAGCAGGAATAGCGGATTGCCGGACTTGGCTTTTTTCATCGACTGGATGACCCGGCCTGGCATGGAGCCGATATAGGTCCGCCGGTGGCCGCGAATCTCGCTCTCGTCGCGCACGCCGCCGAGGGCAACGCGCACGAAGTCGCGCCCGGTTGCCCGGGCAATGGACTTACCGAGCGAGGTCTTGCCGACGCCCGGGGGGCCGACGAGGCAGAGAATCGGCCCCTTCATCTTCTCGGTCCGCTTCTGGACGGCGAGATATTCGAGGATGCGCTCCTTGACTTTCTCGAGCCCGAAATGGTCCGCGTCGAGGATGGCTTCGGCATTGTCGAGATCGGTCGAAATGTGCTTGCGGCTGCCCCAGGGCAGCGAGACGAACCAGTCGAGAT
>CAYSED010000145.1:0-5241 GCA_964429935.1 uncultured Hyphomonadaceae bacterium
CGATCGTCCCGATGTTCACATGCGGCTTCGTCCGCTCAAACTTTGACTTGGCCATCGGCCGTCTCCTTCTCGTTCCACCCGTGAAACCGGGTTCGCCTCGCGCTGAAATCACGGGGCTCATGGTTCCCGCAAGCGCGCGACATACACAGGCAGGGCGCGGCTTTCAAGCCTCGCCTTCCCGTGCGCCTGCAGGCCGGCAATGCCCGAAGAACGTTTCCGGCTTGACTCGGCCTGCCGGAACGATAGCCCCCTAGGCTGATGGAGAGGCAGCCGATCACCGCTTTCGAGACGTCCGACAGCCTCATGGCAGCGATAGCCGGGGAGGTTTCCGGGTTACTGAAGGATGCCGTCGGCGAACGAGGCCGGGCGGGCCTACTCTGCGCCGGCGGATCGACACCCGCGCCCTTGTATGCCCGCCTGTCAGACGCCAGCCTGGACTGGACCCGCATCACGGTCGGGCTGACAGACGAGCGCTGGGTCGATCCGCTCAGTCCGGGCTCCAACGAGAGTTTCCTTCGCTCGACGCTCCTGAAGCCGACGGCGCGGGCCTGTGCAGCCCGATTCTTGCCCATGGTGACAGACCCGGACCTGCCCCCGTCCGGGCAAGCTGGCCATGTCAATGCTTATTACCGGCCCGTCACGCGGGCGGCGGACTGCATCATCCTCGGCATGGGCACGGACGGACATACGCTGTCATGGTTTCCCCGCGCGGAGGGAACCGCCGCGGCGCTTGATCCGTTATGCCTGGAGGATATCGTCGCCATCGAAGCCGTGCAGAGCCCGGCAACCGGCAGCTACGCCCGCCGGATGACACTGACGCTTCCGGTGATCTTGAGGGCCCGCCATGTTTTTCTCCTGATGACCGGCGGCGAGAAGCGCAGTGTTTACGAGACCGCCGATGACGAAACCCCCGTCGCCGCCCTTAGCAGGACCGCGCCGGGCCGACTGAAAGCCTGCTGGTGCCCATGACGAAGCTTGCCGCCCATGCCGACCGCCTTAAGCGCGAGGATCTCCACCGTCTTGCCGCCGCGCAGTCAGGCAGAGACATGATCGAGGCACCCTACTGGACGGCGAACCTCTCGCGGCAGAGGCTCGATGAGGCGGCAAATGCCGCGCTCCTGGACTTTGCGGAAGAGCGCGGCCTGCCGGAGGCCATTGCGCGGCTGTTTGCAGGCGATGTCGTCAATCTTTCGGAAGGCCGATCGGCCATGCACTGGGCCCTGCGCGCGCCCGCAGGTCTGTCAGCGGCAGCAGGCGAGGTCCGGCAGAGCCTCGCACCAGGGGACACGTTCGCGGATTCTGTCCGGAACGGCACGATAAGGTCGGCGTCCGGTCGCCCGTTCCGCAGCATCCTGCACATCGGGATCGGCGGCTCCGATTTCGGTCCGCGGCTCCTCGCGGATGCTTTCGAAATGGAACGCGACCGCCGGTTCGTGCTGCGTTTCTGTGCCAATGTCGATCCGCTCGACCTCGATCTTGCCCTCGACGGCCTCGACCCTGCCGAGACGCTGGTCATCGGTGTCTCGAAATCCTTCGGCACCGAGGAAACGCTCTACAACCTGACCCGCGCCAAGGCATGGCTCCAGGCAGCCCTCGGAGCCGACACCCCTGGACACCTCGCCCTCGTCACGTCGCGCAAGGACAGGGCCGTCGCCTGGCTTGGCGGGGCGGACGTGCGGACGTTCGACATGCCGGACAGCATTGGCGGACGGTTCTCGGTCTGGTCGAACGCGGCCCTTGCCTGCCGCATCAGTCTCGGGGCGGACATCGTGACCCGCGTGCGCTCAGGGGCCGCCGAAATGGACGCGCATGTCCGCACGGTTCCGCTCGCCGCGAACCTCGCCGCCCGCCTCGCCCTCCTCGATGTCTGGAACCGCAGCTATCTCGGAGCGACCATGCGGGTTGTCCTTGCCTATGCGCGCCGGTTGCGCCTGCTGCCGGCCTATCTCCAGCAGCTAGAAATGGAATCGAACGGCAAATCGGCCGGACCGGACGGAGCGCCTGCGCCTTTGCCGACGGCTCCGGCCCTGTGGGGCGGCGAGGGCTCGGTCGGCCAGCACTCATACCACCAGTGGCTGCACCAGGGCAGCGATGCCGTACCGTCCGAGTTCATTCTCGCCCCGGACGGGGAACGCGATCCGGCCGGGCGGCTCGCGCTCACCGCCCATGCGCTTGCGCAGGCCGAAGTGCTCGCCAATGGGCGGTCCCTGCAGGAGATCCGGCATGCCGAGCCGGAGCTTTCCCCCGAGAGTGCAAGACAGAAGGTCCATGCAGGCGGGCGGCCCTCGTCCTTCCTGTTCACGGAAGCATTCGCCCCGGAGGCCTTCGGCGCCCTGATTGCCCTCTATGAACACCGGACCTATGCGGCCGGAGTCCTCTGGCAGATCAACAGTTTCGACCAGTGGGGCGTCGAGCGCGGCAAGGTCATGGCGGGCGAGATCCGGTCTGTCCTTGACGGGACAGGCGTGGCGAGCGACCCGGTGAGCCGGGCTCTGGCCGAGCGCCTGCGGCCCTGAAGGCAGGCGGCCCGCAAGCGGTGCCGGTCAGATTGCCGTGTTCCGGAGCGCCGCAAAAAAAATTGCGTTTCCTCAATCACCTGCTCTAAAGAACCCACATGAAGATCGCGATTCCCAAAGAGACCGCCCCAGGCGAATTCCGAGTTGCCGCGACGCCCGAAAGCACGCGAAAACTCATCGGTCTCGGTCATGCGGTCACGATCGAAACAGGAGCCGGAACCGCCGCCGGATTTCCCGACAGCGCTTACGAGGCTGAAGGTGCGGCCATCGCTGCAACGGCTCAGGAAGCGGGGGCCGGATCGGACATCTTGCTGCGTGTCCGGGGTCCTTCGGCCGAAGAAATTGCCCATATTCCGGAGGGCGGCACGGTCATAGCCCTCTTCGACCCGTTCAACTCGGCAGGTCTCTGGGAGCCCCTGAACCGGCAGAAGGTGACGAGCCTTGCCATGGAGTTCACGCCCCGGATAACGCGCGCCCAGGCCATGGACGCGCTCTCCTCGCAGTCGAACCTCGCCGGCTACCGGGCAGTAATCGAAGGAGCGCAGATTTATGGCCGCGCGATGCCGATGATGATGACGGCAGCCGGAACGATCGCGCCGGCAAAGGTCTTTGTCATGGGGGCGGGCGTTGCCGGGCTCCAGGCCATTGCCACGGCACGGCGGCTTGGGGCCGTCGTCACCGGAACGGACGTTCGTCCGGCAGCGAAAGAACAGGTCGCCTCGCTCGGCGCGAAGTTCATCGCCGTCGAAGATGAAGAGTTCAAGGCCGCCGAGACTGCAGGCGGCTATGCCAAGCAGATGTCTCCCGAATACCAGATGAAGCAGGCAGAGCTTACCGCCACCCACATCGCCAAGCAGGACATCGTCGTCACGACAGCGCTGATCCCGGGGCGCCCGGCACCGGAACTCGTCACCGAAGCCATGGTCAGGTCCATGAAGCCGGGGTCGGTCATCGTTGACATGGCCGTCTCGCAGGGCGGCAATTGCAAGCTCTCCAAGGCCGACGAGATCGTCGATGTGGGAGGCGTAAAGCTTGCGGGCTTCTCGAACCTGCCAGCGCGGCTGCCAGCCGATTCCTCGTCGCTCTATGCCAAGAACCTGCTGGCCTTCCTGCCGCTCATCACGGCCGAGGACGGCAGGCTCAACCTCGATACCGAAGACGAGATCGTCAGAGCCATGCTGCTGACCCGGGGCGGCAAGACCGTGAATGAAAGGCTGACCGCATGAAACTGCTACCTGTCCTCGGCGCTGTCCTGCTGCTCGCCCTCCCCGCACATGCCGCAGAGGCATCGGGCATCTCGCCGACCGTATTCCTGCTCGCCATTTTCGTGATGGCCTGCTTTGTCGGGTATTATGTCGTCTGGAGTGTGACGCCCGCCCTGCATACGCCGCTCATGGCCGTCACCAATGCCATTTCCTCGGTCATCATCGTCGGGGCGCTTGTCGCCGCGGCGGCGTCGGCGCTCGTCGATGGCGGCTGGATTGCCAAGGGGCTTGGCGGCGTCGCTGCCGGCCTTGCGGCAGTCAACATATTCGGCGGCTTCCTCGTGACGCAGCGAATGCTCGCAATGTACAAGAAAAAGGGCCAGTAGATGAACCCTTCCATTGCCGCGATCCTGTACCTCGTTTCCGGGGTACTGTTCATTCTCGCGCTTCGCGGCCTGTCCAGCCCGGCAACCTCCCGGAAGGGCAATCGCAACGGCATGATCGGCATGGCCATCGCGGTCGGCACGACCCTTGCCGTCCTTGCCCCAAAACTCGACCCGGCAACGCTGGCGATCATCTTTGGCGGCATTGCGATTGGCGGCACCGTCGGGGCTGTCATCGCCCGGCGCATAGCGATGACGGATATGCCCCAGCTTGTCGCCGCCTTCCACTCGCTCGTCGGCCTCGCCGCCGTCCTTGTCGCCGCCGCAGCCCTTTACGCGCCTGAAAGTTTCGGCATCGGCGATCCGGGATCCATCGGCGTCATATCGCTCGTGGAATTGTCGCTCGGCTCGGCCATCGGGGCGCTGACCTTCACTGGTTCGGTCATCGCCTTTGCGAAGCTCAACGGCAACATGTCGGGCGCGCCGATCCTGCTGCCGGCCCGCCATTTCCTCAACATCGCCATCGGAATCGGCATCCTTGTGCTTGTTGCCATCCTGATCCACTCGTCCGGCAGCGCGACATGGGCTTTCTGGGGGCTTACCGTACTGGCGCTCGTCCTCGGCGTCACGCTCATCATCCCGATCGGCGGGGCGGATATGCCGGTCGTCGTTTCCATGCTAAACTCTTATTCCGGATGGGCCGCTGCTGCGCTCGGTTTCACGCTTGGCAATTTTGCTCTGATCATCACTGGCGCGCTCGTCGGCTCATCCGGCGCCATCCTTTCATACATCATGTGCAAAGGCATGAACCGGAGTTTCATTTCGGTCATCCTTGGCGGTTTCGGGGGCGAGGATGCTGCCAAGGCTGGCGGTCCGAAAGTCGACCGGCCGTTCAAGCAGGGCTCGGCGGAAGACGCGGCCTTCATCATGAAGAATGCATCAAAGGTTATCATCGTGCCTGGCTATGGCATGGCGGTGGCGCAGGCCCAGCACGCCCTGAAGGAAATGGCCGAAAAGCTCAAGGCCGAAGGCGTCGAGGTAAAATATGCCATCCACCCCGTGGCCGGACGCATGCCGGGCCACATGAACGTGCTCCTCGCCGAAGCCCAGGTGCCCTATGACGAGGTCTTCGAGCTC
>CAYSED010000146.1:0-5161 GCA_964429935.1 uncultured Hyphomonadaceae bacterium
GGGGTGACGTCGTCCTGCGTCAGCGGCGTTTCGGCGTTCGGGGTCTTCGTCACTTCGAGTTTGCCGTTCTTAAGGACAAGCCAGGCCCAGCCGGACCCGAACTGCCCGCCGCCTGCCGCCTTGAAGGCTTCTGCGAACTTGTCGTACGAGCCGAAGTCGCGGGCGATGAGCTCGGCAATCTTGCCGGTCGGCGCGCCGCCGCCGCCGGACTTCATTGAGTGCCAGTAGAAGGTGTGGTTCCAGACCTGCGCGGCATTGTTGAAGAGACCGGCTTTAGACGGGTCCGACGCGGAAGCGCGGATGATGTCTTCCAGGGCCGCGTTGGCGTGGGCGGTGCCCTCGATCAGCTTGTTAAGGTTCGCCACATAGGCATTGTGATGCTTGCCATAGTGGAAGTTCAGCGTCTCTTCGGATATGTGCGGAGCGAGGTCGCTCCGGCCATAGGGCAGGGCTGGCAGATCAAAGGCCATGGGTCATCTCTCCTTGCTCGAGTCGTGTCTCGAAAGCTCGTTCCACATATGGGTGCCGTATATCAGATGACCACATCGCTTGCCGAAGAAAAGTGGAAACGTCTTAGTGATCGCCTGCGGCGGGACGACGAGGACCGCTGGCTGTCGAGCCGCTATGCCCCGCCCGAGGCGCGGAAGGCGCTGGTGGCGCTCTATGCGTTCAACCTGGAACTGGCTTGTGTGCGGACTGCGGTATCGGAGCCGGGCATCGGCGCGATCCGCTTCCGGTGGTGGCGCGATGCCCTTGCCGAGATCGCCCGCGGCAAGCCGCCGCGCCAGCATGACGTGATCGAGGCAGTCGCCGAAACCGGCCTCTCCGACAAGACGCTCGGCGGGCTGATTGACGGGCACGAACAGGCCTTCGAGGCGGGTGACCGCACACTCGAGCCGGAAACGCTGCTGATGCGAGCGGCGATCGGGCGGCTGACGCTCGCCCATGCCTGGGGTGAACACATTGGCCGTCTTGCCCCGGCCTATGCAGCCGCCCGACGCGGCGAAACGGAAGAGACCGGGCCGGTATTTCCGAAAGTCCCGCAGGTCATCCGCCCGGCCGTCTGCCATTCGGTCCTTCGCTTTGATTATGCCACCGGACGCTGGCCGGGTCCGATGGCCAAGCGGGTCACGATCCTGCGCGCGGTGCTTCAGGGACGGGTCTGACCGCGACGGTCCGGCGGAACGGGACGATGTCCGGCTGCGGCGTGACCGGATCGAGGGTGCCAAGCTCGCGGAACTTCATGGAATCGGCCCGTCCGAAGGCGCGCTTTCCGCCGAGCCGGACGGCAGCATGCAGGACGAAGCGCAGGGACGGCCCTATTCCGACCTTCTCGAGCGCAAGGCGGAATATGCGGTCTGCCCGGCGGCGGGCATAGAGGTCTCCCTTCGGTCCGAGCGCATAGAGCCAGTCATGGATGACGGCAGGTTCGGCATGGCGGCCGAACGGCGAGATGAGCCCTCGCGCCCACGCCGGAATGGACGCGAAATCGGTCTCGAACCTCTCCGGCACGACGATGGCGACGCGCTCGCCGCCGAGCGTCGCAAGAAAGCCGAACGGGCGCAGGACAACGGCGAGCCGGCGGCGCTCGCGCCATTCGCCGGGCACGAGGGTGATCGCGAGGGCGGAGATGAACCCGTCCTCGGCGCGGTCGAACAGCATTTCGGCTGTCGGGCCAGGTTCCCGGACCTCCTGTTCGAGGCGGGCAAAGCTGCGGCGCATGGCTTCCGGTGGCAAAGCGAGGTCGAGGAGGGTGTCTTCCTGCGGACCCTTGCAGGCATCCGCCGAGGCTCCGGCCGAGATCATCTCGACGGCCAGTTCCGCTGCCGGGCCGGGGATGGAAAAATCTGTCATGGCCACCTACGTCTACCTGACATCGCACTGCCCCCGCGAGTCACGCTTCGGCGAAGCGGCTCACGTCGGCCGGACACGCCTCTTTCAGCCACGCCGAAAAGTCGGCGAGCGCGCGAACCGACATGGCGCGCTTGCGGGCGCGGCCCTTGTCCTTGCCCTTCAGGCGGCGGCCATCCGCCCCGGCCTTCGAGACGGCTTCGGCGTCAGGCGGGGGGAAAAGGCCGAAATTGACATTCATCGGCTGGAAGGTCTGCCCGGCGGCGAGATGCCCGCCGGTGATGTGAGCGACGAGCGCGCCCATGGCGGTGGTGTCCGGCGGCGGCGTGAGAGGGGATCCAAGGCGCTCGCTGGCGGCAAAACGCCCGGCGAGGAGGCCCATGGCCGCGCCTTCGACATAACCCTCGACGCCCGTGCCCTGTCCGGCGAAGCGCAAGGAGGGGCGGGATTTCAGGCGGAGCTGGCGGTCGAGCAGTTTCGGCGAGTTCAGGAACGTATTGCGGTGGATGCCGCCCATGCGGGCAAACTCGGCATTTTCGAGGCCGGGAATGTTCCGGAAGACCTCGGCCTGCGCGCCATATTTCAGCTTGGTCTGGAAGCCGACCATGTTCCACAGCGTGCCAAGGGCATTGTCCTGGCGGAGCTGGACAATCGCATGGGATTTCTTGCCCGGATCGCGCGGATTGGTCAGGCCGACCGGCTTCAGCGGACCGAACCGGAGGGTCTCCCGGCCCCGCTCGGCCATGACCTCGATCGGCAGGCAGCCCTCGAAGTAGGGCGTGTCCTTCTCCCAGTCCTTGAATTCGGTTTTCTCGCCGGCGAGGAGCGTGTCGATGAAGGCATTGTATTGCGCCTCGTCCATCGGGCAGTTGATATAGGCCGCCGCATCGCCGCCGGGGCCCGGCTTGTCATAGCGTGACTGGCGCCAGGCAATGTCCATGTTGACGCTGTCTAGATAGACGATCGCGTCGAAGAAGGCGAGGTCGTCCTCGCCGGTCTCGGCGCGGATCGCATCGGCAAGCGCCGGGGAGGTCAGCGGGCCGGTTGCGATGATGACGCTGTCCCATTCGGCAGGCGGCAGGCCGGAGATCTCCTCGCGGACAATCGTCACGTTCGGATGGGCCGACAAGGCGGCCGTAACGCCTTCGGCAAAGCCTTCCCGGTCAACGGCAAGCGCACTCCCGGCAGGCACCTGATGGCGCGCCGCCATTGTCATGATGAGGCTGCCTGCCCGGCGCATCTCCTCGTGGAGGAGGCCGACGGCATTGGTTTCGTGATCGTCGGAGCGGAAGGAGTTGGAACAGACGAGTTCGGCGAGCTGGTCGGTCTGGTGGGCCTCGGTGCCGCGGATACCCCGCATCTCGTGCAGAATGACCGGGACGCCGGCCTCGGCGGCCTGCCAAGCCGCCTCGGACCCGGCCATGCCGCCGCCGATGATGTGTATGGGGTTCGGTCTCATGACTGACGGAGATGCGGCGAGAGTGCGCGGACGTCAACCATGTGGTTGCGGCGGGAGGCGATAATCGCGAACAGGCGCAAAGTGCGCCATGGCACCGTCCCGGCCTGCCTGCCCCGGACTTGATCTGTGAGGCAATCCATAACCCGCACCCGCGGAGCGAGATACAGGCTTCCGAAGTTGGACCCCGCGGTCGAGCCGCGGGGAGTCGCCAATCTTGGGCATGATGCCTATTCGTGGCGACTTCCCGCGGCTCGACAGCGGGACCCATCTCCGGAACACGCAGCCGATAACCGAGATCCAGTGATGGATTGCCTCGCGGATCAAGTCCGGGGCAGGCAGGCCGGGACCGTGCCAACAATGAACATCCCGCAGAAACAGGCCGTTTCCGCGAGGTTTGAAATCAGTCTAGGAAAGGCGATCAGGACTGGAGACACCGCATGAAAGTTCGTGCCGCCCTTGTCGAGACCTTCGCCGCGAGCCGTCGGCAGGCGCTGGCGATCCTGCCGGCCTTTGCGCTGGCGGCGGCGGTTGGCACGATCGGCTCGGCGCAGGCGGCGACCGGCTTGCAAAGCCTTGCCGCCCTTTTTGCCCCCTATCCGTTCCTTGCCGTTGCCATGGCGATCTTCTTCCGCCGCGAGGCCGGCAAGCCGCGCGAAGGCAGCATCCTGCCGGACGCCATATTGATGCTTGCAGGTTATCTGCTGGTCCCCCTGTTGCTCGGCATCGTGCTCTTTCTTGCCGGGTCGTTCCTGATGGTGGCGGCCGGCGTGTTCGTCGGGGCATCCGGTGCCGACCTCAGCGGGGCGCAGTCCGGCGAGGAACTTGTCGAGACCTTTCGCGCCGCGCTGACGGGCGGGGCCTGGATTTTCCTGGCACTGCTCACGCTGGTCGCCGGCATGTTCGCCATATGGCTGTGGCTCCGGCTTATCCTCTGGGCCCCGGCAAGCATCGATGCCGGGCGGCTGATGATCTTCCGCACCTGGGGCTTGACGCGGGGCCATGTCCTCAAACTCGTCGCCGGGGCATTTCTCGTGATCCTGTTGCCCGGTGGCCTCGCGATCGCGGCGGGCCTTGCAATCGACAGCGCATTTGCGCCTGCGACGGAACTGTCCGGTGCGCCCGAGCTGTACCTGAGCGAAGGAGCATTCTGGCTGCTGCAATATCCGCTGACACTGCTCGGGCTCGGCTACACGGCCGCGGCCTATCGCCAGATCGGTCCGGAAAGGCCGGACCCGGCGACGGCATTCGAATAAGCGCGGCGTCTGTCAGCCGACGGGCTTGGCCGTCGTCTTCCCGGCGGTGCGTTTGGCGGTTGCTGTGCGTTTTGGCCGCGAGGCCGGTTTGGCCGGAAGCTGTTCTTCCTCGCGCGCTTTCCGGGCTGCCGCAAGGCGCTGGGCCCGGCGCTTGTCCTGGCGGCGGAAAGTTTCGGCAAGGTGCTTGCCGGTCCAGCTCGTCTCGTCGGCGGCGACCTCCTCAGGCGTGCCGGTCGCGACGATCTGGCCACCGCCATCGCCGCCCTCGGGGCCAAGGTCGATGAGCCAGTCCGCGGTCTTGATGACATCGAGATTGTGCTCGATCACGATCATCGTGTTGCCGGCATCGACAAGTTCCTGCAGCACTTCCAGCAGTTTGCGGACATCGTGGAAGTGAAGTCCGGTCGTCGGCTCGTCGAGGATATAGAGCGTGCGCCCGGTGGCGCGCTTCGAGAGTTCCTTGGCCAGCTTTACGCGCTGGGCTTCGCCGCCGGACAGGGTCGTCGCCTGCTGGCCGACTTTCACATAGGACAAGCCGACCCGGTTCAGGGTCTCCATCTTGGACTTGATCGAAGGGACCGCCGCGAAGAATGTCTCG
>CAYSED010000147.1:0-5049 GCA_964429935.1 uncultured Hyphomonadaceae bacterium
ATCGTCGACAAGCGGCGACCGAAGGCGGGGGAATCGGAGGTCATGAACATCATCGGCGACGTGTCCGGTCGCCGCTGCATCCTGATCGACGACATCTGCGATTCCGGCGGTACGCTCTGCAATGCCGGGGAAGCCCTGAAGGAGGCCGGCGCGACGGCGGTCAGCGCCTATGTCACCCACGGCGTCCTCTCGAACGATGCCGTGAAACGGGTCGAAAAGTCCGTGCTCGACGAGATCGTCATCTGCGACACGATCCAGCCGCGCGAAGAGGACATGAAATCCAAGTCCATGCGCGTCCTCGGCGTCGCGCCCCTGCTCGGCGAGGCGATCCGGCGCATTGCCAATGAGGAAAGCGTCTCGAAACTCTTCGATTAGGGCCGGCTGGCCGATCAGAAGGGCCGGTAGATGAGCTGGAAGCCGACCCCGCCGTCCGGAGCGCCGTCGGACAGGCCGACCGATCCGTACAATGTCCAGCGCCACTGGTCTGTCAGGGGACCTGTCACCGCACTGAAAAGTTCATTGCTTGCGCTGGCCGCATCCGTCGTGGCCTGCCGGAAATCATAGGAGCCAAGCACGGCATAGCCGCGGCCGAGGCTGTAGCTGCCGCCGACGCTGAGGTCGAACGTGTTATTGAGGTCGGCCCCTTCCGGATCGCCCCGGAATCTATATCCGGCCGTCAAGAACGGCGTGAAGTCGCCGAACGCATAGCCGATATCGACCGCGCCGCCGCCGTCGACCTCGCCCGTGCCGAGTCGCTGGTCCTCATCCGCCGTCGGCACCTTCAACCGGCCCTGGAACTGGACCAGCCAGTTGCCTGTGAGCGTTGACGGGACATTGTAATTGACACCGAGGGTCAGGTCGCCAAAGCCGGAATTGGTCTCGATCTCGCCGGTTGCACCGTCGCCAACGATGACCCCGTCGCCGACGACCCCGCCCGGCCCGGTGATCTGCAGCCATGACCCGCTGACCGAGAAGCGGAAATCACCAATGTCGGCCCGCAAGGATACCGGTGTCGAAAGCGTTTCGGTCGGGTCAGCGGCCCCGAAATCGCCCCGGCTGAAATCGACGCCCGCCGTGAAGGAGGGGCGGACGAACGGGGCTGCCTGCGGACGCGCGGCTGGCGTCTCGCGGTCCTGTTCCTGCGCGGCGAGCGCGGGCTGGACCAGGACAGGCAGCGAGGCAAGTGCAGCGACGGCCCTGCCCGAGATGCGGACTTTCATGTTGCACCCCCTTCCCGGCCTAGCTGCCGGAACCGGTCACCGGCCGTTCGACACGCTCGACGCGGTCAACCCGCTCGACCCGTTCCACGCGCTCGACCCGTTCGACACGTTCAGGGCGTTCGGGACGCTCGAATTCCAGAAGAAGCTTCGTTTCCGCATCGACCGTCGCGGCACACTCAGCCTCGCCTTCGCAAGGCCGTTCAGGCAGGGCCCCGGCAGGTGTTTCCGCAGCTTCTGTCGCCTCGGCGGCTGGCGGCACTTCCGGCTTGGCGGCCGCCTGGGCGAGGGCGAACGGGGCAAGCGCCGCACAGGCAACAGACAGGACAGACATTCGGTTCATGGAGCGGCTCCTCAGGTTTGGCTCGACGCCGCGCATAGTCTGCGAGGGGCCGCCGTGAGGCAACGCACGATTGATGACACGGCGTGCACGTCCCCGTCAGCGGAAACCACGAATGTGTGAAGGGCGCCTCCGGAACCTTGCGTCACCCCACCCGCCGCCGCTCAGCGCCCCGTCAGGGCCGGTCCTCGCCTTCGATGCCGCGCAGCCGCGCCTGCATCACCTGATAGAGGCGAACGCGCTTCAGGGCGTCGATCATCGGTTCGGCAACCGCGACCAGGTCTGCCATGTCCGGCGTGAGCGGCACTTCTGTCCGGTAGTATTCAAGGATCATGCTGAAATCCGTGACAATGCTGTCGGCGGTTTTGCTCAACTGTGACACGCTCCCCAACCCTGCGCGCGGCCGCGTGCCCGTCTCGCGGCGCGCCTCGCCCTTGTCCTCTGTCCGCCGGTGCCGCCGCCCTTGCCTGCTGCGGCGGCCCTGCCGGAAAGTGTCACGATCTGCTCAGCTTCAATGCGTCGTGCCGCACGACTGAAACGTAAGCGTGCATTATCGAATCGCAAGCCTAAAGCGTAATCCAGCGAAAATTTCCCGCTTTGCGCGAGATCATGATGCCTTGGCCGCCTGGCCGTCGCGCAGGTAGATCGACCGCTTCGGCGTGGAGAAGACCCGGCGCACCATCGGCTCGAAGAGGGCGAGCGGCTCGCCCTCATAGTCCGGGTCGAAGGCCGACTGGTCGTATTCGTGGCAGAACTCGGCCGTATAATCGAACCAGGGATGGCCCTTGAACTGGTCGCACATGTCGCGGTCGAGGCCGAGATGGTGGAAAAAATAATAGCCCTGGAACATGCCGTGATTGGCGACCATCCAGAGGTTCTGTTCCGACACGAAGGGCTTCAGGATCGCTGCGGCGACATCCGGATGGTTGAGGCTGCCGAGCGTGTCGCCGATGTCGTGCAGGAGCGCGCAGACGACATATTCCTCGTCCCGGCCGTCCCGATGAGCCCGTGTCGCAGCCTGCAGGGAATGGGTCAGCCGGTCGACCGGAAAGCCGCCATAGTCGCCATCGAGCAGCCTCAGATGCGCCAGAACGCGGTCCGGCAGCTCGCGGTTGAACGCCGCGGCATGGCCTGCGATGACCGTCCAGTCTTCTTTCGTACCCTGGGTCATCGCCCGGAAGCCTGCCCGGGCGCGGTCCTGTCCGTCTGCCATGTCATCCTCCGCTGCGGCTGCGAGAGGACAGATTAGCAGATTATCCGGCTTGTGCACGCGCCTTGAGGGTGGCGAGATTGGCCTCGTGCCGGGTCCGGTCGATCCGGTAGAGAAAGAGGCAGAGGATCATCAGGCTGTAGAGCCCGACCAGGCATGGCGCATAGATGAGGCCGAGATTGCGGATGACGGCGTCCGGGACCGCGCCCGGCTGGGCCCCGGCCGGGAAGCTGGCAAGGCCGAGGACAACGGACGCGCCGAGAATGCCGACCCCGGAGACGATCTTCCGGATGAAGCTGATCGCCGCGAAGAAGACGCCTTCCGATCGCCGGCCCGTCCTCACCTCGCTGTCCTCGACGATGTCGGCGATCATCGAGGCCATGAGAATCTGGTTGGCGATGATGAGGGCGACATCGATCACGGTGAACGGCAGGATGATGTGGAAGAGAAGCGGGTCGCCGTTTTCCGGCATCAGGCCGAGGAGCCGGAGGATGACGGCGGCCGGAGCGAGCGCGAAGGCGATGGCGCCGACGATGATCGCGCCCCGCTTCTTGCCGATGGTGCGCGACACGATCGGCGCGATGATGAGCGCCAGCACGGCCGACAGGATGATGGCCAGCGTCAGTTGCGATACCTGCGAGGTCGTGAACTCCCAGAAGAAGCCGTTGATATAGTGGTTGAGCGAGGCGGACACGGCCCCGGCCAGAAAGCCGAAAAAGGCCGCCGCGAAGAGCGCGCCGAGCGACCTGTTCGACAGCGTCTCGACGATTTCCCGGAAAATGAGGCCGAGCGAGACTGTGCGGGCGGGCGGCGCGGCACGCAGGGCCGGTATGCGGTGATGCGTGCCGAGCGCACTCGTCATGATCGACACGAATATGAGGACGGCCGCCCAGAACCCGTAGCGGCCATAGCCTTCGACATTGAAATATCCGTTCGGGATCGTGTCGGTCGGCACCAGAAAGACGGCGAGCGCGACATAGGCCACGGCGATGCCGCCGATCCACTGGAAGAAGGAACGGTAGGACAGGAAGCTCGTGCGCTGGTCGTAATCGTCGGTCAGTTCGGCCGCAAGCGCCGCGCCCGGCACCTCGACCAGCGTCAGGAGCGTGCGCATGGCCACCGCGACGCCGACGAGATAGGCGAACATCGCCCCGTCGGATAGGCCGGAGGGCGGGTTCCAGATGAAGAAATAGATCACCGACACCGGCAGCGCCCCGGCATACATGAACGGATGCCGCCGGCCCCAGCGGGACCTCGCATTGTCCGACCAGTAGCCGATCAGCGGGTCACTGAGCGCATCGGCGACCAGCGCTGTCAGGATGGCAAGCCCGACCAGAGGCGCGGGCACGCCGAGGACCTGGCTGTAGAAAATCAGCAGGAAGAAGCCGAAGCCGTTGTCCTTGATGCCGAGCGCGGCAGAGCCTATGCCATAGGCGATCTTGGTTGGCAGGCCGGGCGGCTTCATGCTGCGAGCCTAGAGTCCCAGCACCATCTTGGCCATGATGTTTCGCTGGATCTCGTTCGAGCCGGCATAGATCGAGGTCTTGCGGTAATTGAAATAGCTGGGTGCCACGGGCGCGGCATGGTCCGGCGTCGGCCGGTCATAGTTCGACCCCGCCCTCAGGTGTGCCCAGGTGTCCTGCACGAGGGGGGCGGCATAGGCGCCGGCCGCTTCGAGCGCAAGCTCGGTGATCGCCTGCTGCATTTCGGACCCGGCGCATTTCAGCATCGAGCTTTCAGGGCCCACCGGTTCGCCCGCCGACAGTGCCGAGAAGATGCGCAGTTCCGTCGCGTTCAGCGCCTCGATCCGCATGTCCATGGCGGCGAGCTTGCGCCGGAAGCCGGCATCCTCGATCAGCGGACGCCCGTTCATCGTCTCGGCGCCCGCCAGCTTGCGGGCCTTTTTCAGCATGTGCTTCAGCCCGGGCGCATAGGCATTGCCGCGCTCGAACTGGAGAAGGTACTTGGCATAGGTCCAGCCCTGGTTCTCCTCGCCGATCAGCGCATCGGCGACCTTGACCCGCACATCCTCGAAGAAGACCTGGTTGATCTCCTGTTCGCCGGTCACCGGCCCGTCGAGCGTCGGCAGGGCCGACACCGTGATCCCCTTCAGGTCCATTGGGAAGATGATGAAGCTGATGCCCTCCTGCGCCTTGCCTTCTTTCGAGGTGCGCACGAGGCAGAAGATCCAGTCGGCCCACTGGGCATGCGTCGTCCAGACTTTCGAGCCGTTGAGCACATACTCGTCGCCGTCGCGCACCGCGCTCATCTGAAGCGAGGCA
>CAYSED010000148.1:0-5014 GCA_964429935.1 uncultured Hyphomonadaceae bacterium
CGGCTTGTTCGACGAGGCGCGGATCAGCACCCATGAACCATCCTCCAGCGTCACGCGCGCGCCATTGACCGTGTTCACATCGATGACTTTGCGGCCGAGAATGTCTGTACCCTTCAGCCCCTCATATTCGGCGACCATCTTGTCAACGACGGCATATTTCAGCTCGTCATCGCAGTGCGGCGACATGGTGAGAGAGGTCCACGCTGTGCCGAGCTCGCCCTTGAGGTCGGCCATGGTCTTGGCCGGATTGCGGTCAAGCATCGCAAGGATCGCGCCTGCCGCAACGATGCCGTCGTCATAGCCAAGCCCGATCGGCGGGCGGAAGAAGAAGTGCCCGGACTTCTCGAAGCCTGCGAGGGCGTTCAGCTCGTTGGTACGGCGCTTGATATAGGAATGGCCGGTTTTGAAATAGTCCACACTCGCGCCGTTCGCCTTCAGGACCGGGTCGGTCTTGTAGAGGCCGGTCGATTTCACATCGACGACGAAATTTGCGCCTGGATGGACACGCGACAGGTCGCGGGCGAGCATGAGGCCGATCTTGTCGGCGAAGATTTCCTCGCCCGCATTGTCGACGACGCCGCAGCGGTCGCCATCGCCGTCAAAGCCAAGCGCGATGTCGGCGCCGTGTTCGCGCACGGCTTTCGCCATGGCGTGCAGCATTTCAGAATCTTCCGGGTTTGGATTGTATTTCGGGAAGGTCCAGTCGAGATCGCAGTCCATCTCGATAACCTCGGCCCCCATGGCCCGGAGCGCGTCAGGCGCGAAGGCGCCTGCCGTGCCATTGCCGCAGGCGGCGATGACCTTGATCGGTCTGGTGAGACGCACGCCATCCGAGGCTGCCGCGATATATTTCTCGCGCATCCCGTCGACCCGGAACGACCCGCCGCCCGCGCGTGGCTGGAACTCGGCATTGAGCACAATCTCCTTCAGGCGGCCCATCTCGTCCGGCCCGAAGGTGAGTGGCCGGTTCGCGCCCATCTTCACGCCCGTCCAGCCGTTCTCGTTGTGGCTCGCCGTCACCATGGCGCAGCACGGCGCATCGAGCTCGAACTGCGACCAGTAGACCATCGGGGAGAGGGCAAGCCCGACATCCAGCACTTCGCATCCGCCCTGCACGAGGCCGAGCATGAGCGCGTTCTTGATGCCCTGCGAGATCGAGCGGAAATCATGCCCGGTGACGACTTTCGGCTCGACACCGAGCTCGTGAAACAGCGTCGCCATGCCGAGGCCGAGCGCCTTGACGCCTTCGAGGTTCAGTTCCGGGGCCTTCGGATGGCCGATGCCGTTGAACCACCAGCGCGCATCATATTCGCGAAACCCCGTCGGCTTGACGAGCGGCAGGGTCTCGAACTCGAGCGTGTTCGGGGCGATGTCGCTTCTCGGCTTCGGCATCATGGCGGTCTTGTGTCTCCTTGCGGGTGTTCAGGCGTCCTTGCTGCCCCTTAGACTGCAAGCCTCGTACCGGCGCAACCCGGGATCAGTGCCGGCGGTTCAGGTCCGGGCCGTTTCCCGGAAGAAGGCGGCGATCCATCCGGCAACACGCCGCGTGTCAAGCGGCGCGGCGAGGCTTTCGGCTGCCTCGCTGACCCTGTGGCGGCCGATCCTCTCTGCGCGCAGGGCATGGAGGGATGCCCCGAAGGCGGGGTGGAATTCCGGATGGCCCTGCAGGCTCGCGGCGGGCGCATGGTCATAGGCAAGCCCGGCATATTCGCAGAAGGGGGAGGTCGCGATGACCTGCGCGTCCGGCGG
Source organism: uncultured Hyphomonadaceae bacterium (assembly GCA_964429935.1). Lineage (GTDB taxonomy): Bacteria > Pseudomonadota > Alphaproteobacteria > Caulobacterales > Hyphomonadaceae > CALLCD01. Next base: position 1,750 of record CAYSED010000148.1, read on the forward strand.
GGCGGCAATGACCTGGTCCTGGTGCGAGACGGCAAGGGCGAACCGGTCAGGGCCGCCCGCCATCCAGCCGGGGCGGTGGGCGATGGCATATTCGTGCCGCCCGACGCCCCAGCCCTTCGGCGACTTGACGACCTTGCCGCCAAGCGCTTCGGCGATGGCCTGATGCCCGAAGCAGATGCCGAACTGGGGTGTTCGCGCGGCGGCCGCTGCCCGGATGAAGTCGAAGAGCGGGGAGATCCAGGGCTCATCATCATAGACGCCCGCCGCCGAGCCGGTGATGAGGACCGCGTCGAGCCCGGCCGGGTCGGGCAGCGCGTCGCCCGCCGGGATGGACACCGTCTGATAGCTGAACCCGTCATCGGCCCGGGCGATCAGGGTCTCGAGCATGGCCGGATAGTCCGGCCAGTCCTGCCGGAGCGGTTCGGGCGGGCGTCCGGTCTCGACAATGCTGATCTTCAAGGCGCGATGACGTCCACGGCAATGGCATTGAGGCGCTCGGCGGCAATCCAGTCCTCGACCCGGCTTTCAAGGAGGACCAGCGGCGTTGCCCCTTCGGCAAGGACCACGTCATGGAACTCGCGCAGGTCGAACATGTCGCCGAGTGCGGCCTCGGCGCGGCGGCGCAGGTCCCGGATGGTGATCTCGCCGATCTTGTACCCGAGTGCCTGTCCGGGCCAGCCGATATAGCGGGTGACTTCCGTAAGGATGTTGAGCTCGGCCAGGGCGGAGTTCTCGCGGAAACACGCTTCGCCCTGCTCGCGGCTCCAGCCATACCAGTGCATCCCGGTATCGGCGACGAGGCGGCAGGCGCGCCACATTTCATAGGACAGCGCGCCAAACTCCTTGTAGGGCGTGTCGTAAAGCCCGGCTTCCCCGGCAATGCGCTCGGCATAAAGCCCCCAGCCCTCGCCGAAGGCGGTGGCATAATAGGCCCGGCGAAACTCCGGCACGTCCATCAGTTCCTGGGCAAGCGCAATCTGCAAATGGTGGCCCGGCACGGCCTCGTGGGCAGTCAGGGCCGGCAATTCGTAAAGCGGGCGCTGGTCGAGCCGGTAGGTATTGACGAGATAGGTGCCGGACCGGCCGGTCGCCGCATCGCCGCCGGCATAGCGGGCGGTCGTGTAGCCGGGCGCGATGTCGGCCGGCACGGGCGCGACGCCATAGGTCAGGCGCGGCAACTTGTTGAAATAGCGCGGCAGGACCGCGTCGAGCTGCTTGGCGATGACGGCGGCCTCGGCGAGCAGTTGCTCGGGGGTCTCGGCATAGAATTGCGGGTCGGTTCGCAGGAAGGCGAGAAATTCGGCAAACGTGCCTGCAAAGCCCGTTTCGGCGATGACATATTCCATCTCGGCGCGGATGCGGGCGACCTCGGCCAGGCCGATCTGGTGGACGATTTCCGGTGTCAGGTCAGGCCGCGTCGTGTGCTGGATGACCACGGCGCGATAATAGTCCCGCCCTCCGGGCAGGCTGCCGATGCCGGGTTCGGCGCGGGCGGCGGGCCGGTATTCCCGCTCGAAGAAGGCGAGGAGGCGGGAATAGGCATCGATGGCCGCCGAGATCGCCTCGGCCGCCTCGGCGCGGATGCGTATGGCGTCGCCCGTCGATATGGTTCCGGGCAGGTCGGCGAACGGCGCGTGCAGCACGCTCTCCTGCGGGGTGGCGGCGATCTGCTCGCGAATTTGCTGGATGACCGTGTCGACCGGGGCGGAATGGGCGGTGAAGCCGGTGGCGATGCCGCGCCGCATGTTCTGGACGTGCGCCTCGAAATAGGCCGGGATGCCGCCGATGCGGGCGATCAGGTCCTCGGCATCGGCAAGATTGCGCACATGGGCGCGGCCGATGACGAAGACCGGCTCGCTGTGAAAGCCGGAATCGCCGGTGAAGGGAATGCGGTCCGGGTCGTGCGCGGCGACGGCAATGTCCGAGGCGAGGACAGATTCGAGGATGGCGGTGTCGAGCGTGTGCGCCGCGCCGAGCGCATCGATCCTTTCAAGCAGCGCGCGGGCATCGCGCATCTGGCGGGCGTGGCTCGCAGGTGTGACATTCGGCCACGACCGCGACAGGCGTCCGCGCGCCCGGGCGGCCTCCGACGGGTCATAGGCGAGCCGGAAGGCTTCATAGTCGACGAGGAGGGCGGCAACGGCGCCCGTCCCGTCCGCGCCTGCTGCCACGGGGTAGGGCGGGGTGCCAGGCTGGGCAGCTGCAGGCGGCAGCAGCGCGAGGAACATTCCGGCGGCGGCAGCGGCGGGCCTGATCCCATCACGCCACATCGCGAACTTCTGAACAGGAACTCCCGGCACCTTCATTGACAGGCTCCATAGCCGCCGTAGAACGAGACACGTTTCGAGATGCGGATGCAAGGGGTTAGAACAAGGCAATGCAGCACGCCACAGCGCCCCGCCCGCTTTCCCCGCATGTCCAGGTGTGGAAATGGCACTGGACCATGGCCGCTTCTATCAGCCACCGGATCAGCGGCTGCGCGCTCTATGCCGGAACGGCGCTCGTCGCCGCCTGGGTCGTTTCGGCCGCCATGGGGCCTGATGCCTATGCGGCAACCGCAAGCCTGCTCCTGTCATGGCCCGGCCGGCTTGTCCTCTTCGGGTTCACGGCCGCGCTCTGCTTCCATTTTGCCAACGGCATCCGCCACCTCGTCTGGGACGGGCCGGGGGTCGGCTTTGCGCCGCGCACGGCAAGCGCGGTCAGCGTGTTCAATTTCGTGTTTGCGACCCTTGCCGCACTCGGCATCTGGTCATTCGCCTATTTCGCCTGAGCAGGACGGCCATGACATCTTCCTTTCGCACGCCTGCGGCACAGGTTCGCGGCCTCGGAGCCTCCCGGGAAGGCACCGGACACTATGTGCGCCAGCGCGTCACCGCCGTCGCGCTCGTCGTTCTGGTGCCGTGGTTCGTCTGGGGCGGGCTCGGCGCGGCCAAGGGCGGCTACTGGGCCGTCCTCTCCTGGCTGTCGTCTCCGCTCAATGCGATCGTCCTCGTCCTCGCGCTTGCAGCGGCATTCTACCACATGCGCCTTGGTATGCAGGTCGTCATCGAGGACTATATCGGGAAGACCGGCACGAAACAGGTGCTGCTCGTGCTCAACACGTTCCTGGCACTCGGGCTGTTTGCGGCGGCAGGCCTGTCGGTGCTGAAAATCTGGTTCGCTGCGGGCTAGCACGGCGGCAAGGAAGACGATCAACATGACCGGTTACACGTTCACAGACCATGCCTATGATGTCGTGGTCGTCGGGGCCGGCGGCTCGGGGTCT
>CAYSED010000149.1:0-5007 GCA_964429935.1 uncultured Hyphomonadaceae bacterium
GCTACCTGCACGACCGGAGCCTCGACAGCATCGAAAGCCCGCTGGCGCGGGCGCATGTCGGGGCGGGACTCGCCCTGCTGGGCGACCGGGCGAGGGCGGCAAGCGCCTTCGCGGCGGCCGAGGCTGCGCTCGGCTATGCCAATGACGGCGACTATTACCAGACGCCACGCCGGGATCTCGCGGGCGTGCTCGCCCTTGCCGCCGAAGTCGGCATGCTCGACACCATGACCCGGCTGTCGGAACGGCTCGGCCTCGACCTGCCGGACCCGGAAGCCCTGACGACGCAGGAGAAGGCCTTCCTCCTGCTCGCCGTCGACAGCCTCGTCGGCGATGACAGGGGGATTGCGGTCAGCGTCGAGGGCCTCGGCACAGGCAATGACAATGACGAGCGCTATGTGCTGTCCGAAAGCGAGATCCTGCCCGACATCGCCTTCACGCTTGGCGGCGACAAGCCCGTGTTCCGTACCGTCATCGCCCGCGGCACCCCGCTGGCCGCGCCGCCCCCGGCGAGCGAGAGGCTGGCGATCGACAAGTCGTTCCACACCCTGCAGGGGGCCGGCATCGCCCTGTCCGACATTGCCCAGGGCCAGCAGGTCGCTGTCGTCCTGCGCATCCGGCCGGAGGAGCAGCGGACCAATCCCCTGATCGTTGCCGACCTCCTGCCGGCCGGCTTCGAGATCGAAAGCGTCCTGAGACCCGCCGACGGCGATCTCGACGAGGGGGACGACGGCGCCTTCGCATGGATTGGCCGGCTCGACTGGGCGAAAACCGCTGAGGCGCGCGACGACCGCTATGTCGCGGCGATCGATGTCCGCGACGAGCCGGTGACGCTGGCCTATGTCGTCCGGGCCGTCACGCCCGGGACCTTCACCGTGCCGGGGGCCATTGCCGAGGACATGTACCGGCCGGACGTGATGGCGCGCTCGGCTGCCGGCACCGTGACGATCCGGCCGGCTGTCGCCGGGGCCGGAGGACGGCCTTGAACCTGAAGGCGGCGACCCTGAAGCGTGTTGCGGTGGCGCTCGTGGCCGCGCTCGCGATGGTCGCGGTTCTCGACCTCGCCTTTCCGCCGCCGATTGAGCGGGGGGCCTCGCAATCGGTCATGGTATCGGACCGCCGGGGCAAGCCCCTGCGGGCCTTCCCGACCGCTGCGGGACGCTGGCGCTTCGCGGCCGAGCTAGAGGCTATCGACCCCCTGTTCATCGAGTCCCTTGTCAGCATCGAGGACAAACGCTTCTACCGCCATGGCGGGATCGACGGGGCGGCCATGGTGCGCGCGATGCTAACCTCGCTGCGGGCCGGGCGGATCGTCTCGGGCGGCTCGACCATCACCATGCAGACCGCGCGCCTCCTCGAACCGCGTCCGCGCAATGTCGGCTCGAAGCTCGCCGAGATGGTCCGCGCCCTGCAGATCGAACGGCGCCTGTCAAAGGATGAGATCCTCGAGCTCTACCTGACCCTTGCGCCCTATGGCGGCAATCTCGAAGGCGTGCGCGCGGCGAGCCTTGCCTGGTTCGGGCATGAGCCCGACCGGTTGAGCGACGGCGAGATCGCCCTCCTGATCGCGCTCCCCCAGTCGCCGGAAATGCGCCGTCCCGACCGGCGTCCGGATGCGGCCCGCACTGCCCGGGCGCAGATCGCGGCCAAGCTGGAAGCGGCCGGGTCGATTGGTCCCGGGAGGCGCGCCGAGATCCTTGGCGCGCCGCTGCCGCAACGCTCGGCTTTTCCGGCGCGCGCCTGGCATGCGACCGCGCAGGCCCGCGAAGGCGCGCCCGGCAATGTCCGCTCGACGCTCGACGCCGGGCTGCAGGCCGACCTTGAAGCGCTCCTCGCGCGCAAGGCGGCAGCATCCGGGCCCGGCGTCCAGTTCTCGGCCATCGTCGTCGACATTCCGGGCCGGGCGGTGCGGGCCTCCGTCGGCTCGGCCTCGCGGGGGATTGCCGGCGGATGGCTCGACCTGACCCGGCAGCCTCGCTCGCCCGGATCGACCCTCAAGCCTTTCATCTACGCCATGGCCTTCGATGACGGCACAGCGGCTCCCGGCACGCTGATCGCCGACCTGCCGCGCCGGTTCTCGTCCTACCAGCCGGAGAATTTCGATCGCGGCTTCAGCGGCGATGTCACCGTGGCGCAGGCCCTCCAGCACTCCCTCAATGTCCCCGCCGTCATGGCGCTCGACCGGGTCGGGCCGGAACGGTTTGCCGCGCAGCTCGCCCTTGCCGGCGCTTCCCCGCGCATTTCCGGCGCCCGGCAGGAAGCCGGGCTCGCCCTGGCGCTTGGCGGCGCCGGCCTGACGCTGCAGGAGCTCGCCGTCCTCTACGCCGCGCTTGGCGACGGCGGGACGGCCAAGCCGCTCGTGTGGCGGGCGGACGAGGAAGCCGCTGCTGCGACGGCTCCAGGCCACCGCCTGATCGGGGCTGATAGCGCGGCGCGCATTCTCGCCATCCTGAAGGACGGCCCGACTCCGGAGGGCTATGTCCCGGGTCGGCTGACGCGTGACGGCCCGCAGATCGCCTTCAAGACCGGCACATCCTATGGCTATCGCGATGCCTGGGCGGCGGGCGTGTCCGGGGGCCATGCGATTGTCGTCTGGGCCGGACGGGCCGACGGGGCGCCGAGGCCCGGGCATGTCGGGCGCAGCGACGCGCTCCCCGTCCTGTTCGAGATCGCCGATCGCGCCGCCGTGCGCCTTGCGTCGCCTGCAAGCCGCGAAGGCCTTGTCTCCCTGTCCCGGACCGAGGCTCCTGGAGCGGCCCTTGCAAGATTTGCCGACGGGAACGCCCCGCCCGAGATACTTTTCCCGCCGCGCGACGCCGAGCTCTGGGCCGGCCTTGTCGGCGGCCAGCCGTCCCGGCCGTTCGTGTTCGCCGGGCAGGGCACCGGACCGCTCGACTGGTTCGTCGACGGAGAGCCCTGTCCCAGCGACGCGGCAGGCCTGCCGGTATGGCAACCGTCTGCGCCGGGCTTCTACATGGTGAGCGCTGTCGATGCGGACGGGCGCGAATCGCGGGTGCGCGTGCGCGTGCTTGGCTAGGCCGTTTGCGGGCGCTCCTGCCTCATTTGCGGGCAGTCGCGCGACCTTTTTGGCACACAGCCGGACAACTACGCGTGAACCTTGCAGCAGGGGCTGGCAAGCCAGAGCCGAATTGCCATATAGGCTATGAATTGACTGCCTTGCCCGGATTTGCGGCAAAGCGCGCCAGACCCCTGAACAGACCCCTAAGCCAGGCCCCGCCATGACCCGACTTGCAAAGCTGATCCAGTCCAACCTCGCCATCATCAGCCTCGCGGCGGCGGCGGGCCTCATCAGCTTCATGCTGACGGCGACAGCCGACGAGGAAGTGTCCCGGCCAAAACCGCAAGTCGCGGCAGGATATGAAACTGCCATCGTCGCCGGTGGCTGCTTCTGGTGTGTCGAGGCCGACTTCGACAAGCTCGGCGGCGTTATCGAAACCGTCTCCGGCTATGCCGGCGGGACGGTCGAGAACCCGACCTACCAGCAAGTGACCTATGGCGACACCGGGCATTACGAAGCTGTCCAGGTGACCTACGATCCGTCCCGGGTCTCCTATGGCGAGATCGTCGAGTATTTCTGGCGGCATGTCGATCCGACCGATGCCGGCGGCCAGTTCTGTGATCGCGGCGACAGCTACAGGACGGCCATCTTCGCTGTCACGCCGGAGCAGCGCGACATTGCCGAAATGTCCAAGACGGCCCTCGAGAGTGCCGGCATACTGCCGGGCCCCGTCGTGACGCCGGTGCTCGATGCGGGCACGTTCTGGCCGGCCGAGGACTATCACCAGGACTATCACCAGAAGAATCGCCTGCGCTATTCCTACTATCGCAATGGCTGCGGCCGCGATGCCCGCATTCGCGACGTGTGGAAGGATGCAGCGCCCCTGTCGCCTGAAGAAAGCTGACACGCCAGTCCAAGGTTTGCCAAATGGACATGAAACAGACTTGGACTTTGTCAGGAGACTTTGCTAGACAATAGTTCTCGTAGCGTAAGTTGCGTGAGTAGAGTGAAAGGGCGGCCTTTTTGGCCGCCCTTTTTCCGTTTGGCCAAGCAATTCCTGCTTGCCATTCTTCGGCACTATGGCACGAGCCGGTTTATGATCGACCCTGAACGACATGTTCCCGCAGAATGGACCGCGCAGGCCTGTGTCTGGATCGGATGGCCGAGCGCGGCCGATCTCTGGCAGGATGACCTCGCCGGTGCCCGCCGGGAGGTCGCCGCCCTGGTCGCCGCCCTCGCGCCCAGCGTCCCGGTCCGCCTGATCGCGGGCGACGCAGCGGCGGCCGTAGCGGCCCGCGAGATGTGCCCGGGCCGGGTGACCGTCCGCCAGCTTCCAATGGGCGACATCTGGCTGCGGGACACCGGGCCTGTCTATGCCCTCGATGCCGGGCGGCCTGTCGGCCTTACCTTCACGTTCAACGGCTGGGGCGGAAAGTACGACCTGCCGGGCGACCGGGAGACAGCCGGGGCCATGCTGGCGGTCGACGGCATTGACGAGGCGCGGTCCGCGTTCATTCTCGAAGGCGGCGCGATCGACCATGACGGTGCGGGGTGCCTTCTGACGACGCGCCAGTGCCTCCTGAATGCCAACCGCAACCGGGGCTGGACCGAGGAGGAGGCCGCATCGCGCCTGTCGGCGGCCTTTGGTGCAAGCCGGGTCGTCTGGCTTGGCGACGGCCTCGCCGGGGACCATACGGACGGCCACGTCGATAATGTCGCCCGCTTCATTGGCCCGAACCGGGTTGCCTGCCAGCGGCCCTGCGGTGCCGGCGATCCCAATCGGGATGTGCTCGGCGACATCGAGGCGCGCCTGCGCGACGAGGGCTTCGATGTCGTCACGATCCCGTCTCCCGGCCTCGTGACGGATGAAGGCGGCGACCCTGTTGCGGCAAGCCACATGAACTTCGCCTTCGCCAATGGCCGCATCATCATGCCGGTCTATGGCGAGGAAGCCGGCGCCGACGCGGTCGCCGCCCTCGCTGCCGCCATGC
>CAYSED010000150.1:0-4837 GCA_964429935.1 uncultured Hyphomonadaceae bacterium
GGCAGCGGTCCGAAATCCGGCGGCGGCACGGCGGGCGGGGCGGCGGAGCGCGGATTGTCGGCGATATAGACGAAAACAGCCCCGTGCGCCTCGTGCACCGGATAGGCGCGCACGCGGACCTTCGAGACATCATAGGCCTGCCCGTCGACCAGCGAGGGCATGAGGCGGCAGACCCCGTCGGTGCCAAAGCGCCAGCCGTGATAGGGGCACTGGACCGTCGCCTCGCCGCCGGTCTCGACCTGTCGGCCTTCGGAGAGCGGGACGAGCCGGTGCGGGCAGATGTCCCGCAGGGCGAAGGCCTCCCCTGCCTGCGTCCGGCCGATGAGCACCGGCTCGCCGAGCAGGATGCGCCGGACCTGCCGGCCGGGCTTCAGGTCGGCGCTCGCCGAGCCGAGATACCAGCTATCGGTCAGGAAGCCGTCAGGCGTGATGCCGGTCCGGTCCGGGGCCGCTGTCACTTGCCCATCCACACGGTCTTGTAGAGGTCGAACCGGCGGTCGCGCAGGTTCTGCACGGTGCCTTGCGCCCGCGCCCAGGAAAGGCCGGTCAGGTCAAGATCGGCCATGGTCACGGTCTCGACAGTCTCGGTCGCCTCGGCGGCGAGGGCGCGGGTGCGGGTATGCGTGCTCATGGCTTTCCAACTGGAGGGAGGCGGCGGCAAGGTCAAGCCGGGTCAGGCGGCGCGGGCCTCCGCAAGGTCGAGCGCGCCGGCAAGATCGGCGAGGATGTCATCGACGGATTCGAGCCCGACCGAGAGCCGCACGAGCCCGTCGGGGATCCCGTGGGCGGCACGCTCTTCGGCGCTGTAGGTCGAATGGGTCATGCTCGCCGGATGCTGGATCAGGGTTTCGGCATCGCCGAGGGAGACGGCGCGCAGGACGAGGTTCAGGCGGTTCATCATGGCGATGCCCGCCGCATAACCGCCGGCCAGCTCGAACGCGATGATGCCGCCGAAGGACGACATCTGCCGCTTGGCAAGCGCATGCTGCGGAAAGCTGGCGAGGCCCGGATAATGGACGCGCGCGACGGCCGGGTGGGCGTCAAGAAACCCGGCGACCGCCATCGCGCTCGCCGCATGGCGCTCGACACGCAGTTCGAGCGTCTTCAGGCCGCGCAGGATCAGCATGGCATTGAACGGCGCGAGCACCGCCCCGGTCATGTCCTTGACCCCGATCATGCGCACCTCGGCCATGTCCGCGGCGGAACCGACCGCGATCCCGGCAATCAGGTCGCCGTGCCCGCCGAGATATTTCGTCGCCGAGTGCAGGACGATGTCCGCGCCGTGTTCGATCGGCCGGGTCTGGACGGGCGTCGCATAGGTATTGTCGACAATGGTCTTTGCCCCATGGCGGCGCGCGATGGCGCTGATGGCCGCGATGTCGACAAGGCGCATGTTCGGATTGGCGGGCGTTTCGAAATAGACGATCCGCGTCTTGTCAGAGATGGCCGCTTCAAGCGCGGACGGGTCGGTCAGGTCGACATGGGTCACCAGAACGCCGAAGCGCGTCAGCCCGTCGCGCATGAAGGCGAACGTGCAGCCATAGAGCGTCTGGTCGGTGATGACCTCGTCGCCCGCCTTCAGGAAGGTCCAGAGGACAGACGTGATCGCGCCCATGCCGGACGCCATGGCAACGCCCGCCTCGGCGCCCTCAAGGGCAGCCATGCGGCGTTCGAGAAGGTCCGTCGTCGGATTGGAGATGCGCGAATAGATGTGCCCGGACGCCTTGCCGGCAAAGCGCGCCCCGCCCTCTTCGGCGGTCTCGAAGGCGAAGGTCGAGGTCAGGTGCAGAGGCGGGGTCAGCGCGCCCTGCTCGGTCATCGGATCATAGCCGTGATGGATGGCGCGGGTGGCAAATCCCGGTGTCTTCTCGTTACGCATGGCGGGTCTCCGGCGTTCTGCTTGTATGGAGTATAACACATCGCGCCCCGCAAGACTTTGCGATCTGGCAAGAAACTCTTTCCGAAAGTGGCAGATTCTGCCAATTCTGTCGCTATGGACAGCAAAGACCGCCAAATTCTCGCGATCCTTCAGGCCGAGGGCCGCCTCTCGAACCAGGAGCTTGCCGACCGGGTTGCGCTGTCCGCCTCTCCGACGCTGCGGCGCGTGCGCCTGCTCGAAGAAGCAGGCGTCATCCAGGGCTATGCGGCGCTCGTTGACCAGAAAGCGCTCGGCCTGCCGGTGACCGCGTTCATCCGGGTCAAGCTCGAGCGCCATGGCGACGAGGCCGTCAATGCGTTCGAGGCGGCGATCCGCGACATGCCGGAAGTGATGGATTGCTGGCTGATGACCGGCCAGTCGGACTATCTGTTGCGCGCGGTCGTGTCCGGGCTCGACGCCTACGAAACCTTCATCCGCAAGAAGCTGCAGCGCTTGCCCGGCATTGCCGGGATCGATACGAGCTTTGCCTATGGACGGGTCAAGCAGGCGCAGGTCCTGCCAAGCACCTGAGGCGTTACAGCCCCTTGACCTTAGGCCTGTTTTTCCGCACCTCGCAGGTTTCCGAGAGACGGGAGCAAGCCATGGCCGGGCCGCAGCCTTTGCCGAACATCCTCGACATCATTCCCTACAAGGGCGGCGAGCCGTCCGAGGGCGGCTGGAAACTGTCATCCAACGAGAACCCGCTCGGGGCTTCCGAAGCGGCGCTCGCCGCAGTCCGGGACGCCGCGAACCATCTCGAAACCTATCCGGACGGCGGGGCGACCCGGCTCCGCCGGGCGATTGCCGCGAAATACGGCCTCGATGCCGACCGGATCATTTGCGGCTCGGGCTCGGACGAGATTTTCCAGCTCCTCGGACGCGCCTATCTCCGCCCCGGCGACGAGATCATCCAGACGACGCACGCTTTCCTCGTTTACCGTCTCGTTGCCCAGCAAAGCGGGGCGGTGACGATTAATGCGCCGGAACAAGACCTCACAGCCGATGTCGATGCCATGCTCGCGCGCGTGACGCCGAAAACCCGCATCGTCTTCCTTGCCAATCCGAATAATCCGACGGGCACTTATATACCCTTTGACGAGGTGCGCCGGCTGCATGCGGGCCTCCGGGACGACATTCTCCTCGTCCTCGACGGCGCCTATGCCGAATATGTCCGGCGCAATGATTATGATGCCGGGACGGCGCTCGCTGGCGAGGCGCCGAATGTCCTGATGACGCGGACCTTCTCGAAGATCCACGGGCTCGCCGCGCTCCGCCTCGGCTGGGCCTATGGCCCGGCGAGCGTGATCGACGCGCTCCACCGCGTCCGGGGGCCGTTCAATGTCAATGCGCTCGCCCTCGCTGCCGGGGAAGCGGCGATCGGCGACGAGGCCTTCATGCAGCGCTCGGCGGCGCACAACGAGACCGAGCTGGCCCGCGTCACGGCCGGGCTTGCCGCGCTCGGGCTTGACGTGAAGCCGAGCGTCGGGAACTTCATGCTGATCCGGTTCCCGGAAACGCCGGGCAAGGACAAGGCCGCCGCCGACGCTTACCTCCGCTCGCGCGGCATCGTCATTCGCGACATGACGGCCTACGGGCTCGGCGATTGCCTGCGCCTGTCGCTCGGCACAGTCGAAGCGAACAATGACGTGCTCGCCGCCTTTGAAGCCTTTGCGGGCTAGGGCATGTCCGGCCCCGTCTTCGACCGGATCGCGATCCTCGGCATCGGCCTGATCGGATCGTCCATTGCGCGGGCATCGAAAGCCAGCGGCGCGGCGGGCACGGCTGCGCTTTTCGATACCGACCCGGCCGTGCGCGAGCGGGCGAGCGAGCTTGGGCTTGGCGAGATCACCGCAACCGCCGAGGCCGCCGCGACCGGAGCCGACTGCATCATCCTCTGCGTCCCGGTCGGGGCGCTCGGAACCGCGGCGCAAAGCGTGTCCGGCGCGCTGAAACCTGGCGCGATCCTCACCGATGCCGGTTCGGTCAAAACCTCGGCCCGGGCCGCCATGGCGGCGCACTGCCCGGCCCATGCCCATCTCGTCCCCGGCCACCCGATTGCCGGGACGGAAAAATCCGGGCCGGATGCCGGGTTCGCGACCCTGTTCGAGGGCGCCTGGCACATCCTGACGCCGGAACCCCGGACCGACAAGGCCTACAGTGCGAGCGTCGAGGCCTTGTCCGCCTTCTGGACCCGGCTCGGCGCGCGGGTCGAGACGATGGACGCCGCCCGGCATGACCGCGTCCTCGCGATCACCTCGCACCTGCCGCACCTGATTGCCTACAATATCGTCTCGACGGCCCATGACATGGAGAGCATCGACGAGGGCGAGGTCGTGAAATATTCGGCCGGCGGCTTTCGCGACTTCACCCGCATCGCCGCCTCAGACCCGACCATGTGGCGGGACGTTTTCCTCAACAACCGGGACGCCGTGCTCGAAACGCTGGGGCGGTTCTCCGAAGACCTCGCCGCCCTGCAGAAAGCGATCCGCCATGGCGACGGCGAAGCGCTGTTCGCCGAATTCACCCGTGCGCGCGGCATCCGCAAGGCAATCATCGAGGCCGGGCAGGAATCGCCGGACGTGAATTTTGGCCGCAACCGGCCGGCGGACAAGGGCTGAGGGGCGGGCGCGCTTTGCGGGATGGCAGTCGTTGCAGGGCGGGGTTCACCCCGCCATTGGGATGACAGATGCGCAGGTGGCGGGGTGAACCCCGCCCTACTGGCGCTTCCGGGATGACGCCGGAAGAATACGCATCCGGAAGATCAGTTGCTATCCATCCTGAGCGCCGCGACAAAGGCTTCCTGGGGGATTTCGACCTTGCCGAACTGGCGCATGCGTTTCTTGCCGGCTTTCTGCTTGTCGAGGAGCTTGCGCTTGCGGCTGGCGTCGCCGCCATAGCACTTGGCCGTCACGTCCTTGC
>CAYSED010000151.1:0-4823 GCA_964429935.1 uncultured Hyphomonadaceae bacterium
CGGACGCGACCATGTCGTCGATCAGCCGGTGCTGGTATTCGCCGCCGAACCTCGCGAACTCGGCCTTGAATTCCGTGTCGAAAATCTCCTGGAAGATGTCCTTGAAACGTCCGTCATAGGCTTTGAGGATGGTGTTCTTGGTCGACAGATAGACCGGCCACTGGCGCAGGACGCCGAAATTGAAGCAGGCGCGGGCGAAGGCGCGGATCGACTGGTCGAGATTGTACATGCCCATGGCAACGCCGGGCTCCGGGAAGTCGAACACTTCCTTCTCGATCACGGCGCCGTCCTCGCCGACCCATTTCATCATCAGCTTGCCCTTGCCGGGCACGAGGAAATCGGTCGCCTTGTACTGGTCGCCGAAGGCATGGCGTCCAATGATGACGGGCTTGGTCCAGCCGGGCACGAGGCGTGGCACATTGGAAATGACGATGGGTTCGCGGAACACGACACCGCCGAGAATGTTACGGATGGTGCCGTTCGGGCTCTTCCACATCTTCTTCAGGTTGAATTCCTCAACGCGCTGCTCGTCCGGCGTGATGGTCGCGCACTTGACGGCCACGCCGTATTTCTTGGTCGCGTTCGCCGCATCGATCGTGACCTGGTCGTTTGTCTCGTCGCGCATCTCGATGCCGAGATCGAAATATTTGAGGTCCACGTCGAGATAGGGATGGATCAGGTCGTCTTTAATCAGTTGCCAGATGATCCGGGTCATCTCGTCCCCGTCCATTTCGACCACGGGGTTCTGAACCTTGATCTTCGCCATGTCGCCCATTCCTCTGTGAAACCGTCTCGCGGCCTATAGCAGAGCGCGCGGTCACGTCAAAAGGCCTGCCGGGCGGAAGCGGCCGATTCCCCCGCCACTCGCGGCAATGTGTTTGACGCGGGCCGGGTCCTTGGGCAGAGGAGCGAAGCATGACCGGACCGGCCATCATCCTCGTCGAACCCCAGCTTGGCCAGAACATCGGCGCGGCAGCCCGCGTCATGCTGAATTTCGGGCTGACGGACCTGCGGCTCGTTGCGCCGCGCGACGGCTGGCCGAGTGCGGAGGCCGAAACCCTGTCAGCGGGGGCGTTTGCGGCTGGCGTCCGGGCGAGCATCTTCGGCCGGACCGTGGACGCCCTTGCGGATCTTGCCCACGTCCATGCTGCCACCGCCCGCCCGCGCGGGTTCGAGAAGCCGGTGCTCGGGCCGATGGCTAGCGCGGCCGCCCTGCAGCGGGCTGGCGGGACAGGGACAGGCGTCCTCTTCGGGGGCGAAAGCTCCGGCCTGTCAAACGAAGATGTGTCGCTGGCCGGCACGATCCTGACCTTTCCGGTCAATCCGGCCTTCTCCTCTCTCAATCTTGCCATGGCGGTCGGCGTCTTTGCGCAGGCCTGGGGCGAGGTGTCGCTCGGGACGCCGCCGGCGTTCCCGCCACCGAAGCCTCCGGCGAGCCGCGAGGAACTCGCCGGCATGTTCGGCCATTTCGAGGCGGAGCTGGAACGGGCCGGCTATTTCTACCCGCCCGAGAAGACCCCTGTCATGATCCGCAATCTTCGGGCAGCCTTCATCCGAGCCGACTGGACTAGCCAGGAGGTGCGAACGTTTCGCGGGGCTGTAAAGGCGCTCGCCAGAGGGCGGGGCAAGTCCCGGGCCGGGCAGGATGGGCGATGACGGGGCCATCAGCCGCGAGGTGAGGCGCTTTTGATGAGGGAGGAGTTTTCCCGTCATCGCCCGGGTACCTGTCTGGACTGCCTGCACCGAACCGGTCCGGAACGGCGCGTTCATCTGCCAGTCATGGTTCGGTTGCCGCTGTCGGTGGGCAGAACAGGCGGCGGAGGCAGCCTCCGGCTTGACCCTGCAGCCTCTTTCGGCTTTAAGCGCGCATTCTGAAGACGGGCTGGTGCGGAGCCGCCGTTGGAATCGCGGGCGCACTGTCGCCGCCCGCCGGCCCGCGCCGAAAAATTGAGGTACTGCCATGTCACGTCGCCACAGCGCGAAGTACAAAATCGACCGCAGGGTCGGCGAGAATGTCTGGGGCCGCCCCAAGTCTCCCTTCAACAAGCGCCCGACACGGCCCGGCCAGCACGGCCAGGCCCGGCGCAACAAGGTGTCCGATTTCGGCCTGCAGCTCATGGCCAAGCAGAAGCTGAAATTCTACTATGGCGACATCACGGAGAAACAGTTCCGCAAGGCCTATGACGAAGCGGCGCGCCGCAAGGGCAACACGGCCGAGAACCTGATCGGCCTGCTCGAGAGCCGCCTCGACGCCTTCGTATACCGCTCGAAATTCGTGCCGACGATCTTCGCCGCCCGCCAGTTCGTCAATCACGGCCACGTCATGGTCAATGGCGTCAAGACCAATATCGGCTCCTACCGCCTGAAGCCCGGCGATATCGTCCAGGTTCGCGAGAAGTCGCGCAACATGGCGCTCGTCCTCGAAGCGCTCGGCTCGGCCGAGCGCGACCTGCCGGACTATATCGAAGTCGATCCGAAAGCGATGACAGCGACGTTCGTGCGCATCCCGTCGCTGACGGATGTTCCCTATCCGGTGAAGATGGAACCTGCCCAGGTCGTCGAATTCTATTCGTCGTAAGCTTCTGCGGCCCTTGCATCCCTCGGGAAGGCCGCGCGACAAGGGTTGCGCGGCCTTTTGCTTTCCGGAGACGGTTTGATGCCCAGTCCGAACCAGCCGAGCCACGAGGCGGTCGCCGCTGAACTCGTGGCCGAGCCAGGCAAACCGTTCAGCCTGGCGTCCCGTCCTGCCCGGCATCCGGACCTTTTCGGCGACAAGAAACACGCCGAGGCGAGCCTGAAGGAAGACGCCGCCGCGATCGACGAACTGCAGGACAAGCTCTATGCCGAGGGCAAGCGGGCGCTGCTCGTCGTGCTGCAGGGCATGGACACGTCCGGCAAGTCCGGCGTCATCCGGAGCGTGTTTGCGGAAACCTCGCCGCTCGGGATGCAAGTCAAGGCTTTCAAGGCCCCGTCAGCGACCGAACTGGCGCATGACTATCTCTGGCGTGTCCACGATGCCGTGCCGCGCAAGGGCCATATCGGCATATTCGACCGCTCGCACTATGAAGACGTGCTTGTCGCACGCGTGCGGGGGTTTGCCCCCGCCGACGCTGTCGAGCAGCGCTACGGCCAGATCAACGCGTTCGAGAAGCACCTTGCCGAGAACGGCGTCACCATCCTGAAATTCATGCTGAATATTTCCTATGAAGAGCAGGGCAAGCGCCTCGCCGAGCGCCTCGAAGAACCTCACAAGCGCTGGAAATTCAATCCTGGCGACCTCGAGGACCGCAAGCTCTGGGGCGACTTCATGACCGCCTATGAGCTTGCCGTGCAACGCTGCTCGACCCCGCATGCGCCCTGGCATGTCGTGCCCTCGGACAGCGAGACGCGGCGCAATGCGATGATTGCCCGGATCGTGCGCGGAACGCTTGAAAACATGGACCCGAAATATCCGGATCCCGGCCACCGGGCCGGTGATTTCGAGATCGGCTGAGGGCGGAGCCGTTCAGGCGACAGCACGGCGTGATTTCAGGATACGTTCGGTCCTCTCGAAGTCATCCGGACTGTCGACATCGATCGGCGCGTCGGCAAACGGCATGATGACGGGCGACACGGTGAGTTTCCAGCGCCGTGACAGGTGCCGGGCAAGACCGTCCAGCGTTGCCAGCCTCAAGCGGTACTTAACCATGAAAGGCAAGCCGAAGGCGGCGGCGATCCTTTGCGGGTTCTTTCCGAACTGGCCGCCGGTTTCGAACGCGCGGGCCGCACGCAGCGCCTTGTCATTGCGCAGGCCATAGAGATTGCAGCTAGACCAGCCGCCATCCTTCAGTTCGTGAAAGGCGCGCCTGCCGTCCGGATAGGCTGCGAGAATCATGTCGGCTGGCGTCATGGCCACCATCGTATCGTCATGGCTCGCCAGGAACGCCTCGGCAAAATGGTCGATCATGGCAGAAGTATGCAGGGCATTGTCGCCGGTCGAGACGAGCAGCGGAAAGGGCGATGCGACCTGCCCGGCAGCCCCGACAACGCTCAGAAAGAGGTTCTCCCCGCTCGGGACGAAGGCGATGTCGCCCGCATCCAGGCGAGCGGCGAGCGCGGGCGACTGGCGCAAGAGGCTTTCGGACTCGATCGACACGAAGATGCGCCCGACATGACCGCTCGCCCGGATCTCGCGCACGACCCGTTCCAGCATGACTTCGCCATCGATCTGGACGAGGCATTTGTGGCTGACGCCCTGCAGGCGGGCAACCGGGTCGTCCGGGCCCTTGCGGCTGGCCGCAAGGATGAGTGCAGTGAGTTTCGTCATGACAGTGACCCTGTGGCCATGGCTGTTGCGCGGGGCCCGGTCGCGGCGAGAAGGCCCGTGAGCTCGCGCACCGGCAGTCCGGCCCGGCCGGGGTCCAGCGCGCGACGCACCGCAGAGGCACTCCCGAAGCCCGGGACGGCTCTCGCGCAGGCTTCGAATTTCTGCCAGACTTGCACATCGGTGAGCGGGCGCTCCCGGCTACCGACCGGCATGGCGATCCGGGCCGTAACGGTCTTGCCTGTCTTCAGCGCGACATGAACCTCGGTCGGAAACTCGCTCTCTAGCGCCTCGACCGGATCCTTGCGGATCCTGGCAAGCAGGGCGCGGACATCGGCACGCGCAATCCTGTCAGGTTCGAAATCGGCGAGGCCGACATCGCCCTCGAGCAGGCCGACGGCGAGATTGTACTCGAGCGAGAAGCGCGCCTCGGCGGGCGTTGCCGGATCGTCGTACATCAGGTTTCGCAAGTGCGCGGCCGGGGCGCGCACCAGGACATGATCGACCGTGCCGGCATCGA
>CAYSED010000152.1:0-4761 GCA_964429935.1 uncultured Hyphomonadaceae bacterium
AAGAAGCCCGCGCCTGGTACAGCGAGAGCAACATGCCGTTGTTCACCTCGTCGATGCTTCTGTCTGGATCGCTGACAGGAAGGGCGACAAACTGTCGAGCGCGCAATCGCTGTCCATCGAAGATGACCGAAGGGTCATGGACGGCCTCGGGCAGGCCGGTCGGAAAGTCTTGCTCGCCCTCAACAAGATCGACCTCTTCGCCCATGACGAGATCCTGCCGCTGATCGCCGAAATGGATGCCGCCGGGGTCTACCACGAAATCTTCATGATCTCGGCTGAAAACGGCGACGGTGTCGACCGGCTGCTCGACCGGCTCGCCGCCCGCATGCCCGAAGGCCCGGCGCTTTACCCGGCTGACCAGTCCGCCGACATTCCTGTTCGCGTGCTCGCCGCCGAGATCACGCGCGAAAAGCTGATGCTGCGCCTGCACCAGGAACTTCCCTACCAGCTCATGGTGGAGACCGAGAGCTGGACCGAACTGAAAGACGGCTCGGTGCGGATCGAGCAGGCCGTCATTGTCGGGCGGGCAGGGCACAAGGCCATGGCTCTTGGCAAGGGCGGACAGACCATCAAGGCCGTCGGCGCGGCGGCCCGCGAGGAACTGGCCGCGATCCTTGGCCGCAAGGTGCACCTCTTCCTGTTCGTCAAGGTCGACGAGAAATGGCAGGAGAAACGCGAGCGCTACAGCGATTTCGGGCTGGATTTCGATGTCTGAAGGCATGAGGCCGGGACATGCAGTGGGAAGATGAGGCTCTCGTCCTGGGCGGCAGGCGGTTCGGTGAAGGCGGGCTGATCCTGGATGTCCTGACCGCGACCCAGGGACGACGGGCGGGGCTCGTTCATGGCGGCGCGTCGCGGCGAAGACGGGGGCAGCTCGATGCCGGCAACACCGTGCAGCTTTCCTGGACCGGGCGGCTCGAAGACCAGCTTGGCCGGTTCGACGTTGCCGAGGCCGTCTCGGAGCGGGCGGCGAGCCATATCGAAACTGCCGACGCGCTCGCCGCCATAGCGGCGGTCACGGCCATCCTCCGCTCGGCGCTGGAAGAGGGCGACCGGGCGGGGTCGGCCATTTACGAGGCAACGACCCTCTTGCTCGACGCGCTTGACGATCCGGAGATCTGGCCTGCGCTCTATGTGCGCTGGGAAATGGGTCTTCTCGGAACGCTCGGCTTCGGGCTCGATCTCTCGAAATGCGCTATCAGCGGCGGCAATGACGGCCTGACCCATGTCAGCCCGCGTACCGGACGGGCCGTCCGGGGATCGGAAGCGGAGGCCTATCTCGACCGGCTCTTCCTCCTGCCGCGCTTCCTGATCGATCCGGGCGCACCCGTGACGCCGGATGCGGTCGGAGCTGGCCTCCTCATGACCGGGCATTTTCTCGAGCGGCGGCTCTACGACCTCATCAACAAGCCGCCGCCGGAAGCGCGCGACATCCTGATCCGCCGTCTTGAGAGGTCGTCCATGGCGGTGCTGCCGGACTAGGTCCTAATCCGGGCGACGGCGCACGCGCTCGCCGCCGATGAAGCCGTCCCGGCGGGGGCGCACATAGACTCCGTGCCCGCCATAGTAGGGCTCGCCATGGGTGAACCTGCCGACCGGAAAGCCGCCGGTCGATCCCTTCACGACAACACCCGGAAGAAATGACCGCCCGGCATACTGACGGCTGCCCTGGCGCGCAGGGGCGGCACGGCTTTGCACATGCTGGCGGGGCTGCATTTCGGCCGGACGAACCGCTTGCTGCGCGTCGGCGCTCCCAAATCCTGTGGGATAGGGCATAAGGAGGCTTGCCACAGCAAAAAGGACAGCGAGGCTCGAAAACTTCATGATCGGCATGGCGGACGCTCCCAGATCGTTCCGGACAGTTAACAAAATTAACTTGTCCAGCAGGTTTGAGCCACGTCCAGTGCCTTCGCGTGACAGGGGCAAGTCTGCCCCGGCATTCGCTGGCGGCACAGGGGAACGGATCCGAGCTCCGTGCGAAAACCGCCTGCTTGGGCGGTGATGAATCTTCTGCCGACAATCGAAAATACGCAGTTTTCCATTGCTTAACCAAGACGCGCTTTCTGTTAGCATGATGAGCCGATACCGAGTCGTGCGCGCAGGAGGCCGCAAATGTCTGATGTGATGGATCGGGAGCCGGACGACCATATCGTCAACGAGCCGATGAACGAGGCGCTTTCAAAGCGCTATCTGGCCTACGCCTTGTCGACGATTACGGCCCGCGCGCTGCCCGACGTGCGCGACGGGCTGAAGCCGGTCCAGCGCCGCATTCTCTACGGCATGCGCGAACTGCGCCTCAATCCCGACGGTGCCTATCGCAAATGCGCGAAGATCGTCGGCGAGGTGATGGGCAATTTCCATCCGCACGGCGACACGTCGATCTATGACACGCTCGTCCGCCTTGCGCAGAATTTTTCGGTCCGCTACCCGCTCGTCGACGGGCAGGGCAATTTCGGCAATATCGACGGCGATAGCGCTGCCGCCATGCGCTATACCGAGAGCCGGATGACGCATGCGGCCGAGCTTCTGCTCGACGGGCTGGCCGAGGACGCCGTCGATTTCCGTGATACCTATGACGAGGCCAACCGCGAACCTGTCGTCCTGCCGGCGGGATTCCCGAACCTCCTTGCCAATGGCGCGACCGGCATCGCGGTTGGCATGGCGACCAGCATTCCGCCGCACAATGCCGCCGAAGTCATCAACGCGGCCCTGTTTCTCATCAGCAATCCCGCTGCCGGGACCGCAGATCTCCTCAAGCTCATGCCCGGGCCGGACTTCCCGACAGGCGGTCTGATCGTGGAGGATCGCGCCTCCATGCTCGAGGCCTACGAGACCGGCCGGGGCGGCTTCCGCATGCGCGCGAAATGGGAGACCGAGGACCTCGGCCGGGGGCTCTACCAGGTCGTCATTACAGAAATTCCCTACCAGGTTCAGAAATCAAAACTGATCGAACGCCTTGCCGAACTGATCGAGACGAAGAAGGCCCCGCTCCTCGCCGACGTGCGCGACGAAAGCGCCGAGGATGTCCGGATCGTGCTCGAACCCCGGTCGCGGGCCATCGAGCCGTCTGTCCTGATGGAAAGCCTGTTCCGCCTCTGCGAGCTGGAAACGCGCTTCTCGCTCAACATGAACGTGCTGCACAGGGGTGCCCCGCAGGTCATGGGCCTGAAGGGTGTTCTGAAGGCCTATCTCGACCACCGTCGGGAGGTTGTCGTCCGCCGCGCCCGCTTCCGCCTCGGCAAGATCGAAGCCCGCCTGCACCTGCTTGACGGCTATCTTGTTGCTTACCTGAACATCGACGAAGTGATCCGGATCATCCGCGAGGAGGAGGAGCCGAAACAGGAACTGATGTCGCGTTTCGGGCTGAGTGACACTCAGGCCGAAGCGATCCTGAACCTCCGCCTGCGGGCGCTGCGCAAGCTCGAGGAGATCGAGATCCGCACCGAGCACGCGAAACTGCAGGAAGAGCGAGCCGAGATCCAGTCGCTCATCGGCTCGGAAGCCAGGCAGTGGAAAGCCGTCGCGGGGCTTCTGAAGGAGGCCAGGAAAGTGTTCGACCCGGAAACGGATCTCGGACGCCGCCGCGCCCAGTTTGCCGAGGCTCCGGAGATCGACGTTTCGGCGGCGATCGAGGCCTCGGCACCGAAGGAGCCGCTGACGGTCATTCTCTCCCACAAGGGATGGATCAGGGCCATGCGCGGCCACGGCCTCGGCGTGGAAAGTTTCAAGTTCAAGGACGGCGACAGCCTTTTCCTTTCCGAGGAACTCCATTCAACGGACAAGCTGATCCTGGTGGCGAGCGACGGCCGCGCCTTCACGCTTGCCACGGACAAGCTGCCGGGCGGGCGCGGGCACGGCGAGCCGATACGCCTTTCAATCGATCTCGATGACAGCGTCGATATCGTCGCCATGTTCCGGCTCGATCCAGGCCGCAAGCGTCTTATGGCATCCGATGCCGGTTACGGCTTCGTCATACCGGAGGGAGAGCTTGAAAGCACGCGGAAGGCCGGCAAGCAGGCGCTGAACCCGCCGGCCGGTTCGGAACTGCGCATCTGCGACGAGATACGGGGCGACCAGGTCGCGATCATCGGCACAAACCGGAAACTGCTCGTCTTCCCGCTTTCCGAACTGCCGGAAATGCCGCGCGGAAAGGGCGTCAAGCTGCAAGCCTATCGTGGCAAGGACACACTCGAGGACATAACAACCTTCCCGTCCTCGGAAGGCCTGTGTGTCACGGATGCAGCCGGTCGCCAGCGCCTGTTCCCCGACTGGCGGGACTGGACCGGGAAGCGGGCACAGGCCGGCAAGTCGGCTCCCAAAGGCTTTCCGCGCTCCGGACGCTTCAAAGGTTAGAACTGGCGCAGCCCGGCCCGGTCCGCTAGACTCACCCGGACTGGAACAAGGGGACTTTTCGGCATGGAACCAATCCTCGTCATACTCGGCATCATCGTAGCCGTCGGAATCGGCCTCGTTCTGCTGTACAACATGAGACAGAGACGTTCGACCGGGTGATTGCCGCGCGAAATTCGGCCGTATCGGCAAATGGCGTTGCCGCTCAGGCCGAGGCCGAAGCGACCCTTTCCGGGGCGCTCGGACGCCTCTTCGCCCTTGCGGAAGCCTATCCGGACCTCAAGGCGAACACGAACTTTCTTGACCTTCAGGACGAACTTTCGACCATCGAGGACAGGCGCGCAGCGGCGCGGCGCTTCGTCCACTCGGCCGTTCCGGGCTATACTACCGCGCCCGAGCCGGTTCCGGCGC
>CAYSED010000153.1:0-4412 GCA_964429935.1 uncultured Hyphomonadaceae bacterium
CGAGGTCCAGCAGCATGAGATGCTCGGCCATTTCCTTTTCGTCAGCGAGGAGGTCTTTCGCGCGTCTCGCATCCTCGACCGCATCGCCCGAGCGCGGCCGGGTCCCGGCTATCGGCCGGATGGCGACGCGTCCGTCACGCACCCGGACGAGGATTTCCGGGCTCGACCCGACAAGCGTCACGTCCCCGAGAGTCATGTGGAACATGAAGGCCGACGGGTTCAGCCGCCGCAGCGAGGGGTAAAGGCTGATCGACTTCCGCGGGAAGGGGGCCGAGAAGCGCTGGCTCGGCACGACCTGGAAAATGTCGCCGGCGCGGATATAGGCCTTGGCCTTTTCGACCATCTCGAAATAGCGGGCCTTGCTCGTGTCCGACACAAAGTCGATCTCGTCGGCGTTCCGCTCGGCCGGGCTTATCGGCGCAGGGGCGGCAAGCCGGGCCTCGATCCTGTCGAGAAGGTCGCTTGCGGCCCTTTCGTCTCCGCCGAACACGCGGGCGACGAAGACGAGCTCCTGGTAGAGATGGTCGAAGATGATGACCGCGCGCGGGATCGTCAGGAGCGTTTCCGGCACGCCAAGCCGGTCCTCGGCCTTTATCGCGACCGGCTCGACATGCCGGATCGTGTCATAGCCGACATAGCCGAATGCCCCGCTCGCCATGGGCGGCAGGCCGGTTTCGTCAGAAGTCGCGCGGGCGTCTTCGGCAAAGCGGCGCAGGGCGGCTATCGGGTCGCCAGGCTCTGCGGCCGGATTGCCGAAATCGGCTGTCAGGCACCGCTCGGCCTTGCCATCAGCAATGCGGAACCAGACGGCGGGTTCGAGCCCGATGAAGGAATACCGCCCGAGCCGCTCCCCGCCATGGATCGACTCGAAGAGGAAGCTGCCCGCAGCCTCGGCCCCCAGTTTCAGCAGCGCGCCGACGGGCGTCTCGATGTCGCCGATCCGCCGCCGGACCATCAGCCGGTCGGCCATCAGCGGTCGTCCAGGATCTGCGACTTGTAGGCCGCGAGCGCGGCATCGTTCGTCTTCACGTCCATGCTGTTGCGGACCTCCTGCTCGAACGCGAACATGAGGTCATTGGTCAGGCTCGCCGTGACCTGGCCCTGCGCGAGCGGGGCGAGCAGGGCGAGCTCGTCGCTTTCCGGCCGGTCGATCCGGACGAGTTCGACCATCAGGACTTCCTCGGGGCTGGACCCGCGCAGGACCGTCACGGTGCCTTCCTCCATGCCGAACACGGCGTTCACCACCTGCTGCGGCAGGGACCCGTCGGCATTGCGCCGCCGGACCGGCTCCGGCCGGGCGATCACGGCCGTGCCATAGGCTTCGGCCTGTTCCTCGAGTGTGCTGACGCCGCTCTCGACAGTGGACTTGATCGCGTCGGCGGCGGCCTGCAGCGCTTCCTGCGACCGCGTGAACACGAAGGCGTCCTCGACCCTTTCGCGGATCTCGTCGAAATCCGGCAGGCGCTCGGGGTCGATGCGGTCGACGGAAACGACATAGGTCGACTGCCCCGCATCGAACCGGTCGCTGACCGTGCCGGCCGGTAGCTGGAACGCCTGGAGGAGGCCCTCGCGCGCCTCGATCAGACCGGTCGCCGCCGTGCCGTCGGCAAGGACGCCGCGCGCATCGACCGGCTCGAAGCGCTGTGCTTCCAGCCCGAAGGCCTCCGCCATCCGGTCGATCGCCATGCCCTGGCCGATATAGTCCTCAAGCTCGTTCAGCGACGACAGGAAGCGCGTTTCGGCCTGTTCGAGCGCCAGTTCGGCGCGAATCTCGTCGCGCGTTTCATCGAGCGTCTTCGGTTCGCCGGGCGTGATCGCCGTGATGCGGCCGAGAAGCCAGCCCGCCCCTGCCGGATAGGGCCCGACAACCGCGCCGACCCCGGCTGCCGGCGAAAACAGGTCCGCGCGGAAGGCGTCGATCACGATGTCGCTTTCCCTGACCGTCTTCTCCTCGAAGAAGCGCGGGCCCGTCGGCTCGATCTCGCCGCCGACGGCAAGGGCCCCGAACGCCGCCCGCGCGGCCTCTTCGCTCGGATAGGCGATCTCGACAAAGGTCCGCGTCTCCGGCGTCGCCAGCCGGCGCGTCTTCGTCGCCTCGTAGAGCGCCGAGATCTCTTCCTCGGTCACGTCCGCCTGCGCCATGAAGGCCGCTGCCGAAAGCGAGAGCAGGCTGATCGCCCGCCGCTCCGGTTCGGTGAATGCCGCCTTACGGGTCTCATAGAACGCCATGAGCTCTTCCTCGGTCGGCGCGGATGGTTCCGGCAGGGCCGTCTTCGCGAGCACCATCAGCTTGATGGTTCTTGCCTCGCCCTCGAACACGGCCTGCAGCCTGGCGAGCGCGTCCGGCGCGGCCACGGCGGCCGTGATCCCGTCGCGCAGGTAGGACAGCGTCAGGTCGTCGGTCACGTCCCGCTCGAAACCGGACTGGGTGAACCGGTTGTCGGCCAGCACGCGGCGATAGGTGTTGAGGTCGAACTCGCCGGTAACCGGGTTCTTGAACGCTTCGACCTCGCGGACCTGGTTCGTCAGCGCGCGCGGGCTCGCATCGGCCCCGATCCGCCTGGCATGGCCGAGAAAGGCGAGACGCGAGGCTTCGAGCGCGAAGACCTGGTCGAGCAGGCCGAACTCGACGCCCTGTTCCTTCGTGATCGCTGCGCCTTCCTGCTGCTGGCGCGCCCGGTTCAGCTCTTCCTCGAACTTGCGGTCGAGATCCTGCTGGCTGATGCCGCGCTCGCCGGCCTGGATGATGTTCGAGCCGATGCCGCCATTGAAGATGTCCTCGATGCCCCAGACCGCCATGCCGAGTATGATGATGCCGAGCAGAAGCCCGCCGACAATCCTGTTGGCGACGATCTGGCGAAAGAAGTTCATGGCGCGCGTCCGCTCCGTCTTGCTTGTATCCCGACAGACCGCTTGCTACGCGGGGGCGATTGCCAAGGCAAGACGGGAGGCCGGCCAGTGCGCAAGCTGATTGCAGGAAACTGGAAGATGAACGGGCTCTGCGCGGCGGTTGCCGAGATCGACGCGATCATCGCCGGGCTCGGCAGCGGCGATCCGCGCGCCGAGGCCCTCGTCTGCCCGCCGGCCACACTCCTCGCCGCCTGCGCGGGCAGGGCGGCGGGCACGCCGCTCGGCATCGGGGCGCAGGACTGCCACACCGGCAGGTCCGGCGCGCATACCGGCGACATCTCGGCCGAGATGCTTAAGGATGCCGGGGCGAGCCATGTCATTCTCGGCCATTCGGAACGCCGGGCCGCGCATGGCGAGCTGAGCGCGCTGGTCAACCTGAAAGTGCTCGCCGCCTTCGGGGCCGGGCTCGTGCCGGTCGTCTGCGTCGGGGAAAGCCTGTCCGACCGCGAGGCGGGCCTTGCCGAGGCGGTCGTCCTCGGCCAGCTCGATGCATCCCTGCCGCGCGAGGCGGCCTCGCACCCGTTCGCCGTCGCCTATGAGCCCGTCTGGGCCATCGGCACCGGCCGCACGCCAGTGCCAGGCGAGATCGCCTCCGTCCACGCGGCGATCCGGGCCGCGCTTGTCCGCCGGTTCGGCACCGCCGGCGACCGCGCGCCCGTTCTCTATGGCGGATCAGTAACCCCCGGCAATGCCGCGGCCATCCTGGCGCTCGACAATGTCGGGGGCTGCCTCGTCGGCGGCGCAAGCTTGAAGGCAGAAGGCTTCCTCGCCATCTGGGCAGCAGCCGTGCAGAAATAAGCATCTCCGGGCTTGGCGCGAACGGCTATTGCGCTTATTCCCCGCGCCAGACCCTCATCGGGACAACAGGGCCAGCATGCAAAACGTCATTCTCGTCATCCATATCATCGCCTGCGTCGTCCTTGTGGCGGTCGTCCTCCTGCAGAAGTCCGAGGGCGGCGCGCTCGGCATTGGCGGCGGCGGCGGCGGCATGATGACGAGCCGGGGCGCCGCTGGGGCGCTCGTGCGCACGACCATGATCGTCGGCGGCGTCTTCTTCCTGACAAGCCTCGGCCTGACGACGCTGGCGAACCGGACGGCAGGCGAGAGCGGGTCGGCCGTCGAGGACACGCTCGCCGGGGAGGATCCTGCATCCGTCACGCCGCGCGACCCGCTTGACCCCTCGACCCCGCTTCTCGGCGAGCCGCGCGCCGTGCCGCCGGCCGCAGAGGTGATCGCGCCGCCGCTTGACCTGCCCGAAGAGACGCTCCCTGAAACCGGCCCTGGCCCGGACAGCGAAGAACCTGTGGAGAGCCCGCGGGAGTGACGGGTCCCGCGCAAAATATCCGAGCGCCCGGCCCGCGAATCACGACACACAGAATGCCCATGATCCGCTACATATTCATCACCGGCGGCGTGGTGTCCTCGCTTGGCAAGGGGATTGCGTCTGCTGCGCTCGGCGCACTCCTCCAGGCGCGCGGCTATGGCGTCCGCCTTCGCAAGCT
>CAYSED010000153.1:4422-4676 GCA_964429935.1 uncultured Hyphomonadaceae bacterium
CGTCGACCCCGGCACGATGTCGCCGCGCCAGCATGGCGAGGTCTTCGTCACCGATGACGGGGCCGAGACCGATCTCGACCTCGGCCATTATGAGCGCTTCACCGGCGTCTCGGCCCGCAAGTCCGACAATATCACGACCGGCCAGATATACCGGGACATTCTCGACCGGGAGCGGCGCGGCGACTATCTCGGCGCGACGATTCAGGTCATTCCCCACGTCACCGACGCGATCAAGGACTTCGTCCTTGCCGATC
>CAYSED010000154.1:0-4644 GCA_964429935.1 uncultured Hyphomonadaceae bacterium
CATAGACCGATCCGGTCATCGAATTGCGCGTCGTGTCATTGCCGCCGACGATCAGGAGAATGACATTGCCGAGAAGCTCCATCGGCGTCATGTCACGCGTCTTCTCGCCAAGTGCGAGCAGCGTCATCAGGTCATTGGTGCGCGGATTGGCCTTCCGGTCCTCGAAGATCTGCGAGAACGTGGCAAGGCAGGCGAGCATTTCCTCCCGCCATTGCGGCTCGCCGCCTGGGCAGATGTCCGGATTGTTCATGCCGGTGGAGACATCCGACCAGCGGGTCAGTTGCCGCCGGTTCTCGAACGGATAGTCGAACAGGGTAGCAAGCATCATCGTCGTCAGCTCGATCGACACCGTGTCGACCCAGTCGATCGGCTCGCCGACGGGAAGCGAATCGAGCAGGTTCTGCGTGCGCTCGCGGATCAGCGGCTCGAACAGCTTGAGGTTCGGCGGGGCGACGGCCGGCTGCACGGTCTTGCGCTGTTCGCCATGGCGCGGCTCGTCCATGGCGATGAACATCGGCAGCTCGAAATCCGGCGGGGCCGACCCGAGCGTGATGCCGCCATATTCCCATGATGACGAGAACCGGATGTGATCGGTATCGATCGCCATGACATCCTCATAGCGTGTGATCGACCAGAACGGCCCGACAAAGCTGTCGGCGCGGAAATGCACCGGGTCCTCGTTGCGCAGGCGCTCGAAGAGACCCCAGTACCGGCCCTGCCGCCAGAGTTCCGGGTCAGCCAGGTTGATGTCTTCGAGCTTCAGGGAGGACGCTGGCGGGATCGTCTCGCCATAATGGTAATTGGTCGGGAACAGCGGCTCGCGGGGCGTGACCCTGGGACGCTGGAGCGCCGGGGCGATGGTCGTGGTGTCAGCCATGGGGTCTCTCCTCTTTCGCAGGCTCTCTGGCCAGTCTTGAAAGGACCTTAGCACAGGCCGAAACCAAAAACCATGACGCATGCGTCATTTTTATGCTCCCGCACCGGCACCCGGCACGGGATGGCGTTCCAGCCGGGCCCGCCTCAGGGCCGCCCGCAAGGCCGTGGCAAAGCTCAGCAGCTCCTCCGGCCGCAGGAAGCGCCCGATGACATAGGCGGTCGCGCCGTGTTCGATCCTGAGTAGGCTTGCCGGGCTTACAGGCTCGTCAAGTTCGACCCGAACGAATCCCGTCGGCAGCGTCACTTCCTTGTCGCGCCGGCCGCGCTGGCGGTGACGCAGGCGCAGGCTGACGGCATCCACGGTGACTTGCGTCGCCTGGTCCTGCGCCCGGAAGCTCGCGCGGAAGGCGATCCAGACGGCGAGCGCATCGAGCCCGAAGAAGCCGGCGACCGGCCAGGCTCCGGCGGTCAGGTAGAGGACCCCGGCCGCAAAACTCGCGCTGCCGACAACCGCCATGACCACAACGAAGGCCTGCGGGCTCAGCGAGGCGTTCGGCCGAAGGACAGCGTCCATGTAGATGATGCGGTCTCGGTCCTGCATGGGCAGAGTGTAGCCTGAGGGCGCCAGGCGGCAAGCATGCACCCCCTGCGTCCTTGCGTCCCGGCCGGGCGGGCAACATATAGCGCGCATGCCAAAGCCAACCGCCCTGAAGTCCCGCAGGCCCCGGCGCCGCAAGCCCGTCTTCGCGCCTGAGACGGCCGAGGCGCTGTTCGAGGCGCTGGCAAGGGACCGTCCGGACCCGCAGACCGAGCTTGATTTCTCGAGCCCCTTCACGCTCGTCGTCGCCGTCGCGCTCTCGGCGCAGGCGACCGATGCCGGGGTCAACCGGGCAACGAAAGGGCTCTTCGCCGCCGCCGATACGCCGGAGAAAATGCTCGCGCTCGGGCTTGAGGGGGTCGAAGCGCACATCCGCACGATCGGCCTCTGGCGCAACAAGGCGAGGAACGTGATCGCCCTGTCGCGCATGCTGATCGGCGAGTTCGGCGGCGAGGTGCCGCGCACCCGCAAGGACCTCATGCGCCTGCCGGGTGTCGGCCGCAAGACGGCGAATGTCGTGCTGAACGAAGCCTTCGGGGAGCCGACCATTGCCGTCGACACGCATGTCTTCCGCGTCGCCAACCGCACCGGGCTTGCGCCCGGCAGAACCCCGGACGAGGTCGAGGCCCAGCTCGAGCGGGCCACCCCGGCACGCTTTCGGCAGGATGCTCACCACTGGTTGATATTGCATGGCCGGCATGTCTGCAAGGCACGGAAACCGGTGTGCTGGAACTGCAACATCTCGCCATATTGCCGCTTCGGGACCAAGGCGGCGGGCCCTGCCACGGGTGTCGCACTCGCCCCGAAAGCATCATGAATCCAAAGGCTTGGCAGCAGTGCGGCAACCATGTAACAGGCCCATCAATAATCCGCGATCCGCCGGATCGTCCCTGTCAATTGCATTTGAGATTTGGCACTGATCTGGTTATACACAATGTCCTTCAGACTGTGCCCGCATCTCGCCAGGCGGATGGCGACCAGGGAGCAGGGTCATGGATCACGGGCAGGCTCGAAGAGGGGTAGCGCATGACAGATCGGACGCCGACGCGCAGCGGTCTAGACTTGCGGCTGGGTGATTTCGCGACGCTGACGGACGGCCTCGATTATGCGGCGCAGGGCGAGTCCGGCATAAATTTCTATTCGGCGACCGGTGTCCTCGAAGCGGCCCTGCCCTACCGGGTCCTGCGCCAGGAGGCCATGGCCCTTGCCCGGCGGCTCGCGGCGGCTGCGCCGCGAAACGCCCTTGTCGGCCTCGTCGCGGAAACGTCGCCCGGCTTCGCCCGCGCCTTCTTTGCCTGCCAGTATGCCGGCCTCGTGCCCGTGCCGATGCCCATGCCGACGACGATGGGCGGGCGGGAGAGCTATGTCCACCAGTTGCGCCAGATGGCGGGCTTTGCCGGCGTCCGGATGATGCTGGCCCCGCCAAAGCTCGCCGACATGGTCGCCGAGGCCATGGCGGCCCTCGCGGTCCCCGTCTGCGACATGGAGAACCCGGACCTGCCGGACGGCCCGGACGACCTGCGCCCGCACGGGCCCGGCGACCTCTGCTATATCCAGTACAGTTCCGGCAGCACGAACGACCCGAAGGGCGTCATCGGCACCCAGTCGACCGTGACGGCCAATTGCGACGGCATCATCCGCCACGGCCTGAAGGTCCGCGAGGGCGACCGCGCAGTCTCCTGGCTGCCGCTTTACCACGACATGGGCCTCATCGGCTTCCTCGTCGCTCCGATGATGTCGCAGCTCTCGCTCGACCTGATGGAGCCGTCCGGCTTTGCCCGGCGTCCCCTCACCTGGCTGCAGATCATCAGCGAGAACGGCGGCACGCTCAGCTACAGCCCGAGCTTCGGCTATGAACTCTGCGTGCGGCGCTGGCGCGACGACCGGCCGCTCGACCTGTCGACCTGGCGCGCCGCCGGCATCGGCGGGGACATGGTGCGCGCCGACGCGCTGGAAGCCTTCGCCGAAGCGTTCGGCAAGCATGGCTTTTCCGCCGAAGCCTTCGTGCCGAGCTATGGCATGGCCGAGGCGACGCTCGCGATCACCTTCGCGCCGCTCGGCCAGGGCGCGGTCCAGGACGCCGTGGACAATGACCGGCTGAGCCGCAGCGGCGAGGCCGTCCCGGCGTCCGACATCACCCAGAGCGACGCCCGCCGCACCTTCATCCTCTGCGGCGCGGTCATGCCGGGTCACGAAATGGAAGTGCGCGACGAGGACGGCCGGGCGCTCGGCAGCCGCAAGGTCGGACGCATCGTTGTGCGCGGCCCTTCCGTCACCCCCGGCTATTACCGGAACGAGGAAGCGACCCGGGCCGCCTTTAGCAGCGACGGCTGGCTGGAGACCGGCGATCTCGGCTACTGGCTCGACGGCCAGATCGTCATCACCGGGCGTTCCAAGGACCTGATCCTCGCCCACGGCCGCAACATCTGGCCGCAGGACCTCGAATGGGCCGTCGAGAGCGCCGTGTCAGGCCGCATCGGGCGGACGGCTGCCTTCCCGGTCGCCACCGAGAACGGGACCGACGAGATCGTGCTCCTCGTCGAGTGCCGCTCGCGCAATCCGGAAAACCTGACCCGGCTGCATGCCGAGGCGTCCGCCGCCGCCCGCACGGCCGCCAATGCCACCGTCCATGTCGGCCTCGTGCCCCTGTCGAGCCTCATCGTGACATCGTCCGGCAAGATCAGCCGCGCCCGCGCACGCCAGAAATATGTCGGCGGCGGGTTCGAGGACCTGAACCTCGTCGCCCTCTCCTCCGGCCTCGAGGCCCGCAAGGCGCGGGGCGGTTCGGCCGACCTCAGATGACCCCTCCCGCCGGACCGGTGGCCGTCACCGGGGCAACCGGCTTTGTCGGCCGCGCCGTCCTGCGCGAACTCGCGGCCATGGGGCTCCCTGTCCGCGCCCTGACGCGCAGCCCGCGCCCGCCCGGACCCGGAACCAGCCGGGTGGCAAGCTGGGTCGCGGGCACTCTCTCGGACACGCGCGCCCTGTCGGAACTTGTCGCCGGCGCGGACACTGTTCTGCACATTGCCGGGCTCACCAAGGCCAGGGGCCGGGCGGCGCTGATGGCGACGCATGCCGGCGGTACCGCGCGCCCTGCCGCGCTCGCCCGGGCCGCAGGCCTCCGCCATTTCGCGCTCGGCTCCTCGCGCGCCGCCCGCGAGCCTCACCTG
>CAYSED010000155.1:0-4617 GCA_964429935.1 uncultured Hyphomonadaceae bacterium
GGACATTGCCCCAATAAGTGCCGATGCCGCCGCCATTGGACGCAAGCCAGACATTCTCGTTCCACGTGCCGACAATGTCGTCGAGCGAATCGCCGACCTGGTTGAGGAAGCACGAGATCGGCAGGCCGCGGTCGGCCCCGCCATTGGAGAGGACGGGCGTCGCCGGCATGCACCAGAGCCGGGACATGTAGTCATAGAGCCGCTGGGCGTGGCCGAGATTGTCGGCATAGGCGGCCGAGACGCGGGCGAACATGTCCTGGGAGCCTTCGCCCGGCAGGAGGTAGCGATCCTCCAGCGTCTTCCTGCCGAAATCGGTCAGCAGCGAATCGCGGGCAATGTCGAGCACGATCGCCGACGGATCGACGCGCATGCCCTCGATCACATCGAACTCGGCGCGCTTCGGCTTGCCCCGGCGAACGAGTGCAGGTGTCATGTCCGCAATTGCTTCTCTGGCCGTCATTTCGCGTGCTTTGCCTTCTTCCTGATTTTAAGGGATTGGCCCCCAGCACCGCCATATGCAGCGCATCTTTCCAATCCTGATACTAGATATAGTGGGTCCAAGGTTAAGCAATCGTCAATGGGAGAATCCCGGAAGGCGTTTTTTTCCGGTGGATTTCTGTCCCGGGCAGCGTTTTCCCGCGCGACAGGCCAACCGAAGGCCGCCGCGCCGACAGGGCCTGCCGGGCGATGCGCCGCGCCCCTGCGCAGGCACCCGTCCGGCGGCCTTACATTCGCCCAAGATTTGGTTTGAAGCCTAGCCTGAAACGTGCGACGCCGAAAGGGTTTCGCCGGTCCCTTTCCTGAAGGTTCCCCGCTCCCGATGACCGCTTACCGCCCCGCTGCCATGCTGATTCTGGCTGTCTGGTTTCTCCAGTTGTCGGGCGGCATGCTGAGCGTGCTGACGCCGCTCGGCCTCACCGGGCTCGGGCTGGGCGCGGGAGGCGTCGGCCTCGTCGCGGCCATGCATGCGGCCGGCTTCATGGTCGGGGCGGCGATCGCGCTCCAGCTTGTCGCGCGCATCGGCAATATCCGCGCCTTCTCGGCCGCCGCCTCGGTCACGGCGATGACGACGCTCGTGCTGCCGCTCGTCGAGGCACCGGTGTTCTGGGGCGCGATCCGCATCCTCCAGGGGGCGAGCTTTGCCGTCATGTTCGCCGCGCTCGAAGGCTGGCTCGGCCTCGCCGTCTCCGCCGAGCACCGGGGCGGGGTCACCGGCGTCTACCATGTCGTCGCCAAGGCCGCCCTCATGATCGGCCCGCTCCTCATCAGCGGCTTCGTGGCGCTTGCCCCGGAACCTTTTGTGATTTCGGGCATCTTCATGATGGCCGCGCTCCTGCCCATGTGCCTGACCCGGCAGGACGAGCCGCCCTTCAGGACCTTCTCGGCGCTGTCGCTGCCCCAGCTTGTGCGCCTTGCGCCGTCGGCGGCTATCGGCGTCTTCCTGGCTGGCGTCATCAATACGGGCGTCGTCTCGCTCCTGCCGGTCTTCATGCTCAGCCTCGCCGAGCCCGGCCAAGGCCCGGCGCTTGCCGCCTATGCCTTTGCTGCCGCGAATGTCGGCGGGCTCGTCAGCCAGTGGCCGCTCGGACGGCTGTCGGACCGGATGGACCGGCGCACCGTCATCGCCGGCATGGCGCTGGTCGCGGCGCTCTGCGCGGTCGGCATCGCGTTCGCGGCCGGGGCTGGCAATGTGCAGCTCACCCTTGTCGCGCTCGGCCTCTGGGGCGCAGGCTCGCTGTCCTTCTACGGCATCAGCGTCGCCCACGCGATCGACCGCGCCCCGCCGGACAAGATCGCCTCGGCCATGTCGGGGCTTCTCTTCATCTGGGCCGGTGGCGCGGTCATCGGCCCGCTCCTCTCCGGCATCGCGATGAGCCCGCGCTTCGGGCCGCACGGCCTCTTCTATTCGGCCGCCGCCCTTCTCCTCGTGCTTGCCATTGCCATGGTCGTCCGCCGGGGCCAGCGCTCGACCGCGCCAGACGCCAATCAGGAAGACTGGAGCCTCACCCAGCCGACCTCGCTTGCAGGCGTGGAGCTTGATCCGCGGACTTGAGGGGCCGTAGGGCGGGGCTCGCCCCGCCAGAGCCGCCGATCAACACGATGGCGGGGCAAGCCCCGCCCTACTTGGAAAGCGGCGCGGCGCATGCGACACGGGGCCTGTAGAACCTGACCGCGTGCGCCCATGACCAACGCCCTGCCCCACCTGAAGACCCTGGAACAGCGCCTGCTCTGGCTGTCGTCCTGGATCGTGCACAATGCCAATCACCTGCGCGAGAAGGCCGAGGGCGGCGTGAAGGTCGGCGGGCACCAGGCTTCCTGCGCGTCCATGGTCTCGATCATGACCGCGCTCTATTTTCATGCCCTGAGGCCGGAAGACCGCGTCGCCGTGAAGCCGCACGCCTCGCCGGTCTTCCACGCCATGCAATACATCATGGGCAACCAGACGCGCGAGAAGCTCGAGAACTTCCGCGGCCTCGGCGGGGCGCAGTCCTATCCGAGCCGGACCAAGGACGTGGACGATGTCGATTTCTCGACCGGCTCGGTCGGGCTCGGTGTCGCGATCACGGCCTTTGCCTCGCTCGTGCAGGATTATATCGCCGCCAAGGCCTGGTCGCCGGACCGGACACCCGGCCGGATGATCGCCACCGTCGGCGATGCCGAGCTCGACGAAGGCAATATCTACGAGGCCCTGCAGGAAGGCTGGAAGCACGACCTGCGCAATGTCTGGTGGATCATCGACTACAACCGCCAGAGCCTCGACGGCGTCGTGCACGAGGGCCTGTGGGAGAAGATCGAAGCGATCTTCGGCGCGTTCGGCTGGCGCACGGTCGTCCTGCGCCACGGCGTGCTGCAGCGGGAAGCCTTTGGCGAACCGGGCGGCGAGCTCTTGAAGGCGTGGATACAATCCTGTCCGAATGCGGACTACTCGGCGCTGGCCTATCAGGGCGGGGCGGCGTGGCGGGAGCGCCTGATGGACGATATCGGCGACCAGGCCGAGGCGAGCGCGCTCCTCGACCGGCGGACCGATGCCGAGCTTTCGGCGCTGATGAACAATCTCGGCGGGCAATGCCTCGAGACGCTGTGCGAGGCGTTCGATGCCGTCAAGGATGAGCGCCCGACCGTCTTCCTCGCCTATACGATCAAGGGCTGGGGCACGCCGCTCGCCGGGCACAAGGACAATCATGCGGGCCTGATGACCAAGGCCCAGATGACCGAGTTCCAGGCCATGATGGGCGTGCCGGCCGGAGCCGAGTGGGAACCGTTCGTGACCGTGAAGGACGAAGCCGCGCTGAAAGCCTTTCTTGCGGGCGTGCCCTTCTTCAAGGCGGGTCCGCGGCGGTTTTCCTCGCCTGTCATCCCGGCCCCCGGCCCGGTCTTTCTCGATGACCGCAATGCCTCGACGCAGGCCGGTTTCGGCAAGATCCTCGACGCGCTCGCCAAGTCCGATCATCCGCTGGCGGACCGCATCCTGACGACCTCGCCGGATGTCACCGTCTCGACCAATCTCGGCCCCTGGGTCAACCGGCGGAGCCTGTTCGCGCGCGAGACCAAGGCCGACACGTTCCGTGACCAGCGCATACCGTCGGCCCAGAAATGGCTGTTCTCGCCGGAGGGCCAGCATATCGAGCTCGGCATTGCCGAGATGAACCTGTTCCTGCTGCTCGGCGCGGCGGGGCTCTCGCACTCATTGTTCGGTGAACGGATTATCCCCATAGGGACGGTTTACGACCCGTTTGTCGCGCGCGGGCTCGATGCGCTGAACTATGCCTGCTACCAGGACGCGCGCTTCATCATCGCGGGCACGCCGTCCGGTGTCACGCTCGCCCCGGAGGGCGGCGCGCACCAGTCGATCGGCGCGCAGCTCATCGGCATGAGCCAGGACGGGCTTGTCAGCTTCGAGCCGGCCTGGCTCGACGAGCTCTCGATCATCATGGACTGGGCGTTCGACTATCTGCAGCGCGGCGGCGACGGCGACCCGGACGAGCGGACATGGCTGCGCGACGAGACCGGCGGCTCGGTCTATCTGCGCCTGACGACGCGCGCCATCGACCAGGTTGGCCTGAAGGCACGCCATGATGCAGACTTCGTGCGCGGCGTCATTGACGGGGCCTACTGGCTGCGCCCGCCGGGGCCGAACTGCGAGGTCGTGATCGCCTATCAGGGCTGCGTGGCGCCGGAAGCCATCGAGGCGGCCGGCCGCATCGGCAATGACCGCCGGGACATCGGCGTGCTGGCGGTGACAAGTGCCGACCGGCTGAATTCCGGCTGGACGGCGGCGCGGCGCGCCCGGGCGCGCGGCCAGAAACAGGCGCTCAGCCAGATCGAGCGGCTGATGGGCACCGTGCCGCGCGGCGCGATCCTCATCACCGTGACCGACGGCCACCCGGCCACGCTCGCCTGGATCGGCGCGGTCATGGGCCACCAGACCGCGCCGCTCGGCGTTGAACATTTCGGCCAGACCGGCACGGTCGATGACCTCTACCGCCACTTCATGATCGACGCCGACGCCATCGTCGCCGCCGCGAACCACCTCTCGCCGGGACGGTCGATCAAGCTGAGCCGGGTTTAGGGGGGGGGGGTGAACAGCGGGGTGCTCCGCCGTATGGGCATCTCCGA
>CAYSED010000156.1:0-4587 GCA_964429935.1 uncultured Hyphomonadaceae bacterium
GCCGTGATGGGCGCCAAGGGCGCCGTCGAGATCATCTTCCGCAAGGATATTGGCGACCCGGAGAAGATCGCCGCCCACACGAGGATGTACGAGGACAATTTCGCCAATCCGTACGTCGCAGCCAAGCGCGGCTATATCGACGACATCATCATGCCCCACTCAACCCGCAAACGCATCGCCCGAGCCCTGCGCACCCTCAAAGGCAAGGACGTCAAAAACCCCCCGAAAAAGCACGATAATATTCCGTTGTAGAGGGACACTTCTCCCTTTTCCCACCGGGAGAGGGGAGCAATGCCGCCACGACGCGCCCCCTTCTCCCGCCGGGAGAAGGGTCGGGGATGAGGGGAACCCGGTTCCGCCAAACCGCTAGCCATCAGAGTTCATCCATGCCCCGCCGCACGCCCAAGATCGACCGTGCCCGGGCCTTGCGGCAGGCCGTGAACACGCCGGAAGACCGCGCCTGGCAAGCGCTCCGAAAGCTCCGGGACTACGGCTACCCCGTCCGCCGCCAGCACCCGATCTCGATCTGGTTCGCGGACTTCGCAATCGTCCGGGCCCGCCTTGTCATCGAGATCGACGGCAGCATTCATGATGGCAACCTTGCAGTGCAGAAGGACGCCGCCCGACAGGCAGATATCGAACGCCTCGGCTGGCGCGTGATCCGCATCCCGGCCCGGGCCGCCATGGACGCAGACCATGTCTGGTCGGTCGTCACCGCAGAGCTTGGCCTCTAGCCGCAACCGGCTTTCCCCTCACCCCCGGCCCCTCTCCCCATGGGAGAGGGGAGCAGTGCCGCCATGACGCGCCCCCTTCTCCCATCGGGAGAAGGGCCGGGGATGAGGGGAACCCACGCCAGCCTTTGCTTAAGCTCATTCCTGGGTGCCGACTCTCCGCTGCGCTTTCCAGCTTTCGCTGGAACAGGGATGACAATGGCGCAAGCGCTTGTCAGGCGAGCACCTCCCCGAAAAACGCGAGCGTCCGTTCCCAGGCAAGCGCCGCCGCGTCCGGGTCGAAGCGGCCGGTCGTGTCATTGTGGAAGCCGTGATTGGTGCCTTCGTAGATGTGCACCGCATAATCCTTGTCATTGGCCTTCAGCGCGGCCTCATAGTCCGGCCAGCCGGCATTCACCCGTGCGTCGAGCCCGGCGAGGTGAACGAGGAGCGGGGCCTCGACCATGGCCGCATCCTCCGCCGTCGGCCAGCCGCCATAGAACGGCACGGCGCCGGCGAGCCAGGGCAGGCGGACGGCCATCAGGTTGGCCACCCCGCCGCCAAAACAGAAGCCGACACAGGCGACCTTGCCCGAACAGGCCGGATGGGTCCGCAGGACGTCGGCGGCGGCGATGAAATCTTCCAGCATCTCGCCCCGGTCCCGCTGGCCTTGCAGCGCGCGGCCTTCGTCATCGGTCCCCGGATAGCCGCCAAGCGGCGAGAGCGCGTCCGGGGCGAGGGCGACATAACCCGCCTTGCCGACGCGGCGCGCGACATCCTTGATGTGCGGGTTGAGGCCCCGGTTCTCGTGGATCACGATCACGCCGCCAACCGGGCCGTTCGCCGTCGCCGGAATGACGAGATCGCCGGAGATTTCCCCGCCGCCTTTCGGCGAGGCATAGGTGAAGGTCGAGACAGTGATGTCCGGATCGTCCGGCGAGGTCTGCAGGCTCGCTTCCGAATAGTCCGGCATGACGCAGGCGGCGAGCGAGGCGACGGTCGCCCCGCCAACCGCATAGGACGACAGCCGCCGGAAGAATTCCCGCCGGTCGAATGCGCCATGGGCATAGCCGTCATAAAGGTCGAGAACGGCCTGCGGGATGGCGGGGGAAGTCGGGTCGGTCATGGCGGGCTCCGGGGTTTTCTGGGGCGGGGGGACGAGACCTGCATGAGGCCCGGTCAGAAGCGCCCCGTCAAGCGAGCCGCGAGAGTCCGTGCCAGACCGCCCGGATCGCCTGACGGATGGCCAGCCGCGCCTCGTCGGCGGCCCCGAACTCGTCAAGCACCGCACGGTCATAGGCCCCGCTCATCATGGAGGTTATGGCCGCCGCAGGCAGGCTCTTCGGCAGGCGCCCCGCGGCCTGGGCCGCCTCGATCCCTTCGCGCAGGCTCGCCGTCGTCGTGGCATTGTCGAGCGCGACCATCGCGGCCATGCCGCAGACCGAAGGGCCGTCGACGCAGAGAATCTGCCGCGATGAGGGGTCCGCCATGGCATCGATGAAGGCATCGCCGCCCTCGATGAGGGCTTCGAGCGGGTCTGGCGTTTCGGTTGCCGTCCGGTCGATCAGTTCGGCAACGGCCCGGTATTCGGTTTCGACAACGGCCCGGAACAGCGCTCCTTTGTTTTCAAAATGATGATAGAGCGCCCCGCGAGACAGCCCGGCCGCCTCGGCAATCGCCGGTGTTGCGGTGGCGGCATAACCTTGCCGGCCGAACAGGGCGCGACCCGCTTCGACAAGCTTGCGGCGAGTGGTTCCGCGGCGTTCCTCGTTAGTGGCCATTGACGATCTCCATGTTGCGCAGTAAACATACATGCAGTCGGTTTGTATTTCAATATGCCACCTGAGAAGGAGACTTCCGATGCCAGGCCTTAAAGGCGGATGCCAGTGCGGGCAGGTCAGGTTCGCCTTGCAAGGCGAGCCGGTTTTCAGCGCCGTTTGCCATTGCCCGTCCTGCCGCAAGTCCGCTGGCGCGCCGCTCGTTGGCTGGGCCATGTTTCCGGTGGATGCGCTGGCATGCGATCGCTCGAAACTGACCGTCCATGCATCGTCGCCGGGCGTCCGGAGGTCATTCTGCGGCACGTGCGGCACGACGTTGTTCTTTGAGGCCGACTACATGTCCGGCATGATCGACATCACGACCGAGAGCTTCGACACGCCGGATGCCGTCCTGCCAGCCGCCCAGATCTGGACGCGCCACGAGACCGAGACTGTCCGCCGCCTTGCCGGGATGACCCGCTTCGAGCAGGAGCCGCCAACGGCCTGACGCGGACTGGCGCAATCCTTGCATTCAGAAGTTGCAAGACGATCACGCCGGATCGGGCGCGAACATTCTATCGACGGTAGGCAGCGATGAATTATTCGAGCGGGCTAACGATTGCGAAAGCCTGGTGCGCGATATTCCCGGCACAGAAAAGACGGCCATGGGGCAAGGACTTGGAACACAAAGACGGGGCGGGACACGTCTCCCGCTTGTCCGACATTGATGCGATCGCCGCGTCCGGCGCGCTTCTGGGCGTGCCCGATTTCCATATCGACAGCGTCCGCTCCCGGCACGAGGCCGAAGCGCTCTTCAGGCTGAATGCGCGCCTCGGCGGCAGCGCGCCGGACTGGGGCGTGCGGTTCCGCGAACTCGTCTGCGACTATTTCCTGAACCTCGAAGGCGAACCCGGCGAGATCACTGACGACCAGTGTTTCTGGCTGATCGGCCAGATCGACCGCAAGGCCGGCCCCGGCCCGACGGAGATCGACCTCCTGCTCGACCTGATGCGGCAGGCCCGCATGACGCCGATAACCCTTGGCCGCTTCACCCTGAAGTCGATCACCGACGCGGCAGTCCGGGCAGGCACGATCGATGCGGCGGCCTGCGAGCGCCTCCGCAGGGCCCTGATGTCCCGGTCGGGTGACGGTTCGCCCTGGGTCACGCAATACGAGGCGGCCAGCCTCATGGGCCTCGATGCCGCCCTCGGGGACCGGCGCAACGATCCGGCCTGGCCCTGGCTCCTGTCGCGGGCGGTCGCCAACCATATCCTCGCCAGCGCGCATCCTGACCCCGCCGGCATTGCCGGTCACCTCAGCCGCGAGCGCTGGCTCGACCCGTGCGCCCGGGGGCTCGGCGACATCATGGCCGGCACCGCCGCCGCCCCGGCATCGGCGCCCGACTGCCGGGACAGGGCCGGCGCCTGCAGCCTTGCGTCCAGCCCGCCGCGCACGCCGGCCGAGCGCGCGCTCGTGACCTTCCTGCGCCGCGAAGTGCCGGGCCTTGTCGACGCCCTGGCCGGACGGACAGCCGCGGGGACCTGTCTGAACCTGCCTTCCGCGGATGCCCTTCGGTGATGATGGACAAGGCCGGACCAGCCAATTAGACCGGTCCTGCATTGTACGGATCATGGTCAGGGGCCCGCATGTTCAAGAAGATACTGATTGCGAACCGGGGCGAGATCGCGGTCCGGGTCATCAGGACCTGCCGGCGGCTCGGCATCAGGACGGTCGTTGTCTATTCCGATGCCGATGCCGCTTCCATGGCGGTCGAGATGGCCGACGAGGCGATCCATATCGGCGGCTCGCCCGCCTCTGAAAGCTATCTCGTCATGGACAAGATCGTCGCGGCGGTGAAGTCGTCCGGCGCCGAAGCCGTCCATCCGGGCTTCGGCTTTCTCTCCGAGAACCCGGCCTTTGCCGAAAGGCTCGCCAGGGAGAACATTGTCTTCATCGGCCCGAATGCCGGGGCCATTGAGGCCATGGGCGACAAGATCTCCTCCAAGAAACTCGCGGCCGCAGCAGGCGTCTCGACGGTGCCCGGCCACATGGGCCTCATCAAGGACACCGCCGAGGCCGTGAGGATTTCCGGCGAGATCGGCTATCCGGTCATGCTCAAG
>CAYSED010000157.1:0-997 GCA_964429935.1 uncultured Hyphomonadaceae bacterium
TGATGAATCACACATCACGCCAAAACTGAATCCTGAATGTCGATTGAACCTAGGCCTCCTCGACCGGGCCATGGGGCCTGCGCCGCCGGGCAAGCCAGGCGACGGCGCGCAGGTCGGCAAGGTCCGCCGCAAGGCGGCCCGGCACGGTGTATTTCGACTGCCCGGCCATTCGCGGCCGGTCGCTGACGGGCCGGGTCTCGACCGCAAGCCCCTCGGCCCGGACGAGCGCCGGCAAGAAGCGGTGCATGTGGTCGAAATAGGGAAGGGCGAGGAAGGTTTCCCGGCCGATCACCTTGATGCCGCAGGCGCTGTCGCGGGTCTCGTCTTTCAGGAAAAAGCGCCGCATCGCCTCGCCCGTCGCGGCGGCGGCCTGCTCGCGCCAGCCCGTGCCACGTCTCGCCCGTTCGCCGATGACGAGCGCGAGGCCTTCGGGTGCCGCTGTCCGTGTCAGTTGCCGGTAGAGGCCAGGCAGGTCGGCCGGATCATTCTGGCCGTCGCCGTCGAGCATGGCGAGGACCCGGCCCCGCGCCCGCTCGGCCCCCGACCGGATCGCCCGGCTCTGGCCGGCCTGGCGGGCATGGCGCAAGACGCGCAGTGCCTTGATCTGCGATTTCAGCGCGGCGAGCCGGGCATGGGTCTCGTCCTGCGATCCGTCGTCGACGAAGATCATCTCGAAGGCGCGCCCGGCAAGGGCGTCAGCGATCTCCCGCGCGAGCGGACCAACGGCTTCCGCCTCGTCGCGCACCGGCAC
The DNA here is from genome assembly GCA_964429935.1 of uncultured Hyphomonadaceae bacterium. GTDB lineage: Bacteria > Pseudomonadota > Alphaproteobacteria > Caulobacterales > Hyphomonadaceae > CALLCD01. The sequence goes on from CAYSED010000157.1 coordinate 752, forward strand.
GATCACCGAGAGTTCAAGCGTTTCAGGCACGGGCGGCGGCAGCTTTCGGCAGGGAGGCGGCGTTGGGCGAGCGCATGAGGCTTAAGGGCTCGGCCGACAAAAGCAATGCCCGGCTTGACATTCGCGGGGCAAGGCCGGACGCCAGCGCCATGAACATCCTGAAAACCCTGTCATCCGGCTGGCAAGCCTGGGTTCTCCTCGCCCTGATAACGCTCGGCGCCGCCCTTCCTGGCCTTGTCCTCATGC
>CAYSED010000157.1:1007-4572 GCA_964429935.1 uncultured Hyphomonadaceae bacterium
GGACGAGAGCCGGTTCGCGCAGGCTTCCAGACAGATGCTGGAGACGGGTGATTATATCCGCATCCGCTACCAGGACGAGGGCCGCAACAAGAAGCCCGCCGGCATCCACTGGCTGCAGGCCGGGTCGGCCGCTCTCGCCCCGGACCCGTCCGCAGGCGAGATCTGGCCTTATCGGCTTCCCTCGCTGATCGGGGCGATCCTGGCGACGCTTGCGACCTTCTGGTGCGGGCTCGTCCTTGTCGGGCGGCGGGCGTCATTTCTTGGCGCAGCTCTGTTCGGCTCCGGTCTCCTGCTGACGAGCGAAGCCCATATCGCCAAGACCGACGCGGTTCTCGTAGCGCTGACCGTCATCGCCATGGGCGCGCTCGCCCGGCTGTTTGCCTCTGGTGACCGCAGCCCTGCAAGCCGCACGGCCATGGTGTTCGTGTTCTGGGCGGCGCTCGGGGCGTCTTTCCTCATAAAGGGGCCGGTCTCGATGCTGGTCGCGGGCCTCGCCATGGCTACGCTGGGTCTTGTCCGGCGCGATGTGTCGCTCATCCGGCAGGTGCTCGACTGGCGGGCGATCGCCTTTTTCCTCGCACTCGTCCTGCCCTGGTTCATCTGGGTACAGATCGCGACCGGCGGGGAATTTCTCGAAGGCGCGGTCGGCAAGGACCTGAAGGACAAGCTCGTGTCGGACGCGGAGGGCCATGGCGGGCCGCCGGGCTATCATCTGGCGTTCCTCTTGACGCATTTCTTCCCGGCAACGATCGCGCTCGTTCCGGCGCTCGTTCTCGCATTTCGCACCTTGCGCGGCCGCGCCCTCGACACGCTCGCCGCCGAACGCGCGGGGCTCGTCTTTCTGGCCGCCTGGCTCGTCCCGGCATGGATCTTCTTTGAACTCCTGCCGACCAAGCTCTCGCACTATGTCCTGCCTGCCTATCCGGCCCTGGCGCTCGTCTGCGGCTGGGGGCTCGTCAAGCTGATGGGGCAGGCGCGGGCCCCTGTCAGCGGGGCGCTGTCGCTCGTTCTTTATGGCGTTGCGGCACTCGGCCTTGCGGTCCTCGCGTCGCCGTTCGGCCTCGCCATGCTCCAGTCGGAAGCGGCCGGGGACTTCCGCTCCGGCGTCACGGCCAGCGCCGTACTCGCAAGCTGGGTGCCATACGGATCCGGCACGCCGGCGTTCCTCCTCGCCGGACTGGCAGCCAGTGCCGGGGCCATTCTCGCCATGGCGACAAAACGGATCGGCGCGGGTGTCTTCCTCGCCATCCTGTCCGGGCTCCTCACAGGCTGGCACATTCGCGCCGTCGCCCTGCCGGGAGCGGTCTGGCTGCAGCCGACAAGCGCGGCCCGTTTGGCCCTCGCCGAGGCCTGCGCCCTGCCGCGCGGCAATCCCGAGCCCTGCGCCGGACCGGCCCCGGCGCGCGTGCAGGCGGTTGGCTATGCCGAGCCGAGCTTCGTCTTCACCACGGGCACGGCAACGGTCATCCCGCCTCAGACGATTGTCGCGCTGCCGGAGACCGACGCTCTCTATCCGCAGGCCTGGCTGCTCAATGTCGAGGACGCGGCCGGCGCTTCGGCCCTCGCCGACCTGCGCACGGCAGCGCTTGCGGCCCGGCGCTGCGTCCGCGCGTCCGGGCCCGCCTATGCGCTGAATTATTCCAATGGCGACCCGGTTGCCTTTGTGGCCCTGCGGATCGAGGCGATGCCGTGCTCGTGATTTCAGCGCGCAGCGCCCCGCGCTTGACCGGCTGAGGCAGACCTCTACGCTGAAAGCGGCAGTCACAAGGGCAATCGACATGGGCTGGACGAAGATCACGCTGTGGAAACGCGTCATGGCCGGGCTTGCGCTCGGGCTGCTTGTCGGCCTCGCATTGCGTTACGGTATGGGCCCGGGCGCCTCGGCGGCCTTTGGCGACGCGTGGCTGAAGCCGTTCGGCGATGCCTTCGTCAACCTCATCAAGATGCTCGTCGTGCCGCTCATCTTCGTCACGCTCGTCAGCGGCGTCACCGCCATGGGCGACCCGTCAAAGCTCGGCGGGCTCGGGGCCAAGACGATTGGCCTCTACCTCGTCACCACATTCTTTGCCGTCGCGCTCGGGCTCGTGATGGGCACGCTCATCCAGCCGGGCATCGGGGTCGACCTCAGTTCGGCCTCCGCCGATGTGATGGCAGATGTCGGCCAGCGCATCGAGGCCGGTTCGAGCGCGGTCGAGGCGGGTTTCCTCACCAAGCTCTTCGAGGTCATCCCGTCCAACATCGTCCGTGCCATGGCGACGGGGGATACCGGCATCGTCCTGCAGATCATCTTCTTCGCCCTCGTCTTCGGGGTGAGCTGCCTGCTCGCCGGGGAGGCGGCCAAGCCGGTCGCCGCCGTTATCGAAAGCGCGGCCGATGTCATGCTGAAAATGACCGTGCTCGTCATGGAGCTTGCGCCGGTCGGCGTCTTCTTCCTGATGGCGTGGGTCATGGCGACACGCGGCCTCGGCGTGCTCGACAATCTCGGCCTTCTTGCCATCGCGCTGTATGTCGCCTGCTTCCTGCACATGTTCCTCATCCACGGGCTCGTCATCATCCGGGGCCTGTGCGGCCTGCCTATGGTCCGGTTCTTTCGCGGCATCAGGGACGCGCAGGCTGTCGCCTTCTCGACCTCGTCGAGTGCGGGCACCCTGCCTGTCACGATCAACAATGTCGTCGAAAATCTCGGCGTGAAAAAGTCCGTCGCCGCCTCGGTCCTGCCGGTCGGCGCGACGATCAACATGGACGGGACGGCGATCTATCTCGGCCTCGTCGCGCTCTTCTCGGCGCAGGCCATCGGCATCGAGATGACCCCGGTCATGTATTTCAGCGTCGCCATGGCCGCGACGCTCACCTCCATCGGGGCGGCCGCGATCCCGAGTGCCGGGCTCCTGCTCGCCGCCGCCGTGCTCTCGGTGATCGGCGTCACGGACGAACAATCCCTGCTCGTCATCGCCTTCATCTTCCCGTTCGACCGCCTGCTCGACATGATGCGCACGGTCACGAACGTGACCGGAGATGCGGCCGTTGCGACGGTGGTAGCCAAATGGGAAGGCGAACTCGACGAGGAGATCTTCCGGGCCCGCACGACAGCCTGAAGGCTGCCGGGTTCAGGCAGCGGTTGCCGTGCGCGTGATATCGGCGATCATCCGGGCCTCGACCTCGCGCGACGAGCCGGTCCGCCAGGCGATCGCGATCTGGCGTCCGGGAACCTGTTCGGTGAACGGGCGGACCGCGACGCCGGTCCCGGCGGTCACCCCGGCGCGGGCGGCAAGGCCGGGCACGAGCGACACGCCGAGCCCGCCGCCGACCATCTGGATCAGGGTCTGGAGCGAGGTTGCCGCCAGTTCCTCGGACCGCTTGACATTGGTCAGCGAGCAGACCGCCTCGGCATGGCCGCGCAGGCAGTGGCCCTCTTCGAGCAGGAGGACCTGTTCGCCGGTCAGGTCCTGCGGCGTGCAGGCCTGCGAGGTGGCAAGCCGGTGTGCGTCCGGCACGGCGAGCGGGAACTCGTCGTCGGCGATGATCTCGGTGTCGATCCCGGGTGCATCCCAGGGCAGGGCGATGA
>CAYSED010000158.1:0-4282 GCA_964429935.1 uncultured Hyphomonadaceae bacterium
GCTTTTAGCTTTTAGCTTAATCAATAATCATCCATTCCGTGTCCGCCGCACCACACTTCCGTGCGGATTGCAGGACCCGTAGCCCGGATATGCTTTCAATTTGGTATCAGGAAAGGCATGGATGCGTTGACCTTGAAATGGCTTTGGAAAAAACATGCCTGTCCGTCGCAAGCTCAGCGATCTGGAACGCCGGCGGCGGCAGGATATCATCGTCTTGTCGGCGGGCGGTGTCATTCTGGTCACGGTCCTTGCCCTCACAGGGGCGCTCGGCTGGCTTGAAGGCATCAGCGCCGCAGTCCTGATCGCAGGCGGCGGGCTATCCTACCATGCCGGCGTCCTTGCGACCACGCGGGTCTCGCAACCTGTCGGCAAGGCCCCGTCATCGAAGTCCGGCAAGAAAGCGACCAGGCGGGCGCGCCAGTCCCTGATCGATGCCCTGAATCAGCCGGCCCTCATCATCGACGGTTCCGGCCAGCTCGTCGCCTACAATGCCGACGCTGCGCACATTTTCAGCCTGCCGGCCGTGCGCCCGGGCCTTTCCGCCAGCTCGCTGCGCCATCCTGAGCTTCTCGCCCATGTCGACCGCGTGCTGACCGATGGCGGGCAGGCGACCTGCGAGATCGCCCGGTCGCGGGAGCCGGACCAGACCTGGCTCGTGACGATCACGGCCCTTGACGAGCACAAAGTCGGCGCGCGCGCCGCCCTGATCGTCATGACCGACCAGGCCCCTGTGCGCCGGGCCGAGCGGGCGCGCGTCGATTTCCTCGCCAATGCGAGCCATGAACTGCGCACGCCGCTGACCTCTGTGTCCGGTTTCCTTGAAACCATGCAAGGGGCGGCTCGTGACGACCCGGCCTCCTGGCCCCGCTTCATCCAGATCATGGCCGACCAGACGAGCCACATGAAGCACCTGATAACGGACCTCCTGTCCCTCTCTCGCATCGAGCTCAGCGAACACCAGGCCCCGACGACCCGCATCGAACTTGTCGGCACGGCTCGGGACACGCTGGAAGCGCTCAGGCAGCTTGCCGGGCGCAAGCACCAGACGATCGCCTTCGACAGCCGCGAGGACGAGATCGCCGTGATCGCGGCCGAAGGCGAAATGCGGCAGGTCATCCAGAACCTCGTCGGCAATGCGGTGAAGTTCGCCCCGGAAGGCAGCGAGATCGAAGTGACCATGGGCCGTTCGCGCGACCTCGAGGCGGCCGAGGCTTTCGCCTCGCGCAACTGGGCCGGCGCGGGCCGCGCGACCCTTCTCTCGCCGTCGGCAACCCTCGACAAGGGCAATGGCGGGGTCGCGTGGCTGCGCGTGCGCGACCATGGACCCGGCATCGAGCGGGATTACCTGCCGCGCCTTGGCGAACGCTTCTACCGGGTCGATTCGAGCCGCGGCGGCCCGGTCGAAGGCACCGGGCTCGGGCTCGCCATCGTCAAGCACATCATGGCACACCACCGCGGCGGCATGGCCGTCGAAAGCATCGAGGGCGAGGGGACGGCCTTCTCGGTCTGGCTCCCGGCCATCCATGCACGCCGCCCGTAGGACAAATCTGTCATAAGGCCGACAAGAACCGGTCCTAGGACTGCATACGGACAGGAGATGCCGGAATTTCCACGATTGTTCAGAGCCTTGGCCAGGTGCCGTTTAGCTGGATGTGCTTCGTCCTGCTGGCCGGTGCGGGCATGGCTGCGTTCACGGCCGGCCGGCTTTACGCGTTCGGCCTTGCCGCCCGGCATGACCGGTTCCTGCGGTCCCGGCCGAGCACGCACGGCCTCTTTGTGCTCGCATGGACCCTTCTGCCCATGCTGGCCGTGGTCCTGTGGATCGGCCTCGTCAGTGGCGCGCTGGTGCGGGACTGGCTGATTGCCGAACTGCCGGCCCGCCTGACAGACCTCTCGGACGCCGAATTGAACCAGTATGTCGCCCGCCTGTCGGAGGTCGCTTCCGAAAGGGGCGGCCGGTTTGCCGACGCCTTTGACGAGGCCGCGCGGCGGCGACTGCTCGAGCTGCGCGGACGCCTGTGGACCGGCACGGCCCTTGCCGCCGTGCTTGCGGGCGGCGCCGGCTTTCTCGTCGCCCGCCGCCAGCAGGGCGTCGATGCCCCGCTTGGGACCCGCCTTGAAGGCGGCCTGCAATGGCTGTTTCTCGCCTCCGCCGGGCTAGCGGTCCTGACGACTGCAGGAATTGTCCTGTCGCTGGCAGTCGAGACCGCGCGTTTCCTGATGCAGGTCCCGGTGACCGATTTTCTTTTCGGGACGAACTGGGACGCCCAGACGAACCGCGACTTCGGTGCCCTGCCGCTCTTCTACGGCACGTTCGCCGTGGCCGCGATCGCGATGCTGATCGCCGTGCCTGTCGGGCTCTATGCCGCGATCTACCTTGCCGAATATGCGAGGCCGAGGACGCGCCGCGTCATCAAGCCTGCCCTCGAAGTGCTGGCTGGCATACCGACAGTCGTCTACGGTTTCTTCGCGATCATGTTCGTGGCGCCCCTCGTCCGGTCCGCCGCGCTCGCCCTCAACGGCCTCCCTTTCGTGCCCGACACCCTTCTGGCGGCCCAGCCGACGAGCGCCCTTGCCGCCGGGATCGTCCTTGGCATCATGATTATTCCGTTCGTGTCCTCGCTGTCCGACGACATTCTCGTCGCCGTGCCGGAGAGCCTGCGCGATGGCGCGAGGTCGCTCGGGGCAACGCCCTCGGAAGTGATCCGGCACATCATCCTCCCGGCGGCGATGCCCGGACTGTGCGCTGCTTTCCTCCTCGCCGTGTCGCGGGCCGTGGGCGAGACCATGATCGTCGTCATGGCGGCCGGACAGCGCGCCCGGATCACGCCGGACCTGACGAGCGACCTGACGACCGTGACGGCCCAGATCGTGACCCTGCTCACCGGTGACAGCGCCTTTGACAGCGCCAAGACCCTGTCGGCCTTTGCCCTCGGGGCGACGCTGTTTGCCGTCACGCTCGTGTTCAATTCAGCCGCCCTCCTGGTGGCGCGCCGGACAAGGGTCGTCCATGACTGATCCCGCCGCCCCGAGGAAAAGCGCGGATGCACCGGGCGAGGCCCTGCGCATCCTGAAACGGCGGCGGGCTGCCGAGCGCCGGTTCCGGCGCCGGGGCCTCGCCGCCGCCGCCTTTGCGATCGCCATGCTGGTCGCCCTTCTTGCGAGCATCCTTGTCCTTGCGGCGAGCGCGCTGACGCGCCACGAGTTCCGGATTGCCATCGCCCCGCAGGCGGCCGAGGCCCGGGCTGGCCTCAGTGCCGAGCCCGGAAGCACGGCCAGCCTTATCCCGGAATACACCTCGCGGGTGCGCCAGGCGCTCCTCGCCGCGCTGCCGGCGGGATCGGACAGTCCCTCCGTCCGGCAGGAAATTGCCGGGCTCTTCTCCCGGCTGGCGGTAGTGCCGATGGCTGAAGCGATCGCGCGCGACCCGGCGAGGATCATATCGGCCCGGCCCTTCTCTGTTGCCGTGTCGGACGATCTCGATCTCTACCTGAAGCGGCGCGGCCGCCACGAGACCCGGCTCGGCTGGCCTGACGGCGCACGCTCCGCACGGCCGGACGGCGATGGCTTTGCCGTCGAGGCCCGGGGCGCGTTTGGCGAGCTTGTCTCCCTCCTCGACGGCTGGGCCGTCGCCGACCTGTCAGCCGAGGACGCTCCGAGCGTCCTCATCCTTCTCGGGGAAGCAGCCTGGCGCGTCGAGGAAGTTTCCCCTGACCGGATCCGGGCCCGCCTGCTCATGGGACCTGGCAGCCTGCCGGCGGATGAAGCGCTGCGTGCCGCCGGCCTGCGCATTCTCTGGAGGCCCGAGGCGCAAAGGACCGTTTCCGACATCCAGGCCGTCATCGCCGCCCGCCTGCAGGACAAGGGGATGATCCGGCCGCGTTTCAACACGCGGCTCTTTGCGGCTTCAGACAGCACCTATCCGGAACTCGCCGGCACGCTTGCGGCGGTGGCGGGTTCGGTTCTCACCCTGTTTGTCACCGCCCTGATGTCGATCCCGGTCGGCGTCATGGCGGCGCTCTATCTTGAAGAATTCGCCCCGCGCAACCGCCTGACGGGGCTGATCGAGATGAGCATCAATAATCTTGCGGCCGTGCCGTCGATCATTTTCGGGCTGCTTGGGGCGGCCGTCTTCATCAACATGATCGGCCTTCCGAGGTCGGCCCCGCTCGTCGGCGGGCTCGTGCTCGCCCTGCTGACGCTGCCGACCATCATCATCGCGTCGCGGGCGGCGCTCGCCGCGATCCCCCGGCCCGTCCGGGATGCCGCGCTCAGCCTCGGC
>CAYSED010000158.1:4292-4556 GCA_964429935.1 uncultured Hyphomonadaceae bacterium
ATCTCGCATGCAGACGGTGCTCCACCATGTCGTGCCGCTGGCCCTGCCGGGCATCCTGACGGGTGCCATCATCGGCATGGCGCGGGCGCTTGGCGAGACAGCGCCGCTCCTGCTGATCGGCATGGTCGCCTTCATTGCCGAAGTGCCGGCTGGCGTCACCGACGAGGCGACGACCCTTCCCGTGCTCATCTACAAATGGTCGACCGGAGCGGAACGGGCCTGGGAGCCTCTGACAGCCGCCGCAATCGTGATACTGCTCCTCGT
>CAYSED010000159.1:0-4519 GCA_964429935.1 uncultured Hyphomonadaceae bacterium
GATGCCCTTCTCGCGGGCGAGATCGATGCCGCCGTCTATGTCGCCTCGGTCGATTCGCCGATCGTGCGCGACCTCCTCGCCGCGCCGGGCGTCATGGTTCTGCCCTTTGCCCGCGCCGAGGCGCTCGCCCGGCGATCTCCGGCGCTTGCCCCGGTCACGCTTCTGCAGGGGGTGGTCGACATCGGCGCGGACATACCTCCGGCCGACACGCCGCTCATTGCCCCGGTCGCGCAAATCCTCGCCGCGAGGCAAACCCATCCGGCTATCCAGGCTGTCCTTCTGGACGCCGCCGAGGCGATCCACTCGGCCGGCACGCTTCTGTCGCCCGCCGGAGCCTTTCCCGACGGCAGCCTGACAGACCTGCCTTTGTCGGGCGAGGCGGAACGCTATTACAAGCGCGGGCCTTCGGTCCTGCGGCGCTGGTTTCCGTTCGGTGTTGCGAACTTTCTCGAACGGGCCTGGGTGCTGGCCATCCCGCTCCTGACCCTGCTCTTTCCGCTCGTCCGGGCCGCGCCGCCGATCTATCGCTGGCGCGTCCGGCGACGCATTTATATCTGGTATTCGAGCCTCAGGACTCTCGAAGCCGAGGGCCGGGCGGCCGCCACGCCGGAAGAGCGCGAGCGGGTGATCGGCAAGCTTGCGAAGCTTCAGGAAGATGTCGGAACGGTCGATGTGCCCCTGTCCTATACCGACGACCTCTACCGCCTGCGCAACCACATCGCCTTTGTCGAAAACCTGCTCGGTGAGATGGCCGATAAACCGGCCGGACAGGCGGCGTGACCGAGGAGCGCTTTACACTTTAGCCAAAAACTGTCCAATGACCGTCACACGCCCTTCACGCCCGCGCGTCAGAGAGTATGCGGCAATGACCCGTTCCAGCCTGCCAGGAGTATCACGGCCATGACCCGTTCCTTCGCCCTCGGACTCTCGCTCGCCGCCCTGGCGGCGTGTGCATCCCTCGGTGTCGAGCCGCCGAACGGGCCGATCGCCCAGGCGTTGTTTCCTGACCGCGACCCGATGACGCCGGACCGGGCGCTCGAACGATATTATGACACGATCTCCGACGAGGAACTGCCCGTCGCCCCGCCCGGGCTGCCCCTTCCGGCGGCCGATGCGGTCTTGACCCGTATCCTCGTCGGTTCCTGCAATGACGAGGAAAAGCCGAGCCCGGCCCTCGCCCGGCTCGCAGCCGAAGACGCCGACCTCTTCCTGATGATCGGCGACAATGTCTATGGCGACCGTGACGGTCCTGCCTATGTCAGCAATGATCCGGACCTTGCCGAGCTGCGCCGCTCGTTTGCCGATCTCGCCGCCGACCGGGACTTCCAGGCCGTTCGCGCCAGGCATCCGATGATGGTCGCCTGGGACGACCATGACTACGGCGCAAACGATGCCGGGCGCGAGTTTCCGTTCCGCAGGTTCGCCGAGCGCATCCACGAACGCTTCTGGGGCCTCGACGGCGAAGATGTCGGCAAATGGGACGGGACCTATCATGCCCGTACGTTCGGGCCGGAAGGCCAGCGCGTGCAGATCATCATGCTCGATACGCGCTTTTTCCGGTCGGGCCTCACGCCGACAGATGAATGGGGCGCCCCCGGCAAGGAACGCTACCTGCCATCGGCCGCAGCCGAACAGGACATGCTCGGCGGCCAGCAATGGACATGGCTGTCGAACCAGCTCCGCAAGCCGGCCGACCTCCGCCTGATCGTCTCCTCGGTCCAGGTCCTGCCAACAGTGCACGGCTGGGAAGCCTGGTCGGCGTTGCCGGCCGAGCGCGAACGCCTGTTCGAGCTGATCGAGGACAGCGCTGCCAAGGGTGTCGTGTTCGTCTCCGGCGACCGGCACACGAGCTTCCTCTACCGCGACAGCGCGCCGCTTTCCTATCCGGCCCACGAGATTACCGCGTCTTCCCTCAATGTGTCATTCGCCGAAGAAAGCGCCGAAATGGATGCCCGCCAGGTCGGCGCCGGGTTCGCTCCGGGAAATTATGGCGAGATCGCCATCGACTGGGATGCCCGGACCCTCGCCCTGAAACTTCGCGACATGTCAGGCAGCGTCGTGCGGGAAACCTCGGCGCCCTTCGCCGATCTCGGGCTTTGAGCCCGGACATCGCGAGCCTTCCCGAGCTTGTCGGCTATGCCGGAGTCGGACTCGTGCTCGCCGCCTATCTCGGGCTCCAGGCCGGACATCTTGCGTCCGGCGGGCTTGCCTATTCGGTCCTCAACGCGATTGGCGCCGTCGGCATTCTCGTTTCGCTCTGGTACTATCCGAACTGGCCGTCAATCGTGATCGAATGTGCCTGGCTGGTGATTAGCCTGTACGGTCTCGCTCGCTATTTCATGAAAAATAACAAGGAAATATAGCCGAGGACTCTGGGTATCACATTTGCGACCCACCGGCTTGCACGCAGGCTCGCCAATGCTATAAGCGGGTCACTGCAAAGCCGAAAAGGCGTTCGCCGCGCCTTCCTCCTCCCTCGAGAAAGGCAGCCTTCCGCACATGAATATCCACGAATATCAGGCCAAAGCCGTCCTGAAATCATTTGGGGTGCCCGTTGCCGACGGCGTTCCGGTGTTCTCGCTCGACGACGTCCGGAAGGCCGTCGATGCCCTTCCCGGGCCGCTCTGGGTCGTCAAGTCGCAAATCCATGCCGGCGGACGGGGCAAGGGCCGGTTTGTCGAGGCCGCGGCCGGCAACAAGGGCGGCGTCCGCCTCGCCTTCTCGAAGGAAGATGTGTTCAGGCATGCCGAAGCCATGCTCGGCCATCACCTCGTCACCGCCCAGACCGGCAAGGACGGCAAGCAGGTCAACCGGCTCTATGTCGAGGATGGCGCGGACATTGCCCGCGAACTGTATCTCTCGATCCTCGTTGACCGCTCCTCCGGCAAGGTCGCCTTCGTCGCCTCGACCGAAGGCGGCATGGACATTGAGCAGGTCGCCCATGACACGCCGGAGAAAATCCTCACGCTGACAGTTGATGACGGGGTGTCGCCTGGCGACGCCGCCCGCATTTGCGACGCGCTGAAGCTCGAAGGGACGGCCCGCGAGGACGGCCTGAAACTGTTCCCCACGCTCTACAAGGCTTTCACCGAAAAGGACATGTCGATGCTGGAGATCAATCCGCTCATCGTCATGAAGGACGGCCGCCTGCGCGTGCTCGATGCGAAAGTCTCCTTTGACGGCAACGCCCTCTTCCGCCACCCGGACATCCAGGCCCTGCGCGACACGACCGAAGAGGACGGCAAGGAAATCGAGGCCTCCGAATGGGATCTTGCCTATATCGCGCTCGACGGCACGATCGGCTGCATGGTCAACGGCGCGGGCCTCGCCATGGCGACCATGGACATCATCAAGCTCTATGGCGAAGAGCCGGCCAATTTCTGCGATGTCGGCGGCGGGGCGAACAAGGAAAAGGTTGCGGCCGCCTTCAAGATCATCATGAAAGACCCGAAGGTGAAGGGCATCCTGGTCAACATCTTCGGCGGCATCATGAAGTGCGATGTCATTGCCGAGGGCGTGATCGCCGCCGTGAAGGAAACCAATCTCTCCGTCCCGCTCGTCGTCCGCCTCGAAGGGACCAATGTCGAGAAAGGCAAGGAGATCCTCTCGAAATCAGGCCTGAATATCATCCCGGCAGATGACCTCGACGACGCTGCGCAGAAAATCGTCGCAGCGGTGAGGGGGTAGACGTGAACCTGACGCTCGCACTGGATTCCCGAACGGCAGAGGGTTTGAGGCAGATCGCGGCTGTCACGGGCTTAGAGGCCGAGGTGATTGCATTGGCGTTCATTCGCGATTGGGTGGACATCGAAAGCGGAAAGACGACTTTGCGCCAAGCGACCTATCGTTTGAACTCGCCGCTAAACAGCTTGGCCCACACCCAGAAAGACTGAACGAATGTCCATCCTCATCGACAAGCATACCAGGGTCATCGTCCAGGGCCTGACCGGGAATACCGGCTCGTTCCATACCAACCAGGCGCTCGACTATTTCGGCACGCAGATGGTGGCCGGAACGCACCCGAAGAAGGCCGGCCAGACTTGGGCCGCTGACAATGGCGCCGAGCTTCCGATCTACGCAACGGCAGGCGATGCAAAAGAGGCGACTGGCGCGAACGCGTCTGTCATCTATGTGCCCCCGGCCGGCGCAGCGGCCGCCATCGAGGAAGCCATCGATGCGGAAATCCCGCTGATCGTCTGCATCACCGAAGGCGTCCCCGTGCTCGACATGGTCCGCGTCAAGGCGAAGCTCGACAAGTCTAAGTCGCGCCTGATCGGACCGAACTGCCCCGGCATCCTAACGCCGGAAGACTGCAAGATCGGCATCATGCCGGGCAAGATCTTTCAGAAAGGCTCGGTCGGCGTCGTCTCGCGCTCCGGCACGCTGACCTATGAGGCGGTGTGGCAGACGAGTGTCGCAGGGCGCGGCCAGAGCATCGTCGTCGGCATGGGCGGCGACTCGGTCAAGGGCACGGAGGTCATCGACATCCTGGAAATGTTTCTCGCCGACGAGGCGACCC
>CAYSED010000160.1:0-4415 GCA_964429935.1 uncultured Hyphomonadaceae bacterium
ATGGCGGCCTCGACCTTGCGGCGCTGCTCGAGGGCAAGCGAGCCATGGTGCAGCGCGATCGGCAGGGCGTCCTCATTGGCTCGCCAGAGCTCCTGGAACATGAGCTCGGCCTGGGCCCGCGTATTGACGAAGACGAGCGCAAGGCGGGCAGCCCTGATCGCTTCATAGACCTCGCCGACCGCAAAACGGCCGGAATGGCCGGACCAGGGTATTCGCTCGCGGCTTGAAAGGATCGATATGTCGGCGCGCGCGCCGCCCTCGGCGCGGAGGATCCTCGTATCCGGCGCGAGCCAGCGGGCAAGGCCCTCCGGGTCGCTGACGGTCGCTGACAGGCCGATGAACCGGCAGTCCGGGGCCCATGTGGCGAGCGTGGCGAGGCCGAGCGACAGAAGGTCGCCGCGCTTTTGCGGGGCGAGCGCGTGGGCTTCGTCGACGATGACGGTCCTGAGATCGGCAAAGAAAGCGGCGGCATGGTCGGAGGCGATGAACAAAGCGAGCTGTTCAGGTGTCGTCAGGAGGATGTCCGGCGGATTGGCGCGCTGGCGCTGGCGCTTCGAGGCGGGCGTATCGCCGGTTCGCGTCTCGATGCGGATGGGGAGGCCCATCTCGCTGACGGGCGTGTCGAGATTGCGCTCGACATCGGTCGCAAGGGCTTTCAGCGGCGAGATGTATAGCGTGTGAAGACGAGGCTTGGCGCGTTGTTTTTGATGACCGCCCGCACCGGCTTCGCCAGCGCGATGGGTCGCGCTCAGGGCTGCTTGATGACCGCCCGCACCGGAGAGGCGTTCGAGCTCGATCAGGGTGGCGAGGAACCCGGCGAGCGTCTTGCCGCCGCCGGTCGGGGCGATGAGCAGGGCGTTCTCGCCGCCGAGCACGGCTTCGGCAAGGGCGAGCTGGTGCGCGCGGGGCACCCAGCCGCGCGAGGCGAACCAGGCGGCGATCCGGTCCGGCAGGAGGCGTTTCGGGCTCAGGTCATCGGCCATGGCGCGAGACTAGACGAGACCGCTGCCGCATGGCCATGGCGATCCTGCCCGGCAAGCGTCCCCTGTCCGGACGCCGGAACGGGTTTGCCTGGCTGAACCGGGCAGAGGCCTTGCCACAGGTGGTTCGGACCCCATATGCGATGGACGACAATTTCAAATATTCAAGTTCTTGCAAATACAGGCTTTCTACAAGTATCTAGGCCTGACCTGACTGCCAGGTGCCGCAAACACTGGGAGCGAGCGACCATGCCAAGCCGCAACATCGTTGCGAGGGAACTTGCCGAACTCTTCAAGGTGCTCGGCCATCCGGACCGTGTCCGGCTGATCGAGGAATTGCGTGACGGGCATAGCGACGTGAACTCGCTTGCCGATGCGCTCGGCCTGTCGGCGTCGCGTATCTCCCAGCACCTCGCCTTGCTGCGCGCCCACCGCTTCGTCCGCGAGGAACGCAACGGACGCCAGCACGTCTACAGCCTGACGCAACCGGAGATGGCCGGCTGGATCATCGACGGCCTCGATTTTCTCGGCGGCCGGATGAACGCCCTGTCGCCCAGCGACCTCGACGAGGCCCGCAACCTGTGGAGCCATGCGCCCCCCGACCCGCCCCATTAGTCCCTTCAACCCGCCTTCCAAAGATCCGCACACGACAAGGACCACAAGCCATGCCCACATTCGCCGCCGGCGTCCTCCGCTTCCAGAACAATATCTTCCCGGACAAGCGGGACCTGTTTGAAACCCTGAGCGAGGGCCAGTCTCCCGAGGCGCTCTTCATCACCTGTTCGGACAGCCGCGTCGAGACAGCCATGATTACGCAGACCGAGCCAGGCGAGCTGTTCCATTGCCGCAATGCCGGAAACATCGTTCCCCCGCATACCGAGCAAACCGGCGGCATGACAGCTTCCATCGAGTATGCCGTGGCGGTGCTGAAAGTGCCGCACATCGTCGTCTGCGGGCATTCCGGCTGCGGCGCGATGGCCGGGGCGATGAACCCGGAAGGGCTCGACAACCTGCCCCATGTCAAGCGCTGGCTCGGCTATGCGACGGCCGCCGTCTCTGTCGTCAACGAACTTGGCAAAAACCTCTCGAAGGAAGACCGCATGGCCATGCTAATCGAGCAGAACGTGCTCCTGCAATTGCAGCATCTGCGCACGCACCCGTCGGTCGCTGCCGCACTCGCCAAGGGCGATCTCGAGCTGCACGGCTGGGTCTACGACATCCGCTCCGGCGGCGTTCTCGCCTGGGACGAGGGCCAGAAGAAATTCATCCTCGTGGATGAGCGCTATGCCCAGCAGATCGCCAAGGCGGCCGACGGCCACACGCACGCTGCCTGAACCCCGCACCGGAGAAGGACTATCCCCATGAGTGCCCAGGACACGGCCGCAGGCATGCGGCGCTATATCGATTTCTCGAACCTGAAGGGAGATGTGTTCGGCGGCGTGACGGCCGGCATCGTTGCCCTGCCCCTCGCGCTCGCCTTCGGCGCCGGCGTGTTTCCGCCAGGCGTCGAGGGCGGCGCGATTGCCGGGCTCTGGGGGGCCATTCTCGTCGGCTTCTTCGCGGCCGCCTTCGGCGGAACCGGCGCGCAGATTTCCGGCCCGACCGGACCGATGGTCGTTGTCTTTGCCGGCCTGCTGACGACGCTCGTCGCCACCATGGACCCGTCGCTGACACTCCAGCAGCAGGTCTATGCGGCCATCCCGCTCCTCTTCGCGGCCGTTGTGCTCGGCGGCCTGCTGCAGATTGTCTTCGGCCTCCTCAGGTTCGGCCAGTACATCAAGCTCGTGCCCTATCCGGTGATTTCCGGCTTCATGAGCGGGATCGGGGTCATCATCATCCTCCTGCAATTTTCCCGCATGTTCGGCGGCGCGCCGGAAGGCGGCGGCGTGTTCGAGGCGCTGGAAGCCATTCCCGTCGCCCTCGGGAACCTGAATGCCGAAGCCCTCGGCCTTGCCTTGCTGACCCTCGGCCTCGTCTTCTTCTGGCCGAAGCCGCTCGGCAAGTTCGTGCCGGCAACGCTCGCCGCCCTCATCATTGGCACGCTTGCCGGGCTCGCCTTGCCGAACGCGCCGGTTCTGGGTGCCATCCCTGGCGGCATACCCGAATTCATCCTGCCGCAATTATCGGGCGATACGGCCCTTATCGTGTTCGAGGCGGCCCTCATCCTTGCCGTCCTTGGCGCGGTGGACAGCCTCCTGACATCGGTCGTTGCCGACAATGTCACGCGCACCCGGCACAATTCGGACCAGGAACTGATCGGCCAGGGCATCGGCAATACGGTCGCCGGACTGTTCGGCGCGCTGCCAGGTGCAGGGGCGACGATGCGGACCATGGTCAATATCCGTACCGGCGGCACGACCAAGATTTCCGGCATGATGCACGGGCTGACCCTGCTCGCCATCGTGCTGGTCTTCTCGCCGCTCGCCGCGAAAATCCCCTATGCCGTGCTCGCGGGTATTCTCGTCAAGGTCGGCTATGACATCATCGATTTCGGCTATCTGCGCCGCGCCCTCAAGGGGCCGCGCTGGGACCTGTTCCTGATGCTGCTCGTGCTCGTCATGACGGTGTTTGTCGATCTCATCACGGCGGTGGGGATCGGCGTTTTCCTGGCGGCGCTTGCCTATGTGAAGCGCGTTGCCGACGACCAGATCAGTTCGGTCAACGCCTCCCGCCCGGCAAACTCGACCGACGAGGAGATCGCGATCCTGAAACAGGCGGACGGGCATATCATGCTGTTCGACTTTGGCGGCCCGCTGAGCTTCGGAGCAGCGGCCGACCTTGGCCACCATGTCCGCGAGCGGGTCAAGGACGGCACGAGCGCCATCGTGCTCGATTTCTCGCGCATGACCTATATCGATGTGTCGGCCGCGCGCGCTGTCGAGACGATCGCCTGCGATGCGCGGGAGTCCGGCAAGGTTGTTTATGTGGCCGGCATGAACGAGCAGGTCCGCGCGACGCTTAAAGGCCTGCATGCCGACCACTGCCTTCCGACCGATACGGGCTTCGATGACCGGCTGAGCGCGCTCAAGGCGGCCTATGAACGCGTCGCCAACCGTCGGCCGCCGGCCGAAGGCGGCGCGGAAAGGCTTGCTCCGGCCGAATAGGGCGCTGCCAGGGGTCACAACGGCGTCACGCGGAAGAAAGCTGTTGCCAGGCCCGGCAAGCAGCATGTTAGCTGCGAGGTCAATCCGAACCAGGAGCCTTGCCGTGCGCCCCCTTTCCAGCCTCGTCCTTGCGGCGCTCGCCGCCCCTTGCGCCCTAGCCGAGCTTCCCGAACCGCTGAAGTCGGCACTCGGGCGCAGCGCGGACGTCCCGGCCTTTGTCTTCGATGTCGAGCGGGTCTCGACCGACACGGGCGAGGACGGGGAAACCGTGACCGGCCATGCCCGGGTCGATCTTGCGGCCCCGGAACTGAAGCAGATCACGCCCATTTGG
>CAYSED010000161.1:0-4306 GCA_964429935.1 uncultured Hyphomonadaceae bacterium
CTTGACAAGCTGACCGCCGAGAATGCCGACCGGTTCGAGCGGCTGCGCGGGGATCTCGAGACCCTGCTTGCCGGGCTCGGGATCGAGGGCGTGGTACAGGGCCGCCGCAAGCAGCCCTATTCGATCTGGCGCAAGCGCGAGCGCAAGTCCATTTCCTTCCGGCAGGTGGCCGACATATTCGCCTACCGGGTCATCATCGACAAGGTCGATGACTGCTACCGCGTGCTCGGGGCCGCGCACCAGCGCTGGGACTGCATCGAGGAGCGGTTCCGGGATTACATTTCGGTGCCTAAACCCAATGGTTACAGGTCCTTGCACACGACGGTCCTCGGGCCAGGAAAGCGCATGGTCGAGCTGCAGATACGGACCCGCGAGATGCACGAGACGGCGGAGCGGGGCGTCGCGGCGCACTGGGGCTACAAGAACAACCGCTACGGCTTCGACAGCGAGTCGGCTGCGCGTGTCGGCCTTCGCCCGGATCAGTCGCTCGAATCCTTCGTCCAGCTTCTCAATGACAGCGCGGATCCGGAAGAGTTTCTCGAGCATGCCAAGCTTGAGATGTACCGCGACCATGTCTTCGCCTTCACGCCGAAGGGCCGCCTGATAGCGCTCGCGCAGGGCGCGATGCCGCTCGACTTTGCCTATGCCCTGCATACGGCGATCGGGGAGACCTGCATCGGCGTCAGGATCAATGGCGAGGAACGCTCGCTCCGGCGGCCGCTGTCTAACGGCGATGTCGTCGAGATCATCCGCAGCCAGAAGGCGGCGCCGGTGCCCGGCTGGGAGTCGCTGACCGTCACGCCCCGTGCCAAAGCGGCCATTCGCCGCCTCATCCGTGCCAATGAGATCGCCGAGTTCGAGACCCTGGGCCGCCGGCTCGTGGACCATGTCCTGCGCCGTGACGGCATCGACCCGGTCGGGATCAACATGCCCGAGCTCGCAGCCAAGGCGGCCTTCGTGTCGCTCGATGCCATGTACCAGGCGATCGGGCGCGGCCGCTACAAGACCTCGGACCTGATGGAGCTTGCCTTTCCGGGCTATGGTGCCGAGCGCGATCCATCCGAGAAGCGGCTCAGCCTGACCGACATGAGCGCGCCGCTGCTGATTGCCGGGGACAATCTCACGCCCGGCGTCACGCTGCACATGGGCCGCTGCTGCTGCCCCTTGCCGGGCGACCGGATCATCGGCGTTCACAGTCCGGATGTCGGCCTAGTGGTCCATACGAGCTATTGCGCCGAGCTTGCGGGCCTCGAGGCCGGCGAGCATGAATGGGTCGATCTCAACTGGACCGAGCTTGCCAAGACCGATGCAGTCGGAGTCGGCCGCGTGCATGTGACGGCGGCCAATCGCAAGGGCGTTCTGGCGACACTCTGCCGGGCGGTCGCCGAGGCTAATGCGAACATCATCAGGGTCGAGACAGGCGACCGCCATGGCGACTTCATCGACCTCTTCTTCGACATCGAGGTGGAAGACGTGAAGCGCCTGACCCAGATCGTGTCGGCGCTGAGGTCCATCGCGGTGGTGGACCGGGCCGAGCGCCTGGTGGAGCTACGGGCATGACGGCCGAGGAGGTGCTTGGCGTTTTCCGGGATGCCGGTGCCCTGCTCGAAGGGCACTTCATCCTATCGTCCGGGCGGCGAAGCCCGGTCTTCCTGCAGAAGGCGCTGGTCTTCTCTCAGCCGGCGAGCTCCGAACGGCTCTGCAAGGCACTTGCGGGAAAGCTCTCCGAACGGTTTGGCCGGATCGACATCGTCGCCGGTCCGGCTGTCGGCGGCATCATTCCGGGCTACGAGCTGGCCCGTCAGCTCGGGGCCAGGGCCATCTTTGCCGAGCGGACGGACGGTCGGCTCCAGTTCCGGCGTGGATTTTCCATCGCCCACGGGGAGCGCGTCCTGATCGCCGAGGACATCGTCACGACCGGGCTGTCCTTCCGGGAAACCGTGGAGGCCCTGAAGGCGCTGGACGCAGAGATTGTCGGCGGCGCCTGCATCATCGACCGGTCTGCCGGGCGCGCCGCGGTTGGTTGCGAACTCGTTGCGCTGGCGAGCGTCGATTTTCCGGATTACGCGCCTGACGACCTGCCGGACGCCCTCAAAGCCATCGAACCGGTCAAGCCGGGCTCGCGCGGGCTAGCCTGATGGCCGGACGGATCCGCCTTGGCGTCAATATCGATCATGTCGCGACCATCCGCAACGCGCGGGGCGGGGCACACCCTGACCCGCAACGAGCCGCCGCCATCGCCGCCGATGCGGGGGCCGACGGCATCACGATCCACCTGCGCGAGGACCGCAGGCACATTCGGGACGGCGACCTTGCACTAGTCCGCGCCGCAACGCTCCTGCCGATCAATCTCGAAATGGCCGCGACCGACGGCATGCTGAAGGTCGCGCTCGGGTTTCGTCCCGAGACCGCCATGTTCGTTCCCGAGAAGCGGGCTGAACTGACGACCGAAGGCGGGCTCGATGCTGCCCGGCAGCACAACCATCTCGCCCCGTTCGTGCGGGCCCTGAGGGACAATGGCACCAGGGTGTCCCTGTTCATCGACCCCGATCCGGTCCAGCTCCTGTCGGCTCGCCAGATGGGCGCCGACATTACCGAGTTCCATACCGGGCGCTATGTCGAGTTCGCGCAGGCCGGCGCAACGGACCTGGCCGAAGCCGAGCTCGACCGCATCCGGACCTGCGCAGCCGAGGCGGTGCGCCTGGGTATAGAGCCGCAGGCGGGCCACGGCCTGACCTATGGCACGGTCAAGCCGGTCGCGGCGATCCCGGAACTCACGGAACTGAACATCGGCCACTTCCTGATCGGCGAAGCGGTGTTCGTCGGCCTCGACGCCGCCGTGCGGAAGATGCGCGCGCTGATGGACGAGGCGCGGGCATGATCGTCGGCATGGGCAGCGACCTCTGCAATATCGAGCGGATCGAGAAGGCCCTCGAGCGTTGGGGCGACCGTTTCGTGAACCGTGTCTTCACTCCCGTCGAGATCGCCAAGGCAGAGAAACGCCGACTGAAGGCCGAGACCTATGCCAAGCGCTTTGCCGCAAAAGAGGCCTGTGCCAAGGCGCTCGGCACCGGCGTACCCCGCCGGGGCGTTCACTGGACCCACATGGGCGTCGTCAACCTGCCGTCCGGCGCGCCGACCATGGCGCTGACAGGCGGGGCAGCCGCGCGGCTCGCCGAGATGATGCCGGCCGGGCATGCCGCCCGCATCCATCTCAGCATCACCGACGATTATCCGTGGGCGCAGGCCGTCGTGATTATCGAAGCGCTGCCGGGGCGCGCGCCGTGACCGCGCCACGCCCTAAGCGGGCCCGCCTGAGGAAGGCCGCGCTGTCCCGGCAGGCGCGCCTCGCAGCGGAGGCCCTGGCCGAAGTCCAGGTCCGGGTCGGTCACGTGTTCAAGAACCGGGACCTCATAGATCTCGCCATGACGCACCCGAGCGCCCTTGCAAGCCTGCAAGGCTCCGAACAATCGAACCAGCGGCTCGAATTTCTCGGTGACCGCGTGCTTGGCCTCGTGATCGCTGAACGGCTGTACGAACGGCGCCCTGGCGACCGGGAAGGGGCGCTCGCTCCGCGCCTCAACCACCTAGTCAACAAGCGGGCCTGCGCCGAGGCTGCGCTTCACAAGGGGCTCGGGGCGTTCCTGATCCTCGGGGAGAGCGAGCGGCGCAATGGCGGAGCTGCCAAGGAGAACATTCTCGGCGACATGTGCGAGGCCGTCATCGGCGCGCTTTATCTCGACGGCGGCCTGAAGGTTGCCCGACGGTTCATCGAAAGCGCCTGGGCCCCGCAATTCGGCGCATCGGCGAGGGAGGTGCGCGACGCGAAAAGCCTTCTCCAGGAATGGGCACAGGCCCGCCAGCTACCCTTGCCGGTCTACAGCCTGATGGGGCGCGAAGGCCCTGACCACGCCCCGGACTTCACCGTTGAAGTCTCGGTCGGCGAGGCCCTCGCGGCCTGCGGAACGGGAAACTCCAAACAGGATGCCGAACGGGCCGCCGCGGCGGTGCTCCTTGCCGATGTGGAGCGCAACAGATCATGACCATGGCCGAACATACCATCCGGCGTGCCGGAATCGTTGCCATCATCGGCGCGCCGAATGCTGGCAAGTCGACGCTGACCAATGCCATGGTCGGCGGCAAGGTCTCGATCGTCACCCACAAGGTCCAGACGACCCGGTTCCCCCTGCGCGGCGTTGCCCTGCATGGGGACGCCCAACTTGTGCTGATCGACACGCCCGGCATTTTCCGGGCGCGCCGTCGCCTTGACCGGGCCATGGTCAAGGCGGCATGGGCCGGAGCGAGC
>CAYSED010000162.1:0-1059 GCA_964429935.1 uncultured Hyphomonadaceae bacterium
TTAAGCTCGTCCTCGATGCTGACCGGGTCGATGCCCGCGGGCCCTGGCGGACCGGGCAGGGTGTCGTCGTCCTCGGTTGTGTTCTCGTCGGTCAAGGGGGGTCTCGCACGGGCTGCAGCGATAAGCAGAATCGCCAGTCGTTTTGCTTTGTCTGGTCTAGCACCTCCGCGTCCCTGCCACAAAGCGCCAAGCGCTTTGTTTTGCAGGTTTTTTCACTCGCCTGAACAGCGTATGGTCACGCGCATGAAACCAGATCTCACCCGCCGCAGCGCCCTTGCCCTCACGGGCGCGGGCCTGCTCACCTCATGCCTTGATAACAGGGCATTTTCCGGCCCCGTAAATGAGTTTTCCCGCAACGCATGGACAACCGGCATCGCCTTGCCGGAAGCGGTCCAGGAAATCTATCCCTGCGCCCATGCGGGTGCGATCCACCTTGCCGGCGGCTTCATCGCGCGTGCCGGCCGGATCACCGGCCCGACAAGCGCCCATTGGCGCTGGACGCCGGGGGACACGGCCTGGCTCGCTTTGCCGGAATTGCCCGCCCCGCGCCACCATCCGCAGCTTGTCAGCTTTGGCGGCGAGCTGTTCGCCTTTGCCGGGTTCGAGAGCCCATCGGCAGGGGCAGGCTGGGTGATGCAACCGACCGGCTGGCGCCTCGCCGAGCAGAGACAGGTTGCCCGCCCGCTCACGCCGCAGGATGTTGCCTGGCAGCCCGCTCCGGCCTTGCCGGTCCCGTGCGGCGAGGCTGTCCTCGGCGTGACAGGCGACGGCGCGCTGCATCTCGCAGGCGGACGCATGCCCTCCGGCGAAGCCAATGCCACGTGGACCGACCATGCCGACACGGACCATCATTTCGTCCTCACGGACCCTTACGGCTCATGGCAAGAGGCCGCGCCCTGCCTGTCGAAGCGCAACAGCGCGACGGGCGATGTGATTGACGGAAACCTGCACATTGTCGGCGGACGCACCGTGTCCGGCGGCAATGTCGCGGCGCATGAGGTCTATGATTCCCGCGAGGATCGCTGGCGCACGGCCGCTCCTATGCCTCAGGCGCAGGGC
>CAYSED010000162.1:1069-4211 GCA_964429935.1 uncultured Hyphomonadaceae bacterium
CCTCGGCGGCAAGCTGTACGCTTTCGGCGGCGAGTTTTTCGGCAATGGCGGCGGGGTCTACCCGCAAGCCTGGGCCTATGATCCGGCGACCGATGGCTGGGACGCGCTGCCCGACATGCCGAGCCCGCGCCATGGCCTCGGTGCCGTGGCCCTCGATGACCGGATACACGTCATAGGCGGCGCACTCGAAGCGGGCGGCAATGCGACAAGCGCAGTCGTGGAAGTGTACAGTCCCTGACCCAAGCCGGACACCGAGCCTGTCTTCAGACAAGCCCTGTCACGCAAGGCCCGTGACCATTGTCAAAACGGGATTTCGTCGTCGAGGTCCTGGCTGAAATCCTGGGGCGGGCCGTCCATCTGGCGCGCGCCGCCGCCGGAATATTCCATCCGGTCGCGGCCGCCGCCTGCGCTGCCTTCATTGCGGCTGTCGAGCATGGTCAGGACGCCGCCATAGCCGCGCAGGACCACTTCGGTCGTGTACTTCTCGACGCCAGCCTGGTCCTGCCATTTGCGGGTTTCGAGCTGGCCTTCGACATAGAGCTTGGAGCCCTTCTTGACATAGCTCTGGACGACGCGGATCAGGCCCTCATTGAAGATTGCGATGCGGTGCCATTCGGTCTTTTCGCGACGCTCGCCGGTGTTCTTGTCCTTCCAGTTCTCCGAGGTCGCGAGCGAGAATGTCGCCACCTGACCGCCATTCTGGAACTGGCGCACTTCCGGGTCCTGGCCGACATTGCCCACCAGAATGACCTTGTTCACTGATCCTGCCATGAGTTTCCGCTCCGATCCTTCATGTTCCGTCTTGCCCCGCCACCGTTAACCCTGAAAGACTTGCCTGTCGGCAGGGCGCTGCGAGGTTCTCCACAGAGTTTGCCTCTGGCCCGCCATATTTGCGGCCCTTTGGCAAATGTTCACATAATGTTCTTGTCGTCAAGCTGGACTCGGAACACAGTTTGACGTTCAACCGCAACACATCCTCCGGGCAGAAGGCCGCCGACCCGACCATGACCGAACTTCCGATGATCCGCGTGCGCGGCGCCAGGGAACACAATCTCAAGAATATCGACGTCGACATCCCGCGCGGCAAGCTCGTCGTGATGACCGGCCTGTCCGGGTCCGGCAAGTCCTCGCTCGCCTTCGACACGATCTATGCCGAGGGCCAGCGCCGCTACGTCGAGTCGCTCTCCGCATACGCCCGCCAGTTCCTGGGCCGTATGGAGAAGCCCGACGTGGACTACATCGAGGGGCTCTCCCCCGCCATCTCCATCGACCAGAAAGGGGTCTCGAACAACCCTCGCTCGACCGTGGGGACCGTCACCGAGGTATACGACTACCTGCGCCTCCTCTACGCCCGCGCCGGCACGCCGTTTTCCCCGGCGACCGGACTGCCCATCGAGAGCATGACCGTCTCGCAAATGGTCGACCAGACCATGGCCCTGCCTGAAGGCACGCGGCTTTTCCTGCTTGCGCCCATCGTGCGGGGCCGCAAGGGCGAATACCGCAAGGAGTTTGCCGAGCTGCTCAAGAACGGCTTCCAGCGCGTGAAAGTGGACGGCTCATTCCACGAGCTCGAAGACCCGCCCGTGCTCGACAAGAAGCTGAAGCACGACATCGACGTTGTCATCGACCGCGTCGTCGTGCGCGAGGGCATGGAGCAGCGCCTCGCCGAAAGTTTCGAGACCGCGCTCGGCCTCGCGGCCGGCATCGCGATTGCCGAATATGCCGACGCGCCCGAAGATGGCCGAGCACCGGAGCGCATCACCTACAGCGCCAATTTCGCCTGTCCGGTCTCCGGCTTCACCATTCCCGAAATCGAGCCGCGCCTGTTCTCGTTCAACAATCCGTTCGGTGCCTGCCCGGCCTGCGACGGCCTAGGCAGCCAGCTCAAGATCGACCCCGAACTGGTCGTCCCCGACAAGGACCTGACGCTGCTCGACGGGGCCATCGCCGCCTGGGCAAAGTCGGCCTCGCCCTATCAGACGCAAACGCTGCAGGCCCTGTCGGCGCACTACCGCTTCGACCTGAAGAAGAAATGGAACCAGCTTGCCCAGGACGTGCAGCACATCGTCCTGTTCGGCACCGGCGAGGAGGAAGTGGATTTCGTCTATGATGACGGCATGCGCCGCTATGAGGTCACCAAGACTTTCGAGGGCGTCATCCCGAACCTCGAACGCCGCTTCCGCGAAACGGACAGCGCGTGGATGCGCGAGGAGATCGGCAAGTACCAGTCTTCGCAACCCTGCCCGGCCTGCGGCGGCAAGCGCCTGAAGCCCGAAGCGCTCGCCGTCAAGATTGGCGGGCTCGACATTTCCGACAGCGCGGAGTTCTCGATCCGCGAGGCGGGCGCATGGTTCGCGCAAGTTCACAAGCACCTCTCGGCCCAGAAGAACGAGATCGCCGGACGCATCCTCAAGGAGATCAATGACCGGCTGAGATTCCTCAATGATGTTGGCCTTGAATATCTCTCGCTCAGCCGTGCCTCCGGCACGCTGTCAGGCGGCGAGAGCCAGCGCATCCGTCTCGCGAGCCAGATCGGCTCCGGCCTCACAGGCGTGCTCTACGTGCTCGACGAACCGTCAATCGGCCTCCACCAGCGCGACAATGAACGCCTGCTCGAAACGCTGAAGCGCCTGCGCGATCTCGGCAATTCGGTCATTGTCGTCGAGCATGACGAGGACGCGATCCTGACCGCCGACCATGTCATCGACATGGGCCCGGCTGCCGGCATCCATGGCGGGGAAGTCGTCGCCGAGGGGACACCCGACGCCGTCATCGCCAACCCGGCCAGCCTGACCGGACACTATCTCAATGGCGTCGAAGAGATCGCCATCCCCGACAAGCGCCGCGTCTGGAAAAAGTCCAAATCGCTGACCCTGAAAGGCGCGCGCGGCAACAATCTCCAGGATGTCGATGCCATGATCCCGCTCGGCATCATGACCTGTGTCACCGGCGTCTCCGGCGGCGGCAAGTCCACGCTCATCATCGAGACGCTCTACAAGGCCCTCGCCCGCAAGCTGAACGGCGCGAGCGATCCACCAGCGCCCTATGAAAGCCTTGAGGGCCTCCAGCATCTCGATAAGGTCATCGACATCGACCAGAGCCCGATCGGCCGCACGCCGCGCTCGAACCCCGCCACCTATAC
>CAYSED010000163.1:0-271 GCA_964429935.1 uncultured Hyphomonadaceae bacterium
CGGGCGGCGGCGGCAAGGGCATCCGCGTCGCCTGGTCCGATGCCGAGGTGAAGGACGGCTTCCCGGCGGTGAAGGCCGAAGCCAGGAACGCCTTTGGCGATGACCGCATCTTCATCGAGAAATTCATCGAGAACCCGCGCCATATCGAGATCCAGGTGCTCGGCGACAAGCATGGCAATTGCCTCTACCTGTTCGAGCGCGACTGCTCGATCCAGCGGCGCAACCAGAAAGTCATCGAGGAAGCGCCGAGCCCGCTGCTGGACGCAGCGAC
>CAYSED010000163.1:281-4012 GCA_964429935.1 uncultured Hyphomonadaceae bacterium
GGCGGTCAATTATGACAGTGCCGGAACGGTCGAGTTCGTCGTCTCAGGCAAGGACAAGGGCTTCTATTTCCTCGAGATGAACACCCGCCTCCAGGTCGAGCATCCGGTGACCGAGATGATTACCGGCGTCGACCTTGTCGAGCAGATGCTCCGCGTCGCGGCCGGCGAGGAACTGGCGCTCCAGCAGAAGGACCTGAAGATCAGGGGCTGGGCGGTGGAATCCCGCGTCTATGCCGAAGACCCCTACCGCAACTTCCTGCCCTCGATCGGCCGCCTGCGCCGCTTCCATGCGCCGCCCGAAGGCCCGCTCGGAGAGGGCACGGTACGCATGGATTCCGGCGTGCGCGAGGGCGACGAGATTTCCATGTTCTACGATCCGATGATCGCCAAGCTCGTCACCCACGGGCCGACCCGCGACGCCGCGCTCGACACCCAGGCGGCCGCGCTCGACCGGTTCCATATCGAGGGCATCCAGGACAATATCCCCTTCGTCGCGGCCGTCATGGACGAGAAGCGCTTCCGCTCCGGCGACATCACGACCGCCTATATCAAGGACGAATTTCCCGACGGCTTCGACGGCACCGAACCGACCTCCGGGCAAAGGAAATATCTCGTCGCCGCGTCTGTCTATGCCGAAGCGCTTCAGGCGCGCCGGGCCGCTGCCGTCTCGGGCCGCCTCCTGCCGCCAGCCGACGCTCCGCGCGACTGGGTCGTGATCCTTGGCGGCGAGCCATATGAAGTGTCGGTGGATTTCGACGAAAGCGGCGCGACCATCACCCGCAAGGGCAAGTCCGCCCATGCCCTCGTCACCGGATGGACGCCCGGAACGAACCTGTTCGTGGGCACGCTTGACGGGGTCGACTTCGCCGTCAGCTTCGGACGCAGCAAGACCGGCGCGACTGTCCGCCATCGCGGCGCGCGCCTGCCGGTCACGGTCTGTCCGCCGCGCCTTGCCGCGCTCTATGCCAAGCTGCCGGAGAAAGAACAGGCCGACACGTCCAAACTCGTCATGTCGCCCATGCCGGGCCTCGTCGTCACGGTCGATGTTGCCGTCGGGCAGGAGGTCAAGGCCGGCGAGGGCGTCTGCGTCGTCGAGGCGATGAAGATGCAGAACATCATCCGCGCCGAGACCGATGGCACGGTCAAGGCCGTGCATGTCGCCGCCGGAAGCGCGGTCGCCGCCGACGAGATCATGATCGAGCTTGCGTGATGGGACTGGCCTGATGGGATTGGCCTGATGGAAGTGCATGGCTACGCGGTCGTCTCTGAGGACGACTGCATTGCCGACGCGTCAGGCATTATGCCGGACAGCCTGAAGACGGAAGCCGAATGGGCGTTCTTTCAGGCCGGTCTCGATGCTTGCGATATCGTCGTGCTCGGCCGCAGGAGCCACGACATGACCCCCAATCCGAAGGCGCGGCGACGGCTTGTCATGACATCAGGGGTCTCCGGTGCGGCGCGGCAGCCGGACGGGAGCGTATATTGGAATCCCGCTGCAGCCCCGCTTGATGATGCGCTTGCCTTGTTCGGCGTCCCGGCGGCCCGGCTCGGCGTCACCGGCGGGCAGGGCGTGTTCGACGCCTTTCTCCACGGCCCGCACCGCTATACCCATTTCCATCTCAGCCGCATGTCCGGGGTCTTCCTGCCGGGCGGGCGGAAGGTTTTTTCCAGCCTCGACACGCAGGGCTTCCTCGCAAGCGATGCGCTGCGCCGTGCGGGTTTCTCGCCGGGCCCTCTGCGCTCGCTCGACCCGGTTTCGGGCGTCGTCACCTGGCAGCCCCTCATGCGGGCTTAAGACTGGCCATTTATCGAAAAACGTTCTATTTCGGCAGCAGGCAACCAGACAGGAGGCTCCGATGGGCTTGGGCGGCATTCTCTTCAACCCGAACGGGCGCATCGGCCCGAACCAGTTCTGGCGGGGCCTCATCGTCCTCGTCGGGCTCCAGATCATCCTGAACCTCGTGTCGGTCTACGGCCCGCTCGGGCTGACGCTGATCCTCGGCTTCGTCTCGATCATCTTCATCTATCCCTATCTCTGCGTCTTCGGAAAGCGGCTGCACGACGCCAACCAGTCGGCCTGGTGGTTCGTCGCTTTCCTCGTCGCCTGGCTCGTGCTCGGCATAGGCGGCGGAGCGGTCCTGCAGCAGGTCATTCCGGGACAGGCGGAACTTGCCGCCGAGATGGAAGCCATCGCCGCCACTGGCGACCTCGGGGCCGTCATGGAACTTGCCCGCGAGCAGTCGCGCACCCTCATGATCCCGTCGATCGCCCTGACGATCGCCATCAACTTCCTGATCGGCTTCCCGGCCGCCCGCCTGAAGTCCGAACCCGGCCCGAACCAGTACGGCCAGGCGACCGACGGCTCGGCCTCGGCCGGCGACACGTTCTCGTAGCGCCATGGCAGACGGAACCGCGACAGACACATCCGGCACGCTCGATCCGCATCGTCCGTGGATCGACAATCCGGCAGAGCTGCCCGCCAACATGAACTGGTTCAGCACGCTGCTGAACCCGTTCGGGCGCACGCCGAAGCTTCACTTCACGCGGGCCTGGACGCTCCTGTTCATGTCGCGGGCGATCCTGCTCGCCCTCCTGTTCTTCGTGCCGCTCATCCTGCAGCTTGCCGGCGGCAAGCCCGGTGGGCTTTATGCCTTGCTCGGTGCAGCTCTCGGCATCACAGTCGTCATCACCGAGTTAACCTCCTTCATCCTGCACAATCGCCGCCTTGCCGATGCCGGCAAGTCCGGCTTCTGGGCCATGCTCGTGCTGGCACCCGCGATCCTCGCGTTCGGGGCCATCGCCGCCCTCGTCCCGCTCACCGTGAAGGAACACACCGCCATGATCGAACGGATCGAGGCGGCCAGGGAGGCCGGCACGGAAGGCCAGCGCGCCGGCGGCAATGCCGGAAACTCGCGCCGGGCCATCCGCTCGGCCGGCGGCAGCCAGCGCGGCGGGCGGCGCGGCGGACGCGGCGGCGGCGGCCCCGGCGGCCCGGATGCCGGCCCGCCAAGCCAGCAGCAGTTCGTCATGAGCCGCGTCGTGCCGGTGGCAGGCGCAACCTGGGCCATCGGCTCGTTCTTCGTGATGCTCTGGTCGCTCCTCTGGCTCGCCCGTCGGCCGAGCCGGGAGGAAGCGGAGTAGGTTCAGCGGGGTGCGGTGCCGCTCATGGTTCGACAGGCTCACCATGAGTCCCCCCAGATGGGGACCGACCACAAGTTCTTCCAAGATCGTGACTCATCCTGAGCCTGTCGAAGGATGGTTCAACCGGCTCGCCATGAGCGGCACCGCGCCGCTTACCGTCTCCGTCCCGAACACCTCGCCAAACGCCGCTCTCAGCGCGATATCGACGTCCGTCATCGAGACAGGGCGGCCAAGATCGACAAGGCTCGTCACGCCGAGGCCATCCTCGGCAATCCCGCACGGCGTGATGCCGGCAAAATGGGAGAGGTCCGGCTCGACATTCAGGCTGACGACTTGGAAGGTCACCCAGCGGCGCACCCGCACCCCGATGGCCGCGATCTTGTCTTCCGCGCCGGCGGCCTTGTCGGGCCGGCGCACCCACACCCCGACCCGGTCGTCCCGCCGCTCGCCGCGGATCGCGAAATGCGCCAGGGTGGCGATGATCCACTGCTCCAGCGCCGCGACGAAGGCGCGAACGTCCTTTTCGCGGCGGGTAAGGTCGAGCATCACATAGGCCACCCGCTGGCCTGGCCCGTGATAGGTGAACTGGC
>CAYSED010000164.1:0-3876 GCA_964429935.1 uncultured Hyphomonadaceae bacterium
GATGCGATGGACTGTGCGAATTTTCAGTTGCGCTGGTAAAATGATTGTCATACGATCATTTTTTGCTGTTTAACTACTAGTTATGATTAATTTACATGATTTTCCTGGCCTGACAATATGGCCTCAACCTGAGGGGAACCTTACCGGTCATGACTAGAATTTTCCGGCTTTCGAGCCTTTGCGCCTTTTTCGGGATCATCGCCCTTGCGGCCTGCGGGGCCTATCCGGTCGGCAATCCGAAGGCTGTCGTGACGCGGCTCGGCACGTTTGGCGAGCCGGTTCCGCTCGTGCCCTATCCGGACTGGGCCGTTGTCGAAGTGGCCATCGGCGACACGCCCGGCTTCCGGTTCCTGGTCGATACCGGCGCCACGCCGACCGGCATCTTTCTGAGCAACAAGGTGCTGGCGCTCGGCCTCGCCGGGGACGCATCATTCGCGGTCGGCGGGGCGGGCGAAGGCTCGAAGGTGCAGGGTCGCATCCTCGAAGATGTCGATCTGACCATCGCAGGCGTCCGGTTCTCCGGTCTCGGCATGGTCGGATTGCCGCCCGATACGCTGCCGCCGCTCGGCGATGCCGGCTGGCTCGCCCTCGACGGCGTCATCGGCTACGATCTCTACAGCCGCTTCGCCGTGACCGTGGACCCGGTGGCGCGGACCCTGTCCCTCTCGGAGCCGGGCGGACCGCTCCCCGAAGGCATATCGCTTGCTCTCGACCTCAGGGGTTCGAGCCCCTTCGTCACACTGCCCGTGCGGGTGTCGTCCGCGTCGGGCATAGTCGATGCCGAGCTGCATCTCGACACGGGGATGACGAGCGCGCTCCAGTTGCGCAGCGCGTCCCATCCGGGCCTTGCGACGCCCACCGGTGCCCGCGAGGTCGAGTCGCAAGGCCTGCAGGGCATCCAGGCCGAATACGCCCATCCCGTGGACACGCTCTGGCTCGGAGGCCATGAGCTTGCCGGCGTCATGGGCACCTTTGCCGAACAGGGCGACCGCTATCTTGGCCGAAACGGCCGCATCGGGGCAGGCGCGCTCGGCCGGTTTCGCCATACGATCGACTACCGGTCGTCGCAAATGGTCCTCGCGCCGGTCGCGCCGGCCGGCGAGCCTTTCCGGATCGGGCGGCTCGGCATGGCCGTGTTTCCCTATGCCGGCACGTTTGTCGTCCGGAACGTGACGCCGGGCACGCCTGCGGCCGCCGCCGGGCTTCGGGAAGGCGATGAACTTACCATGATTGGCAGCCAGCCTGTCGCTGGTCTGACCTGGCTGGATCTCGACGAGCGCCTCGCCGTGCATCCCGGCGAGACGCGAGAGGTCTGCCTGACGCGTGACGCGACCGAAACCTGCTACCGCCTCACAGCGGACTGACGGGAGCAGGGGGGGTTGCCTGCTCCGCCGGCCGGGCCTCCGCCCTAGCGGCGGTGGCGGTTAACCGCTTATATGCCCGGCAGGTTTGGCGAGGAGACGGGCAATGCGGGCGATCGGACTTGGGAGTGCCGGGCTGTTGCTGGCCGGTAGCGCGTGGGCGCAGGGCGCGCCGGTTTCCTACGAGGTCTCGTTTCCGAACGCCGTGCACCATGAGGCGGAGATTGCCGTCACGTTTCGCGAGCTTGGCGATGAACCGCTCACTGTGCGCATGTCGCGGTCGTCGCCGGGGCGCTATGCGATCCACGAGTTTGCCAAGAACGTCTACGCCCTGCGCGCGGTGGATGCGGCGGGTGCGCCGCTCCCTGTGACGCAGGACACGCCCTATGCCTGGACCGTGCACGGCCATGGCGGCGAGGCGCGCGTCTCTTATACGCTCTATGCCGACAGGGCGGACGGCACTTATTCCCAGATCGACCTGACCCATGCCCACCTGAACATGCCGGCGACGTTTCTCTGGGCCGAGGGACTCGAAGACCGTCCGGTCGAAGTGTCGTTCGCCCCCGCCTCGCCGGACTGGCAGGCCGCAACCCAGCTTGTCCCTGCCGCCGCGCCGATGCGCTTCACCGCGCCGGACCTGCAATATTTTATGGACAGCCCGACCGAACTGTCCGCCTTCGACCTGCGCGAATGGATGATCGGCGAAGGCGAGGCGGCGCAGACGATCCGGCTCGCCGTCCATCATGATGGCACGGCTGAAGACATGGACGCCTTCACGGACATGGCCAAGGCAGTCGTCGACGAACAGCTCGCGCTGTTCGGCAAGGCGCCGCGTTTCGACCATGGCACCTACACATTCATCGCCTGCTACCTGCCGCATGTCAGCGGCGACGGCATGGAGCACCGCAACTCGACCATCCTGACCAATACGGCGGGGCTGCATGAGGCCGAGTTCGGCCAGCTCGGCACGCTGTCGCACGAGTTCATCCATGCCTGGAATGTCGAGCGCCTTCGTCCGGCCGAGCTTGAGCCGTTCGACTTCACCAGGGCCAACCCGACGACCACGCTCTGGTTCGCCGAAGGCTTCACGAGCTATTACGGGCCGCTGACCATCCTGCGCGCCGGAGAGGACGAGATCGACGCCTATCTGGCAAGCCTCAGCCGGACGCTGAGCTTTGTCCTGAACGGGCCGGGGCGCGACCTGCGCTCGCCCATGGAGATGAGCCTGCGGGCACCTTTTGTGGACGCCGCCACGGCCATCGACCCGGTGAATGATGCCAATACGTTCGTGTCCTACTATCCCTATGGCGCGATGATCGGCCTCGCGCTCGACCTCTCCTTGCGCGGCAATTTCGACGGGCTTTCGCTGGACGATTATATGCGCCATCTCTGGGACAAACACGGGCGCACGGAAATTCCGTATACGCATGAAGACCTCGTGCTGGCGCTTGCCGAGGTCACGGGCGACGCGGATTTCGCGACCGGCTTCTTTGCTGCCCATGTCGAGACCGGGGCCTTGCCGGATTATGGCCCGCTCCTTGCGCAAGCCGGGCTCGAGCTTCAGCTTGCCAATCCGGGCGGAGCCTGGCTCGGCGGCAGTTTCGAGGCGGATGGCCCGGTCGTCACGATTGCCGCCAATACGCTGCGCGGCAGCCCGCTCTATGAGGCGGGGCTTGAGCGCGGCGACGAGATCGTCCGCATCGGGCGTTTCGGGATCGACAGTCTGGACGATGTCAGCGCCGCGCTCGACCGGCACGCGCCCGGCGATGCGCTGGACATTGTCTATGTCTCGCGCGGCACCGGGAAGACCGCGACCGTCACGCTCGGCGAAGACCCGGCTTTGAGCATCACGCGCATCGAGGCGGGCGGCGAGCGCCTGTCACGCAGCGAGCGGCGCTTTCGCGAAGCCTGGCTTGGTGCGGGGGACGTCGACTGATTGTGTGAGTGACTGTCACCCGGTTCCAGCGGGAGCTGGAACGCAGCGCGAAATGTTCGGGACCCGGACTTGTCCAGGCCCGTTTCCGGGTCCCGGCTCTCCGCTGCGCTGCGGCCGGGATGACATGAAAAGGTCGGCCATAAAGGAAGGCCCCTTCAGCCCGTTCGCGCCGCTTTCACCTGTTCATAGGCATCGAGGGCGCGCTGGCGGCCTGTGGCATGGTCGACGATTGGTTTCGGATATGTCCTGCCAAGCTCGACCCCAGCCTTGGCGAGCGTTGCCTTGTCGGCGGTCCAGGGGGCGAAGAGGTACTTGTCCGGGAGGTTTGCGATTTCCGGGCAGTATTTGCGGACATAGGCGCCGGTCTCGTCGAATTTTTCGCCCTGGCTGATCGGGTTGAACACGCGGAAATAGGGCGCGGCATCGGCCCCGGACCCGGCCGTCCACTGCCAGCTTGCTGCATTTGCCGCCGGGTCGGCATCGACGAGCGTGTCCCAGAACCAGGCTTCGCCCTTCTGCCATGGCAGGAGCAAGTGCTTGGTCAGGAAGGAGGCGGCGATCATGCGAACCCGGTTGTGC
>CAYSED010000165.1:0-3847 GCA_964429935.1 uncultured Hyphomonadaceae bacterium
CTTCTCGCCCGTCAAAGGCAGCCGGGTATCCTCCGCGCTCAGCGCCTCGATGATCGACGCGCGCGATTATCTCGCAGGACGGGCCCGGACGCGCCGCGAACAGTTCGCGCCCGATGGTCCGGTGGTGATCTTCTCGGGCGGCCAGGTCTGGGAAGATCGTGACCTGCTCTACACGGGCCTCGACCGCATCAAGACGCGCATCCCCGAGATGATCCTCGCCACGCCCGCGCAGGCCAAGGGCTGCGATGCCATCGCCCACGCCTGGGCCGCCGCTCGCGGCGTCAAGGTCATCCAGTTCCGCCTGGACCGCAGCCAGGGCAACCGCGCCGCCTTCGTCCGCAACGACCGGCTGGTGAACCTCAAGCCCGTCGAAGCGGTCATCTGCGAAGGCTCCGGCATCCAGATGAACCTCGCCCAGAAGCTGCGCCAGGCGGGGGTTCCGCTCCACGTCGTCAATCTCGCCCACCAGCGGACGGCCAAGCGGGCATGAGCCCATCGGAGAGGCTCCGGCTCAGGCCGGGGCCTCTCCCCCTTCTTTTCGTCTGGCAGGGCGGCGCGCCGGGGCATCGAACCCCGTCGCGCCGCGCCGAAGGCGACCCTGAAACCTCTATCGGCGGGCTCTGGAGACCGGCCCGCAAAGCCCAAAGAAAAGAGGGGTGGAAAGGCGCGAGCCAACAGACAAGGAGAGCTCCCATGTCGATCCCGTTTCGCAATGCCGCCGCCGCGTCCACGATCCAATATCGCCCGCTCGTGGCCCGCATCACCGCGCGACACTATGCCCGCCTGCGTACCTATCTCGAAGCCGAAGCCCTCCGGCAGGGTCTCGACCTCCTGCGGCAGAAGGAGGGCGACGAGCACGCGCTGGACTATGCGCTGAGCGCCCGCGTCGACACGCTGGCCCTGGCCGCCCTCGCCAAGCTCTTCGACTATGACGCCCATGTAATCGCGGTCCTCGACGAAGCGCAGTTCACGCGCGCGCAGATCCGGACCCGCCGCCTGCCGATGAGCGGCGACATTCTGCTCGAAATAGGCGGGCAGGGCGCGGTCGACGGCGCCGGTATGAGCGCGACGGAACCGGCAGGCCAGGGCGGGACACGATGAGACGCCGGGCACGTCCTTTGAAGCCCGAACGCGCGCCGCGCCTCGACCTTCTGACGCTGCTCGGCCCCGCGCCGGTCGATGTCTTGTGGGAAGCGGAAAAAGCCGGCTGGCGCGCCTTCGTCATGGGCCATGGCGGGAGCGGCTACCGGCGGGGCAGCGCGAGAGATCAAGCCTGGCAGCGGGGCTTCGACGCGGCGGCGGCAAGTCGCGATCCCGCTTTAGGCAAATAGCTGCCAAAGCCGACGCAATTCGCCAACTATTCGTGCATCCTTTGATGCTACAAACCCGGTGCGACCCGAGGGACTCGCGGCTTTTGTTGCGAGCAACCCAAACTTGAGGCGATCCCTGCATCATCAGGGGTCGCCTTTTTCTTGGCGCGATGCCCATGAACCCGGTCTGAACCCCCGCCCGTTGCTGCGAACTCCCGCTTCGAGCGGCCACCCCCGCGCCGGTTCGCCCGGCTCGCTCGCGACCCCCAAGCGGACCCTTCGGTCCGCGGGCCGCTCGCCTCGGCCGGGGCGCCCCCACGAGAGGAAAATATCTCTCACAGACCTCCCATGATGTCAGCCGTCCGGGACCGCCTCAAGGATCGACGGTCCCCCCAATTTTGCCCTGGCCGCCGCTCCGCTTCGCTCCACGGCAACCAGGACAAAATCGGCACCCCCGTCGCCCGCTTCGCGGCCGCCGGCGATGCCGGCGGTCCTTGACCCGATCCCGGACGGCCGACGGCCACTCCCCTGTCCTTCAAGACAAGAGGAGAAAGACGATGCACACCCATATGACCAGCGCCGCCGCCGACAACGCCGCCTTCTTCGCCGCCGTCGCCTGCGCACAGCGCCGCGCGCTCCACAGCTTCTTCGACCAGCATGTCATCCAGGAGAGCGAGGGCCGCTACATCAGCATCGACGAAGGCGACTATGACGCGCTGCCGATGACGCTCATCGACCGGGTGGTGCACACCGTGCCGGGCGGTCTGTCGGACGAATATTGAAACCGAGGGGAGGGGCCGCAAGGCCTCTCCTTTTTTGCTGCTAGGGACAGACGGACGCGGGGGGCATCGAGCCCCCCGCGTCCGTGCCGCGCCGGTCGGCGCGGCGGGGTCGTTTCAGGCGGCGAGGCGTTTGGTGACTTCCTCGAAACCGAGCTTCTTCACCTGCGCGGCGAAGGCCTCGATCCTATCGAGCGGGAGCTTGAACAGCCCCGCCTTGTCGAGGGCCGCCAGCGCCGCGTCGCGCTCGCGTTCCGCGAGCCGCTTGCGGCGATCGGCCAGCCGCTCTTCGTCGGCGGCAATGGCCGCGCGTTCATCGTCCAGGGATTTCGCCATAGGAAGGCCTTTCGTTCAAGCTGATCGGGCTGTGAACGCGCCTCTCCTATAAGCGATGGAGAGGCCCGGCGGAAGACAGGAAAGGGATTGCTGGGCGCATCGGGCCGAGCCCGATGACGGCTCTATTCGCTAGGCCGCCGCCGACCCCTGCGGGGCCTGTCCCCGGCCAAGCTCTCGGAGCCGATGCGAACGCCTCGTCTCCGCCCATCCGGGTGACGATCCTCGCCTGGGGCGGGGGACGTTTCGCCCCCGCTGCCAAAGCGACGAAGACCTCACGCAGGCGGGCCTGCAGGTTCCTCTTGCGTCGGAGCAAAAGAACGCTGCCTGCGCATTTGAGGCGGACGTCCGAAGGGCCAGTCGGGACCGACAACGTGTCACCGCTCGCACGACCGCGCCGCTTTATGCCGCACTGGCGCCTCAAAGCGCCGCACCTGCCAGCCTGACCCAGGCAAGTTCCGCCGCAAAGGGCGGAGCAGTACCCGCCGGAGGCCGGTTCCTTCCCCTCATAGACGACGACCCGAACGTCCCAGGGCAACGGGGCGAACTCTCAGGATTTTAGCACACCCTACGCAGCAAGCTGCAGGAAATAAGCCGGCAATCCAACGGGTTACGGCTGATGGGTGCGTGTTTACACTGTATGACGCGCGCGGCCGAAGTAATAATGCGCTCTAATTCAATATCTTAGCCGTCATCACTGTTTACGGCGGCCTTCCTGACCGCGCCTATTCTTGCGGAGCGTCGCGCTCTCCTCTATAAGCGGCATCGCGCTTTCAAGCTCCACCAGCCTCTCTGCTAGGAGGCTGGCTTGTCCCACAGTTCGAAGATCGTCTCGCTGCGCATGGCGCGAGACCGGTTCGACCGTCTCGTCGCGGTCGCCGATGCGCGTCACTGTCGGCCGTCCGACGTCATCCGCAGCGCCATCGATGCCTATCTCGGCGGGGCCTCGGTCCTGACTGCCAGCCAGCTTCGTCTCGCCCGCATCGGCGAGTTCCAGCAACTCGCCCTCGACATCATCATCCGCGAGCAATTTCCCGAGTTTCGCGACCGCATCGTCGCGGAAACCGACAAGCGCCTGGAGCAGTATCATGGCGCGTAAAAACGACATCCGCACAGACGGCCGGGCCATCCCCTTGACCCATCACAGCGCGCGCGGACGCGTGCAGCGCAATTCGGGCAATTTCACCCGCGGCTCGCAGCTTCTCACCCACGAACTTCTGATGTGGTTCTCGGGCGCGAAACTGCCCATCCTGATGTGGTTCTTCCTGTTCGCGGCCGCCTGGTTCGTGATCATGTCGATCAAGCTCGACGAGCACGGCTTCCAGCTCATCTGCATGAAGATTTATGCCGCGCTCTGGAACTGGGTCGACCTCAACCCGAACAAGCGCGTCAACGTCACCCTGCCGAGCGGCGAGGTCATGCGTA
>CAYSED010000166.1:0-3826 GCA_964429935.1 uncultured Hyphomonadaceae bacterium
GGTCCGTCAGCATCGGCACATGGCCGAACACGTCGTGGAAAATGTCCGGTTCCTGGAGATAGTCGAGCTGTTCGCGCTTGCGGATGAACTGGCCAGCCGGGAAGCGGCGATTGGCGAGATGATCGAAGAAGACCTCGTCGGGAACAAGGCCCGGAACGGCGACGACCGACCAGCCGGTAAGGGCGCGGAGCTCCTCGGAAATCTCGTTGAATTTCGGGATGCCGCCCCGGTCGAGATTGAGCGCCTTCAGGCCGTCAAGGAATTCGTCCGCTGCGCGCCCCGGCAGGATCTCGATCTGGCGCTTGTAGAGAATATCCCAGACGGCGTGCTCCTCGGCGGTGTAGTTCTGCCAGTCCTGCGGGATCGTGCAGTCGCCTTGGGGGCCGGGGACAATCTTGGCTGGGGCTGCCATGAACCGAACTCCTTGCCGCGCCTTCGGGCACATAAAGTTTCATTTGAAACAGGTTAGCGATGTGATCCATCTTGGCCTGCTGCGCAAGGGCGCTATGGTCAAGTTTCGATGAGATTGCCTCAAGAAAGTGCCGAAAACATGAAGCTCCATGGCTATTGGCGGTCTTCGGCTGCATTTCGCCTGCGCATCGCGCTGAACCTCAAGGGCGTGGCTTTTGAGCAGGTGCCGGTGAATATCGCGCCCGTCGCCAGCGAACAGCTCGGGGACGCTTTCAGGCGCGTCAACCCGCAAATGCGCGTGCCGGTCCTCGAGGCGGATGGCCATGCCATGGTGCAGTCCATGGCGGTGCTGGAATGGCTGGACGAGATGTGGCCGGAGCCTCCGTTCTTGCTTGTTGACCCGTTCGAGCGGCAGGCCGCGCGGGCCTTTGCCGACACGATTGCCTGCGACATCCACCCGCTCAACAATCTCTCCGTCCTGAAGGTCCTCAAGGAGCAGTACGGGGCGGACGATGCAGCGATTGCGGCCTGGTATGCCGACTGGGTGATCCGCGGCTTTGCGGCGCTCGAAACCGTGGCAGCAGCGCGGCACCCGTCGCCCTTTCTGTTCGGAGACCGGCCTGGCCTTGCCGAGATATGCCTCGTCCCGCAGGTCTGGAATGCGCGGCGCTTCTCGATCGACCTGTCGGCTTTCCCGACGCTCGTTTCTGTCGATTCGGCCTGCATGGGTCTCGACGCTTTCAAAGCTGCCGCGCCGGAGGTCCAGCCGGATGCGCCTGCGGCCTAGTTGGAAATGTGCTGTTTCAGCGCATAGCGGCCGTTTGGCACGAGTTCGAACAGGTCCGGAATGTCCGGATGGCTGACCGGGTCCGGATTGTCGTCCGGCAGGAGGTTCTGCTCGGAGACATAGGCGACATAGTGCGTCTTCTCGTTCTCGGCGAAGAGGTGATAATAGGGCTGGTCGCGCCGGGGGCGGACTTCTTCCGGAATGGCATTGTACCATTCCTCGCTATTGGAGAAGACCGGATCGACATCGAAGATCACGCCCCGAAACGGGAAGAAGCGATGGCGCACGACATCGCCGATCTTGAACTTCGCCTCGATGATGGCGCGCTTCGGACTTGAGGGTTGGGCGGGCGGCCCGGCCGGGGCCGCCGGTTCGGCAACCGGCCGGGACCAGAGGCGCTTCAGCAGGCGGAGCGGATTCAGGGCGTCGATCATTGCTCGCCTCCATGCTAGGACAATCCCAACGCATAGCAGATCGGGCTTTTCCATGCCTAGGGAAATTGCGCAGCGACGCCGCACCCCGCGCGCGCAGCGCAGCACAAAACGGCAGCCGCTATATGCGGCAGTCGATCTCGGAACCAACAATTGCCGCCTTTTGATTGCAAGGCGGCAGGGAGACGGATTTGCCGTCGTCGATTCCTATTCGCAGATCGCCCGCCTCGGCGAAGGGCTCGCGGCAAGCGGCGCGCTCTCCGACGCGGCAATGGAGCGGGGCGTCGGCGCGCTGAAGGCGATCCGGCGAAAGCTGTCGCATCACGGGGTCGGCAAGGTGCGCTGCATCGCCACCGAAGCCTGCCGCCGTGCCTCGAACGGGGCGGCCTTCATCCGCCGCGTGCGGGAGGAGACCGGGCTGACCTTCAAGATCATCGACCCGAGGGAAGAAGCCGAGCTTGCCGCCATCGGATGCCATGACCTGCTCGACCCGGCATCGAACCTTTTCATGGTGCTGGATATCGGTGGCGGCTCGACGGAGATTTCCTTCATTGACCTCGACGGCGTGCCTGACCGGAGCCTGAAGGCGCTGATCGGCAGGGTGCCGGTCAAGGCCTGGTCGTCCTTTCCCCTCGGCGTCGTGACGCTGTCGGAGAGCTATGCCCATCTCGGCGAGGAGGCGGGCTTTGCCGCCATGGTCGAAGCGGCACGGACTGCAATGTCGGGCTGGGCGGACGGGCTCGCCTTCGCCCCGGCCATGGCCAATGGATCGGCTCACCTGATCGGCACGTCCGGGACAGTGACCTGCCTGGCAGGTGTCCACTGCAACCTGCCGAAATACCGGCGCGACATTGTCGACGGGATATGGATGAGCCCGGACGAGGCGCGTGCCGTGATAACCCGGCTGCGCGAAGCCGGACCAGAGGGGCGGCGCGAGATCCCGACCATAGGTCCCGAACGGGCCGGACTAATGCTGTCCGGATGCGCCATACTCGAAGCGGCATGGTCGCTCTGGCCGTCGCAACGCCTGCGTGTCGCCGACCGGGGCCTCCGGGAGGGCCTGCTCCTGTCCATGATCCACGGCGTCCGGTCGAGCCCGCCGAAGCGCACCCGCTCGCCCCGCAAGCGCGGCAGGAGACCCGGGCGCAGGCCCGATGCGGGAGGCGCCGGTGTCTGACGACGAGAAGCGCCGCTGGACCCGGCCCGACGGCCCGCAAGGCGCGACGTCCGGGCGCTCGACCGGCAAGCGCAAGGTAATTGCGCGCCATGCCGAGACCGAAAGCTCGAAGCGCTGGATCGAGCGGCAATTGTCCGATCCCTATGTCCGCAAGGCAAAAGATGCCGGCTACCGGGCCAGGGCGGCGTTCAAGCTGAAGGAGATCGACGAGAAGGCCGGACTGCTGAAGCCGGGCCTGCGCGTGGTCGATCTCGGCTGCGCGCCGGGCGGCTGGCTGCAGGTCCTGCAGGAAGCCCGCGTCAGGGAGATTGCCGGGATCGACCTCCTGCCGGTCGAGCCCTTGTCCGGCGTGCACATCATCGAAGGCGACATCAACGACCCGCAGGCCGTGGCGGCCATGCTGTCGGGATTGTCCGGCCTGCCCGATCTTGTGCTCTCGGACATGGCCGCGAACACGACCGGTCATCGCCAGACCGACCATTTGCGCACCGTTGCCCTCGCCGAAATGGCGCTCGGTTTTGCACTGCATCATCTCGCGCCCGGCGGGGCGTTCTGTTCCAAGGTGTTTCAGGGCGGCGCGACGGGCGACATGGTGGCCGTGCTCAAGTCGCGGTTCAGGACCGTCCGCCATATCAAGCCGCCGGCCAGCCGGACCGGTTCGCCGGAAATCTTCGTCATCGCAAAAGGGTTTGGCCCGAAGATTGCTGACCAGTTCTGATATCCGCAGCAACTACAGAAAAGGACACGTGCTTTGACGATCAAGACCTCCACGCGAACCATCGTGACCGGCGGGGCCGGCTTTGTCGGCTCGCACCTTTGCGACCGCCTGATCGAAGCCGGGCACGAGGTGATCTGCGTCGACAATTTCTATACCGGCGCCCGCGCCAATGTCGCCCACCTGCTCGGCCATCCTCGCTTCGATCTTGTCCGCCATGACGTGACCTTTCCGCTCTATATCGAAGCTGACGAGATCTACCATCTTGCCTGTCCGGCGGCTCCGATCCATTACCAGCGCGACCC
>CAYSED010000167.1:0-3797 GCA_964429935.1 uncultured Hyphomonadaceae bacterium
GGGCCTCCATGCGGGCTTCAAAGTGCGGGGCCTCGGCTTCCATCCTGGCCTCGACCTCCTCAGCCCAGGCTTCGATCCTGGCCTCTAAGTCCTCGGCCATCGCCTCGATCTCGCCGCTTTCGGCCGTCTCGTCGGCAAGGGCGGCATTCAGCCGGTCCGTGAAGCCGGCGATCGCCTCGTCGAAGTTCATGGTCTCGCCATCAAGGATGATGGTGCGCGCGCCGTCACCGCCCGAAAAGGCGAACTGTCCGTTCAGGTTGTCCGCGATGGCCGCCGCGTGGCGCTCGGCGAACTCTTCCATCCTGGCCGCATCAAGCTCGATGACGGTGGTCAGGCCTTCGATGGCTTCAAGATCGATCGCGACTGAATCCATCGGATCGTCGAGAAGAATGACGCGGCGGCCATGATCGCCCGAAAACACCCTGAAGTGCCGACGTGCCGCCGGTGCCAGCGGAGCCTCCGGCGCGGCCGGGGGTGCCAGCGGGCCACCCTCAAGCTCGCTCTCCTGAGGCGCAGCTTGGGGCGCGGCGGCGGCGGTCATCGAACAGGCCGAGGCGACGAGCGCGATGGCTCCGACGCCCGCGGTGAGCGCCGTGCCGAGCAGGCGGCGGCGAAGGGTGGGGAGGGGATTTCGCATCTGTTGAAGCCTTTCGGTGAGGGAGTGCGTCAGCGGCAGGCTTGCCGCCAGCATGGGTTCGCGAACAACGGGACGCGAGCCTCGCACCGCCTTCACAAGGGTTGCCCCATAGGCATGGGGCGATGACGCGCCGGAGCCCAACACATCGGCGTCGCAAGCCGCTTCCTGGTCGGACCGGAAAGCGCGCATGGCAAGGTGGGCCAGCGGATTGAACCACTGGAGGGAGAGGAACACGGTCGCCGCCTGAAGGGCCCAGAGATCGTTGCGGCGAACATGGGTCAGCTCGTGGAGCAGGGCTGCCTTGCGCTCCTCGGCGGCATAGTCGAGCTCGAACCAGGCCGGCAGGAGAACGACCGGACGGAACAGGCCGGAGACGAGCGGCCCGTCGCTGATGAAGCTCGTCACGACGCGGGCGCGCCGGCGGTCAAGGCCGATGAGCTGGCAGACGCCCGTCGCCTCGGTGAGGAGCGCGAGGCTGGCCGGGCTTGCTTCCCTGCGGACGATGCGCGCGAAGACCCATTGGCGATAGAGCCCGAGGCCGAGCACGAGGGCGGCCCCGGCAAGCCAGATCGCGACGAGCCCCGGACCGGCGATCCCGGCGGCCGCCTCGGCGAGGCGCGCCGCCATGCCGGGTTCGCCCGCCCCGGCAGCGAGGGTCGCTTGCGGCCAGTCCGGTGCCAGCGTTTCGGCCATTGCGGTGTTGCCCCGTCCCGTCCAGTCCTGCGCGGTGTACACGACGGCGGCCGTGTCCGGCGGCGATACCGGACTTGCCGGAGCAAAGAGGCCGAACAGGGTCCAGCCCGACGGCAAGGGGGGCAGGATCAGTCGCAAGGCCGGCAAAGCCCAGAGGGCATAAGCCGCCCGCGCCCCGAAGGCCCTGGCAAACGGCCGACGGATCAGCAGCACGAGACCGATCATCACGGTCACGGCGAGTGTTGTTTGCGATACATGCATCAGCATGGCGGTCATCCCCTGCTCGCTCGTTTCTTAAGCTCCCCCAGCAGTTTTTCGAGATCGGCTATGTCTTCATCCGTCAGCCCCCGGCCATCGGCGAGGTGGGCGATCAGCGGCGCGGCCCGACCGGAGAACATGCGGTCAATGAATTGCGTGGCCGCGCGGGACTTGTAGTCGCCTTCGCGCAGCAAGGTCCGGTAGCGGTATCGCCGCCCGTCCGGCTCGGTCGCAAGCGCGCCCTTCTCGACGAGGCGGGCGAGCAGGGTCTTCACGGTCCGGCTGGTCCAGTCCTGGCTGTCGCCAAGGGCTTCATGGACCTCCGAGGCCCCGAGCCCGTCCTGCGACCAGAGCACTTTCATGATCTCGAGTTCGGCTCTGGATATCTGGACCATGATCGCTTCCCTGTGAGCCGGAAGCGGGACATGCCGTTCCTGACTACGAGTGTAGTCCGTAACTCTGACTACAGTCGTGGTCAAGCCGGAAATTCATGACAGTTTGGACATCTCGCCGGACATGTGCCCGCTCAATCCCGGGCGACGCGCCAGGCATGATCGACCGGGCCGTGGCCCTGCCCGAGCGGCACGGCGGCCCGGATTGCGCCCTGAAGGAATATCCGGGCTTCCTCGATGGCATCGAGAAGGGGGCGTCCTCGGGCAAGCTGCGCCGCAATGCCGCTCGCGAGCGTGCATCCGGTTCCGTGCGTGCTGGTCGTGTGGATGCGTGGGCTTTCCAGAAGCCATTCGCCTTGTCCGGTCTGGAGGACA
Source organism: uncultured Hyphomonadaceae bacterium (assembly GCA_964429935.1). GTDB lineage: Bacteria > Pseudomonadota > Alphaproteobacteria > Caulobacterales > Hyphomonadaceae > CALLCD01. The sequence continues at coordinate 2,356 of CAYSED010000167.1, forward strand.
TCGGTGATGACCGCGCCGCCGACATGGCCGCCCTTGACCAGCACCGCCCGGGCTCCGGCTTCGAGCAGCCGTTCCGCCGCGCGCCTCTGGCCGTCCACGGTCTCGACCGCCCTGCCGGTCAGGATTTCCGCTTCCGGCGCGTTCGGGGTGACGAGGGTCGATCCCCGGATGAGCAGGGCCTTCAGGGCATCAACGGACCCGGCATCGACCAGCCGGTCACCGGAGGTCGCGACCATGACGGGATCGACCACGAGGGGCACGCCGCGCGCCGCCTCGGCGAGAAGCTCGGCCAAAGCTTCGATCAGCGGCCGCCCGGACAACATGCCTGTCTTGATGACATCCGCGCCAATGTCCGACAGGCAGACGCGTGCCTGCCCGATCACGACAGGCACCGGCACGGCGTGGACATCATGAACGCCGGTCGTGTCCTGCACCGTGACCGCCGTGATGGCCGTCATGGCATAGCCGCCGAGCGCCGTGACGGTCTTGATGTCGGCCTGGATGCCGGCCCCGCCGCCGCTGTCGGACCCGGCGATCACGAGTACCCTGCCCTGCGGTTCTCCTCTCGATGGCCTCACCCGGCGCCCCAAGGGTCTGGCGGTGTCGCGACCGGACGGGTCAGGTCGAACTCGACCCGGAAGAAGCGTCCGGGGCGCGCCAGTTCGTAGGCGAACATGTCGCCGGTCACCTCGACCGCCCAGACATTCGTGACCGAAGCCGGAATGCCTTCGCGCAGGAACAGGCCCTGCGAATAATCGTCGGCGGGAAATTCCTGGCGCACGGCACGGCCGGGCCCGGCCGTGTCGCCGCCATACTGGGTGAGGATGTCGGAGCTGCCATCGCCGTGGCGGTGGTCATGCTTCAGCCGGAGGCCGTTGTCCGTCCTGGTGATGACCCAGGTTCGCGACCGGTCGCCGCCGACATGGAACGGGATGCGGATTTCGTCATCGGAACAGGTCCGGACATGCATGACGAGGCCGTCCGCCCCAAAGCCGGCATCGACCGGGTCATCGCTGACGCGCTCGCCTGCGAAAGCCTGGCCGCAGAGCCTGCGAAGCGACTGGAAGAAGGCGTCCTGCGGCGGGGATGCGCCCACATGGGCACAGGCCTGGAGCAGAATGAGCAGCCCGAAGGCAAGAGGGGCGGAGTGATGTTTCACCCCGTCCCCATAGCAAGCCCTGCCGCGCAGCGCGACCGGAAAGGCTCAGGCAGGCTTCGGATCGGCGGTTCCGAGAGCCCCGCCGCTTTTCGGACGGCGCTTGCCGATGACCGGCACGGCCGAACTCGGGCCCGGGCCGTCATCGCTGACATCGGGGCGCTCGATCGTGCCGCCATCGAGGAGCGTCTGGATGTCCTCTCCGGCCAGCGTCTCGTATTCGAGGAGGCACTCGGCACTCGGCGTCCACTCGCCGCGATGCCGGACCATGCAGGCCCGCGCGGCA
>CAYSED010000168.1:0-534 GCA_964429935.1 uncultured Hyphomonadaceae bacterium
GAGCACCGTGGGCGGGATTTTTCACCTGTTCACGCACGCCTTCTTCAAGGCGCTCCTTTTCCTCGGGGCCGGGTCGGTCATCCACGGCAACCATCACGAACAGGACATGCGCCGCCTCGGCGGCCTGGCGAAATATCAGCGCTTTACCTATGCCATGATGCTGGTCGGAACGATTGCGATCATCGGGCTCGGCATTCCGCACACGAGCATCGGCTTTTCCGGCTTCTTCTCGAAGGACGCGATAATCGAGAGCGCCTATGTCGCCGGCCAGTCCGGCGTGCCTTATGCAGCCATGGCCTTCTGGGTCGGCTGCGGCGCGGCATTGTTGACGAGCTTCTATTCCTGGCGCCTAATCTACATGACATTTCACGGGGCCCGGAACGCGGGGCATGCCGACCCTCATCACGATGTCGGCCATGGCCACGGCTCCGGCGCCCATGTCCCGCACGAGAGCCCGCTCGTGATGCTGGTCCCGCTTGCCCTGCTGGCCTTCGGGGCGGCATTTGCGGGCTTGGCCTTCTACAATCCGATGTT
>CAYSED010000168.1:544-3729 GCA_964429935.1 uncultured Hyphomonadaceae bacterium
GAAGCATTCTGGGGCAGCGCGATCTATGTCGCGCCGGACAACCAGATCATTCACGGCATCGACGAACTGAAGGAAGCCCGCTCTGCCGAGTGGGTCTTCTGGCTGCCGCTCATCGTCACGGTCATCGGCTTTGCCTTTGCGACATCCACCTACCTCTTCAATCGCGGCATCGGCGCACGGATCGCCGCCCAGGGCGGGCCGCTCCACTCAATGTTCTCGAGGAAGTGGTATTTCGACGAACTCTACGAGGCGACTGTCGTGCGGCTGACGCGCGGCCTCGGCGACCTCTTCTGGAAGGTCGGCGACAAGCGCATCATCGACGGCCTCGGTCCGGACGGGCTAGCCTGGCTGTCGCGCTGGGGTGCCCGCCGGATGAGCGCCATGCATACCGGCTACCTCTACCACTATGCCTTTGTCATCATCGGCGGCGCGCTCTTGTTCGGTGCCGTCATGTTCATCCGGAACGGAGGAGCGGGCTGATGCAGGGGCTGCCGATACTCAGCCTGATAACGTTCCTGCCGGTCGTCGGGGCGATTGTCATTCTCCTTGTCAGCGCCGCCGTCGGCGGCAGCGAGCGCGGCGACCAGGGTCGCAACGTGCTCCTCGCAGGCATATTCATCAGCGGCGGAACCTTCGTGCTCTCGGTCGCGGCCTTCGCCGGCTTCGACACCGGGCTTGCCGGCTACCAGTTTGTCGAAGAGACGGCGTGGTTCGGACAGGTGCTCAACGAGACCGGCGAAGTCGTGCGCAAGGGCATTCTTTACAAGATGGGGGTGGACGGCATTTCCATGCCGCTGATCCTGCTGACGACCTTCCTGACGCCGATCTGCCTCGTGGCGAGCCTCAACTCGGTCAGGACCCGCGTCACCGAATATGTCGTGGCCTTCCTGATGCTGGAGGCGCTTGTCATCGGGGTCTTCTGCGCACTCGACGTCGTGCTGTTCTACATTTTCTTCGAGGGCGGCCTCATCCCGATGTTCATCATCATCGGCGTCTGGGGTGGCCAGGACAGGGTCTACGCGGCCTTCAAGTTCTTCCTCTACACCCTGCTCGGCTCGCTCTTCATGCTCGTCGCCATCGTCTACATGGTGCTCGAGGCAGGGACGAGCGACATAACGGTTCTGGAACAAACCGCCTTCCTGCCCGGCGTCCAGACCTGGCTCTGGCTCGCCTTCTTTGCCAGCTTTGCCGTCAAAATGCCCATGTGGCCGGTCCACACATGGCTTCCCGATGCCCACGTTCAGGCACCTACGGCGGGCTCGGTCATCCTTGCCGGCATCCTCCTGAAGCTAGGGGCCTACGGGCTCCTGAGGTTTTCGCTGCCGATGTTTCCGGACGCGAGCGCCTTTTTCCAACCGCTCGTCTTTGCTCTCTCGGCCATCGCCATCGTCTATGCCTCGCTCGTCGCCTTCAGGCAGACAGACATGAAGAAGCTGATCGCCTATTCTTCGGTCGCCCATATGGGCTTCGTCACGCTCGGCATCTTCTCGTTCAACCAGGTCGGCGTGCAGGGGGCCGTCTTTCAGATGCTGTCGCACGGCTTCATCTCGTCGGCGCTCTTCCTGATCGTGGGTGTTGTCTATGACCGTGCACACACGCGCGAGATCGCCGCCTATGGCGGCCTGGCGACGCGGATGCCGGTATACGCAGCCTTCTTCATGCTGTTTGCCATGGGCAATGTCGGCCTGCCCGGCACAAGCGGCTTCGTCGGTGAGATCCTGTCGATGACAGGCGGCTTCCTCGCAGCCCGCTGGGTTGCGGTCGCCGCCGCGCTCGGTGTCATCTTCTCGGCTGTCTACATGCTCCGCCTTTACCGGGAGACCATGTTCGGCGAACTGAACAATCCGAAGCTCGAGGGCATCATGGATGTCAGCCGGACCGAAATTGTGACCCTGGTTCCGCTGGCGGCCGCAACCGTGCTGTTCGGCATCGCCCCGTGGATGATTTTCAACGTGACGGAGGGATCAGTCGCCCGCGTCCTCGCCCTCTTTGCAGGCGGGTAAACGGGCATGGACATGACGACGATCCTCATGGCTTCCGCGCCCGAACTCTTCCTCGCCGCACTGGGGCTTGCCGGGGTGCTGGCCGGTGCTGTCTTGGGGCAGCGCTTTGCCGGAGTCTCCTACCGTCTGGCCGCCCTCGGCCTGTTCGCAGCCGCCGTGCTTGCTGCGCTGCATTACGAGGGCGGGACCGCCTTCAACGGCCTCGTCCGGACGACCGCCTTTGCCAATTTTGCAAAAATTGTCAGCTTTTCGCTGGCTGCAGCCTGCCTCCTCATGGCGGAAAACTTCATGCGGCGGCATGGGACGATCCGATACGAATTCGCGATCCTGACCCTTTTTGCCGCCCTTGGCATGGGCGTTGTCCTGTCGTCAGCCAACCTGATGACGCTCTACATGGGCATCGAGACGCTCAGCCTGTCGTCCTATGTGCTCGCCGCCTTTCACAGGGACTCGGCCCGGTCATCCGAAGCAGGACTGAAATATTTCGTTCTCGGCGCGCTTGCGTCCGGCCTGCTGCTTTATGGCGCGTCGCTTGTCTATGGCTTCACCGGGTCGGCCTCGTTCGACGAGATCGCGCGTGTCGCCGGATCGGATGACCTCTCCCTCGGGCTGACCTTCGGCATGGTCCTGATGATCTCGGGGCTCGCCTTCAAGGTCTCGGCGGCCCCGATGCATGTTTGGACGCCCGATGTGTACGAAGGCGCGCCCGCCCCGGTCGTCGCCTTCTTCGCCTCGGCCCCGAAGATGGCCTCCATGGTGATGTTCGCCCTCGTCCTCTTCACCGCGTTCGGCACGATCATTGGTGACTGGAACATGATCGTCGCCATCATTGCCGGCACTTCAATGCTGGTCGGTGCCTTCGGCGCGCTCGGCCAGAACAACATAAAACGCCTTCTGGCTTATTCCTCGATCGCGAACATGGGCTATGCCCTTGTGCCCGTTGCCGTGGGGGCCGAGCTTGGCGGCTCGCCGCTCCTCTTGTTCATGACGCTCTATGTCATCGCCTCCATAGGCCTCTTCGGCGGCGTCCTTGCCATGCGCCGTTCCGGCGGCATGGTCGAGGATGTCAGCGAGCTGAACGGCCTCAGCCGGCGTCATCCGGCCCTGACGGTCGCCATGACGATCCTGATCTTCTCTGTGGCCGGCATTCCGCCGCTCGCCGGGTTCTGGGGCAAGTGGGAG
>CAYSED010000169.1:0-3669 GCA_964429935.1 uncultured Hyphomonadaceae bacterium
AGCTATTTCTACCGCCATGAGAGCTGTGGCCAGTGCACGCCGTGCCGGGAAGGAACGGGCTGGATGTGGCGCGTGCTGGAGCGCATGGCCAGAGGCGAGGCCCGCCACGAGGAAATCGACATGCTTCTGGAGGTCTCCAGGCAGATCGAGGGCCACACGATCTGCGCCCTCGGCGATGCGGCCGCCTGGCCGGTCCAGGGCCTCATCCGGCATTTCCGGCACGAGATCGAGGAACGCATCAACCAGTACCGCCTGCCGCGCGCTGTCGTGCAGGGCGCGGTCGTGGCGGTAGAGTAAGATAACTATGCTAGATAGACATTGCGAAGTGCCATGGCCTCGCACGTACTCCAGTATTCTGGCCCTTGTTTCTCAAGGCTTCGGTTCAACGAATAAGGGTGGAAGCGGAACAGACCATGACAGAACCTGACAATATGACCCTCGTTTACCTTCGCCGCATCGATACGAAGATGGATCGGCTCATCGACGAAGTCAGCGACATGAAAGTCCGTTTGACCAATGTCGAAGAGCGACTTGCATCTGTAGAACTCAGCATTGCGGGAACCCACCGCCGGATCGACAGGGTGGAACAGAGGCTTGATCGGGTCGAGCGACGTCTTGATCTCAATGACAATGACCCGCAGGCAGCCGAATAGATTATGACCGACACTTTCAAGCTCATCGTCGATGGACACGAGATCGAGGTTCCGAAGTCCTACACGCTAATGCAGGCGTGCGAGGCGGCGGGCGCCGAGATCCCGCGCTTCTGCTATCATGAACGACTGTCGGTCGCCGGCAATTGTCGCATGTGCCTTGTCCAGTGGCACGGCGCGCCGAAACCAATAGCCAGTTGCGCACAGACTGTTGGCGACATGCGCCTCAATCCGGACGGCTCGCCGCCAAAGGTCTCGACCCGAGGCGATTATGTCGAAAAGGCTCGCCAGGGTGTCATGGAATTCCTGCTCATCAACCATCCGCTCGACTGCCCGATCTGCGACCAGGGCGGCGAGTGCGACCTGCAGGACCAGGCCGTCGCCTATGGCCGCCCGGGCTCACGCTACGAGTTGAACAAGCGCGCCGTCGAAGACAAGAACATGGGGCCGCTCGTCAAGACGATCATGACGCGTTGCATCCAGTGCACGCGTTGCGTCCGGTTTGCGGCAGAAGTTGCCGGTGTCGAGGAAATCGGCATGATTTCAAGGGGCGAGGATGCCGAGATCACGACCTATCTAGAAAAGTCCCTGACCTCGGAGCTCTCCGGAAATGTCATCGACCTCTGCCCCGTCGGCGCGCTGACCTCGAAACCGTACGCGTTCAATGCCCGTCCGTGGGAGCTTCGCAAAGTCGAATCCATCGATGTCATGGACGCGATGGGAGCCGCGATCCGGATCGATGCCAAGGGGGATGCGGTCATGCGCATCCTGCCGCTCCTCAATGAGGAAGTGAACGAAGAGTGGATTTCCGACAAATCACGCTTCATCTGGGACGGCCTTGGTCGGCAGCGCCTTGATTCGGCTTATGTCCGCGAGGGCGGCAAGCTCCGCAGGGCAAGCTGGGGCGAAGCCTTCGAGGCGGTTGCCGGAGCGCTCGCTGCCGGTCCTGACAGCATCGGTGTCATTGCAGGCGACCTGATCGAGGTGGAGCAGGCGAGGGCCGGGCTTGACCTTTTCCGGTCGCTCGGCATCCGGAATACCGATTGCCGCCCGGCTGGAGCGAGATACGGCAACGACGGCGTGCGAGCGCGCTATCTTCTCAACCCGACGCTCGCAGGCGTCGAGGAAGCGGACGCACTTCTTCTCGTCGGCGTCAATCCCCGCAAGGATGCGCCGGTCTGGAACGCGCGCATCCGCAAGGCCTGGCTCTGGAACGATCTGGCGGTGGGGCTCGTCGGCGCACCCGCCGACCTGACCTATGGGCACACCCGCCTGGGAGACCGGCCCGCCGCCCTTGCCACGATCGACAGCCTTGCCGACCCGTTTGCCGAAGCCCTTCGCAGTGCCGAAAAGCCGATGATTGTCGTTGGCGAGGATGCGCTCTGCCGTCCCGACGGCGCGGAGATACTCGATGCGGCCCATGCGCTCGCTGCCGGCCTCGATGCCCTCAGGGAGGACTGGGCAGGCTTCGGCGTCCTCCACAAGGCGGCGGGCCGGGTCGGGGCGCTTGATGCCGGCTTCCTGCCGGGCGACGGCGGCAAGGATGCCGCAGCTATGCTCTATGCTGCAGGCACCGGGGCGCTGAAAACCCTTATTCTCCTCGGGGCCGACGAGGCCGTTCGCGACTTCAGGAAGCCGCACGGCCTGACAGTCATATATGTCGGCCACCATGGCGATGCCGGAGCGGCCATCGCCGACGTGATCCTGCCATGCGCGGCCTATTCGGAGATGTCGGCGACCTATGTGAATACCGAAGGCCGGGTGCAGATGACGACCCGGGCGGTACAGCCGAAGGGCGAGGCGCGCGAGGGCTGGGCGGTATTCCGGGCCATGTCCGACGTTCTCGGCAGGCCCTTGCCCTACAACACGGCCGACGGGCTTCGCGCGGCCTTGCGAGATTCGGTGCCGAGTTTCGCCGGCCTGAACTATGCGCCGGGAGCGGCGGGGAGCGCAGCGCTGAAAGCCTTATCGCCGCCGATGCCCGCGCTCGACGGGCCTGCTTTCCAGCCTGACAACAGCGATTTCTACCTGACAAACCCGATCGCCCGCGCCTCCAGAACCATGGCGGAATGTTCGCAATTGCAGACGCGCCTTGAAACGCCCGTGGCAGCGGAGTAGGGCGAGCCCATCATGAGTTCCTTCATCGAACAGTACGGCGCCCTCGGCGGCACGCTCCTGGTGCTCGGCCAGATCGGCCTGTTCATGATCGTGCTCCTCATTTCGCTGGCTTTTCTCCTGCTCATGGACCGCAAAGTCTGGGCGGGTGTCATGCTTCGCAAAGGCCCGAACGTGGTTGGCCCGTTCGGGCTCCTGCAGAGCTTTGCCGACTTCGGGAAGTTCCTCCTCAAGGAGGTCATCATCCCGGCCGGGGCCAACAAGACCGTATTCCTCCTCGCGCCGGTGCTCACGCTCGTTCTGGCGTTTATCTCCTGGGCGGTCGTGCCGGTCGCCCCGGGATGGGTCATATCGGACCTGAATGTGGGCATCCTCTATCTCTTCGCGGTCTCCTCGCTCGGCGTCTACGGCATCATCATGGGCGGCTGGGCATCAAACTCGAAATACCCGTTCCTCGGTTCGCTCAGGTCGGCCGCGCAGATGGTCTCCTATGAAGTCTCGATCGGTTTCGTCATCGTCACGGTCATCCTGCTCGCCGGTTCCATGAACCTGTCGGACATTGTCGGCAACCAGTCCGCCGGCATCTGGACTTGGCATGCGTTCAGCCTCAACAACCTACTCGTTGCGCCGGTGATGTTCGCGATGTTCGTCATCTTTTTCATCTCCGCCCTCGCCGAGACGAACCGGCCGCCATTCGACCTTCCGGAAGCCGAATCGGAACTCGTGGCCGGCTATCAGGTTGAGTATTCCTCGACGCCCTATCTCCTGTTCATGATCGGGGAATATCTCAACATTGTCATGATGTGCGCCATGCTGACGGTGCTCTTCCTGGGCGGCTGGCACGCGCCGATCGATGTGCCCCCGCTGACCTGGGTCCCGCCGGTCATCTGGTTCGCGCTGAAGG
>CAYSED010000170.1:0-3590 GCA_964429935.1 uncultured Hyphomonadaceae bacterium
CCCGGCGGCGTGCCTTGGCCAGCCCGGCCTCGAGCGGCCTGAACATCATGAGCCTGGTCGGATTGACCGTCCTCGAGGCGATCAGGCTGAGCTGTCCCGAACCGCGTGTGATCGTCAGTCGAAGCGCGCCCCCGCTGTCGGCCAACCCGCACAAGCGCGCAAGCTTTACCGTGCGTGTTCCCCACGGTTCGTCCGGATCGAAGGGGATGCCGAGCTTTTTGGCCGACCGCGACATACGCCGGAGGTGTTCGCGCAGCGCGAATGGCTTTCCCCGGTATGTGCGCCAGGTTTCGAAGAGACCTTCGCCGAACAACAGGCCGCGGTCGAGCGCGCTCACCCGGGCACGGCCCGTCTCGAGGTAGCGTCCGTTCAGGAAGCAGTGATCCTTCGCCATCTTCTCAGTTGGCCGCCGCCTTGCCGGAGGCGCCGCTGTCGGGGAGCGCATCGAGGAAGGCGCGCGATTTTGTCACGGTTTCCTCGTATTCGGCATCGAGACGTGAGTCGGCGACGATGCCGCCGCCGGCGAAGTAATGAATGCGGCGGGGCGTGGCTACTGCCGTACGGATCGCGATGTTCAATTCATATGCCGAGGCGCCGTTGAAACAGCCGATGGCCCCCGTGTAGACACCCCGGCTGTAGGGCTCGACCTCCGAGATGAGCTTCATCGCGCTGATCTTTGGGGCTCCGGTTATCGAACCGCCGGGAAAGGTCGCGCGCAACACCTCGGCCAGACCGACGCCCGAGCGCAAACGCCCACGCACCTCGGACACCAGGTGATGGACGGTCGTGAAGGACCGCAGTGCCGCAGCTTCGACGACCTCGATGCTTCCGGTCTCGCACACCCGGCCGAGATCGTTGCGTTCGAGATCGACGATCATGATGTGCTCGGCCAGTTCCTTCGGGTCGGTCCTCAAGCGCCGGACCTGTTCGCGGTCACCGGCGGCGTCCCCGGCCCGGCTGCGGGTGCCCTTTATCGGGAAGGTGCGCACGTTGCCGTCCTCGACGAGGAGAAAACACTCCGGCGAGTTACTGAGCAGCTTGAGCGCCCCGATGTCGAGGTATGCACCCTGGGGCACGGCCTGTGCGCGCCGGAGCCGTGAGTAAATGGCAACGGGCTCTCCCTCGAGTCCGAACGACATCCGGCGGGCAAGGTTGGCCTGGTATATCTCTCCGTCGGCGATCGCGGCCTTGAGCCGCATGAAACCTTCGCGGTAGCTACGCCGGTCGCCCGCCTCGTCATTGCCGCCCTCGTTCGAAGCGGGCATGGCCGGCATCTCGGCCGAACAGGGCCGCCGCTGCCGCCCGCCGCTGAAATCGAGCTGGAAATGTCGCCCTGTGGCGGGATCCCATCCGTCGACGTGGTCGTAGGTGGCCAGCACCGCCAGCGGTGCCGGGGCCAGTGCGGGACCGGCCGGCTCGATGCCTTCGATGAGGCCGCCGAGTTCGTAAGACAGGTAACCGACCGTGCGCGGCAAGGCCTGGTGACCCGCCAGGCTCTCCGGCAGGCCCCGAGCGGCGGTTTCGTCGGCGGCAATAAAGCCGGCAATGGCGTCCACCGGGTCGCCGCCACTGACCGCCCAGCGCCCCTCGGTTTCGATCATCGCGCGTCCATCGCTGCGGACTATCAGACGGCGGACGGGCCCGGATCCGGCAAACGACGGACGTTCGTCGGTAGCCCGGTCAAGAAAGAAGGCGAGCGGGCGGCCGGTATGGCGCGCCAGCATTTCCCAGGGGGCAGCGCGCTCGCTCGGTCGTCCGTCCCACACCACGGGCGACTCGTAAATTCGCGCGAGGGCGCGGTCAAACGACGGCCGTCAGATGTTTGCGCCTATGTAGAACGGCAACTACCTTGACCGCTTGGACGCATCGCTATCACTGCTGCATAAGGTTGCCGGTTCGACCGTCACTGTCTCCGCCCGGGTCTCCCCTTCTCATCCGTCGGCCGCCATCCTGGGTACCGACAGGGTCGGCTCGGGCACCGTCGTGGCACCCGACGGCGTCATATTGACGGTCAACTACGTCGTTCTCGGCGCGGGGCCCGTCACCGTCGTCGATGTCACCGGCGGCCACCACGAAGGACGGGTCGTGGCGCATGATTTTGCCACAGGCGTGGCGCTTGTACGCTCCAGCGCAAGTGCTTTGCCCGCCATCGAGGCGGGCAGCTCGGCGGACATCGACCTAGGCGACGACGTAATGACGGTAGCCAGTGCCGGCGAGGGCGAGCGTCGAAGTGCCTGGGGCTCGGTGACGTCGCTGGAAGCCTTCGACGCCAATTGGGAGTACAGGCTCGACCGTGCGCTGTGGGCCACGGGCACCAATCCGGGGCTCCCAGGAGCGCCCCTTTGCGACGCCCGGGCGCGCATGGTCGGCATCGTCTCTCTCAACATGGGGATGCTCGGACGCAGCCTCCTGGCGATCCCTTCCGAGCATTATTATCAATACGCCGACGAGCTACTGACCCACGGCAAACGCGTGACGCGCCCGCGGCGCGCCTGGTTGGGGCTGTTCTGTGCGGCATCGGCCGAAGGAACCCGGGTCATGCACCTTGTGGCCGGTGGTCCCGGCGATCTCGGGGGGTTGCGCACGGAGGATGTGATCATTCGTGTCGATGACGCGCCGGTCTCCTCGCAGGCCGAGTTCTATGAGCGCATATGGGAGCACGGCCCGGGCGACCGGCTCGAATTGTACGTCTATCGCGACGGGCAGCTGCTCACCGTTAGCGTTGAAGGCGGCGACGCGGGGGAGTTCTTCGCCTAGGTCGAATCGAGTTCCATCTCCTGCGGTCCTGACAGAAACACGGCCAGCCCCAGGCAGGTTATCACCAGCACGCTCAGGAACATCGCCGTGTAGCCGTATCGCTCGGCGATGCTGCCGAAGAAGAAGGAGCAGCTAGCGATACCCAGACTGTAGGAACCGCTGAACAGCGACTGGGTGCGCCCGATGTTGTTCGGGTTGCTCCAGTCCACGACCAGCGCGTTCATTGTCGGGTAAAGCAGCCCCTGCGCCAGTCCGAAGGCCACGGCGACCACGCACACGCCGGGCATGGAGCGCACGAAGGCCAGCATGGCGACCGCAAGGCTCATCGTCGCCATCGCGGGCACGAGAACGGCGCGCCGGCCTATCCTATCGGAGGTCTTGCGAAGCAGGATGCGAACCGTGACCGCGGACAGGCTCCATAGTGTGAAGAAAACGCCTATCCGCCCTATCTCGAACCTCTCCATCAGCACCGGAACGAAGGTCTGTGTGGCGCCAAAGCCGAAGCCGTAACAGAGCATGGCCAGGCAGGCGTAGGCGACCGCCCGTCGTGCGGTGCCGGTGTCGCGGTCTCGCGCCAAAGGGGGGGCTACAAGCGTCGGCGGTTTCGGTAGCGTGCAGGTCGCAATGAACGAGGCCAGGCCGACGACTGCGCCGACGGCGAACATGGCGTCGAAACCCCAGCGGATGACGATCTCTTCGCCGATAGTGGGGCTGATCGCGTGAGTGAGCACGGTGGAGATGCCGAACCAGCCGAGCGCCTCGGCCCGCCGTGCGTAGGGCGCGAACAGCACGCAGAGGGTCTGGGCGCCGGTGAAGGCACAGGTGAACGCGAT
>CAYSED010000171.1:0-3353 GCA_964429935.1 uncultured Hyphomonadaceae bacterium
TCATTCGTCCGTGCGGACTGCGGCGTGTGCATGTGGAGGAATTTTTCGTAGGAGGAGCGCTGAACCTCGATCGGGTTCGGCATTTCCACGGCTTCGGGGATGCGCCCGAAAGATTTGCGGATGCGTTTCTTTTCGGTGAACGAGAGAGCCATCATGTATCCCAGTTTTGTGCTGCCGGGGACGTCCCGGCCGGAAGAGTGCGCCGTCTGGATGCGCGGTCGCGGCGAACCCGGAAAAGCCGGATCCGCCGCGCACTTTACGAAACGGAAGCAAGTGGCCAGCCCGCGCGCCGGCCCGCTTCCCTGCGCCGGACAGGGCGCAGATACCCGGCTACTTGATTTCGACCGTCGCGCCGGCTTCCTCGAACTTTTTCTTCAGTTCTTCGGCTTCGGTTTTCGGAATGCCTTCCTTGATCGGCTTCGGGGCGCCGTCGACGAGGTCCTTGGCTTCTTTCAGGCCGAGGCCCGGGACAACTTCGCGGACGACCTTGATGACGCCGATCTTCTTGTCGCCGCCGGAGAGGAGGATGACGTCGAATTCGGTCTGCTCCTCGACGACCGCAGCGGCAGCCGCGCCGCCGCCGGCCGCAGCGACGGCCACCGGAGCGGCCGCGGAGACGCCCCACTTCTCTTCGAGAAGCTTTGCAAGTTCGGCCGCCTCGAGGACGGTCAGGCCCGACAGGTCGTCGGCAATCTTTTCAAGTTTGGACATTGTTCAGTTCCTTTGGGATGGATTCGTGTGAGAAAGTTGGCCGTGTAAGTTGCTGGAAATGGTCCCGTGCCTCAGGCCGCGTTCTTCTCGGCATAGGCCGAGATGACGCGGGCAAGCTGGCTCGCCGGGGCCTGCACCACGCCCGCCACTTTCGTGGCCGGAGCCTGGATGAGCCCGATGAGCTTGCCGCGGAGCTGGTCAAGCGATGGCAGCTTGGCGAGCGCCTGCACGCCGTCGGCATCAAGCACGGTCTGGCCCATCACGCCGCCGATCAGGACGAGCTTTTCGTTCGTCTTGGCGAACTCGGCCGCCACTTTCGGGGCCGCGACGGGATCAGCCGAATAGGCAATCACGACAGGTCCGGCAAACATGGACCCGGCGGCCTTGCCTTCCCGGTCGCCGAGCGCAATCTTCGCCAGGCGGTTCTTGATTACCTTGAGCTTGCCGCCTTCCTTGCGGAGGGACGTGCGCAGCCCGGTCATTTCCGCAACGGTCAGGCCGGCATAGCGGGCGACGACGACGGCGCCCGAGTCCGCGAAAATGCCTTCCAGCACTTTCAGGGCCTCCTGTTTTCCAGCTTTGTCCATTACAGTCTCCAGATAGAGGTGCCCGGACCATTCCGGTCACCCTGGTGTCCGCCTTCGGGGGGAACCTCCCCCGTCCAGCGCCTGCCCAGGGCAAATGGAAAGGCCGGGATGCGCAGCACCGGCTGCCGAACCCGTCTCACCTCGCCCCGTCTGCATGGGGATTATTGCCACCGGAGTGCCAACCCATGGTCTCGGACAGGAATGCGGAAGACCCCTGACTCAGGCCAGGGTTCTCCCGCAAGTCGCGTCGTCTAGCCTGTTCAGCCGACCGATGCAAGGGCCTGTGCGGTATCGACTGCGATGCCCGGGCCCATTGTGGAGGAAAGCGCGATCCTCTGCACGAACGTGCCCTTCGCGCCGGACGGCCGCGACTTCTGCAGGGCGTCCATGAACGCCACGAAGTTCGCCTTCAGCGCCGCCTCGGAAAAGCTCGCCTTGCCGATCCCGGCCTGCACGATGCCCGCCTTCTCGACGCGGAACTCGACCGCCCCGCCCTTGGAGTTCTTCACCGCCTCGCCGACATTCGGCGTCACGGTGCCGACCTTCGGGTTCGGCATCAGGCCGCGAGGGCCCAGCACCTTTCCGAGCCGTCCGACGACCGCCATCATGTCCGGCGTCGCGATGACGCGGTCGAAATCCATGAAGCCGCCCTGGATCTTTTCCATCAGGTCCTCGGCCCCGACAATGTCGGCCCCGGCCTTCAGGGCCTCGTCGGCCTTCGCGTCGCGGGCGAACACGGCGACGCGCACGTTCTTGCCCGTGCCCGACGGCAGGTTGACGACGCCGCGGACCATCTGGTCGGCATATTTCGGGTCGACGCCGAGATTGACGGCAATCTCGATCGTCTCGTCGAATTTCGCCTTAGCGTTGGACTTCACGAGGCTGACCGCCTCGTCGACGCCGTAGAGCTTGTCGACATTGACCGTTTCGCGCGCTGCGCGGATGCGTTTGCCTTGTGCCATTGTCCTACCCCGTCACCTCGATGCCCATGGAGCGCGCCTGGCCGGCGATGATCCTCGCCCCGGCCTCGACATCGTTCGCATTGAGATCGTTCATCTTCACCTGGGCGATCTCGCGGCACTGGTCCATCGAGATGCTGCCCGCGACCTCGTAGCCGGGCTTCAGCGAGCCCTTCTTGAGGCCGGCCGCCTTCATGATGAGCGCCGATCCGGGCGGCGACTTGATGATGAAAGTGAACGACTTGTCCTGGTAATAGTCGATCAGCACCGGGAGCTTGACGCCTTTTTCCATGCCTTCCGTGCGGGCGTTGAACGCCTTGCAGAATTCCATGATATTGATGCCGCGCTGGCCGAGGGCCGGGCCGATCGGCGGGGATGGGTTCGCCGCGCCTGCGGGAACCTGGAGCTTGAGCCGCCCCATCAGTTTCTTTGCCATTTGTCCTCACAACGTTTTCTGGCGGGGCCGGTGGTCTTTCGATCCGGCCCGGTTGGTATCGAGGCCCCCGTGGTCACGCGCCGGACATGGACTTGACGTCCGGACCGCTCCCACAGAAGAGCGCCGCATATGACGGAGAATAAAGCCGCGGTCAAGCGCAGCGGGAAGCCGGTTCATACCCCAACCCCTGCCGACAAGCCGCGGGGACCCGTAGGGCGGGGTTCACCCCGCCATGATCCCGAAACGACCGGACCAGACCGGCGGGATAAATCCCGCCCTACTTCTGCGGAACAAGAAGTGATCCAATCCCCCCGATTGCGTCACTCCCGACCGCGAAGCGGTCTGGGAGCCCATCTCCGGAGTTGAAGCCGAAGCCCAAAAGGCCCGTGAACACGACTGTGTCGGAGATGGACCCCGTGGACAAGCCACGGGGAACCGCCCGCGAGAGCCCGCACCCTCAAACAAGGCCGCCCTGCCTCCAAACCCAAGCCCCCGCGTCCCCTGCGAAGGCAGGGGCAGCGTGATACTCAGCGATTCCAGAAGTATTCCAGAATCGCAAACATTCAACGCAAGACAAACATCAATCGGAAACGAAGACGGGACATACTAGAGCGGTTTAAGTTTCAGCGGAAGCATATCCTGCGTTGACGATGTAGTTGT
>CAYSED010000172.1:0-3132 GCA_964429935.1 uncultured Hyphomonadaceae bacterium
TTCTCCCCGGCGCCCATCGAGACGACCAGAAAGATCGCAGCGCGGGTAAGCCGGGCATCGACGGCCTGGGAACGAGCGGTAACATCTTGAGAGACGGTAGAAGGCACGTTCAACTCCCTGAATGGTCGGGCAGGACCATCGCTATCACATCCCAGCAAGACATGGCCGGTGCTCGATCATCGGGATCGCCACACCCCAATCGACAAGACTCACCATAGTCCCACTCCCCCCTGTCGCCGGCGTCCAAGCGGCTAAAGCGCCGCCTTTAGATAAGGCGCGGTCAGGCTGCCTTGCGCTTCGGCAACATCGTGAGGGACGCCGCTCGCGATGATCCGGCCACCATCTTCGCCAGCGCCAGGCCCCAGATCGATCACCCAATCCACCTGTGAAATAGCTCGCATGTCATGCTCGACGACGACGACCGTATTGCCGACATCGACAAGGCCCTGCAGGTGCCGCATCAGCCGATCAGCGTCGGAAGGGTGAAGCCCCGAAGTCGGCTCGTCGAGGATGTAGATGGTGTTGCCACGCTGGGCGCGTTGCAGCTCGGTCGCGAGCTTGATGCGCTGGGCCTCGCCGCCCGACAGTTCCGTCGCCGGCTGTCCAAGCCTCAGATAGCCGAGGCCAATCTCCCGCAGCACATCGAGCGAGCGCATGACGGACGGTTCGCTCGCGAAGAAGTCGCACGCCTCGTCCACCGTCAGCTCAAGCACCTGGGCGATGTTGCGGCCGTTCCATTCGACTTCGAGCGTCTGCGGATTGTAGCGGCTGCCATGGCAGGTCGAGCAGGACGCATAGACGCTGGGCAGGAACAACAGCTCCACCATGACGAAGCCCTCACCCTCGCACACCGGGCAGCGGCCCTGTGCGACGTTGAAGGAGAACCTGCCCGGGCTGTAGTGGCGCCGGCGCGCCAGTGGGGTGTTCGCGAAGATCTTGCGCACATGATCGAACAGGCCGCTGTAGGTGGAGAGGTTCGAGCGTGGAGTGCGGCCGATCGGCTTCTGATCGACCCGCACCAGCCTGCGCACATGCTCCATGCCCGCAACGATGCGGCCTTCGGTCTCTTCCCGCGCAACATCGAGCAGCGGATCGGTATCCTCCTCCTCGGCAGCCGGCGTGCCGCCGAGTTGTTCCGTCACAAGCTCCGGAAGTGCCTGGCTGACAAGACTGGACTTGCCCGATCCTGAAACCCCGGTGACGGCGGTGAAGCAGCCAATCGGTAGCGCGACGTCGAGCCCGTGAAGATTGTTGCGGGTCACACCTTCAAGACGGAGCCATGCTTTTGCTTCGCGCGGGGTCCGGTCATGGGCGTCAGGTTCTGCGAACAGATAGCGACGGGTGATCGACGCCTCGACGCCGGCAAGCCCTGCGATCGGGCCGCTGTAGAGCACTTCGCCGCCCTTTTCGCCGGCACCTGGCCCCACATCGACCAGCCATTCGGCATGGCGGATCACGTCAAGATCATGCTCGACAACGAACAGCGAGTTGCCCGCCGCCTTCAGCCGCTCAAGGATGGTCAGCAACGCTTCGCCGTCTGCCGGGTGCAGCCCCGCCGATGGCTCGTCCAGCACATAGACCACGCCGAAAAGCTGTGACGACAATTGAGTGGCAAGGCGCAGGCGTTGCAGCTCGCCGGAGGAAAGCGTCGGCGTGCTGCGGTCGAGCGAGATGTAGCCAAGGCCAAGGTCGATCAGCGGGCCTAGCCGTTCGAGCAGCTCGGATGCGAGACGCTGCGCGGCGACCCGCTTCTCATCGGAAAGATTGGGCGTGCGGCGCACGTCAGGCGCTGCCTTGTGTGCCGAGCCTCCCGCCGCGACCCTACGTTCAACCGCCGCATCGCGGGCCGCCTTGCCGAGAACATGGCCCTTCAGGGTCGTCGAGGCGCTACCATACTCGCCATGGGCGACGGGCGTGAGCAAGTCCCGGAGCTTCAGCACCGTCAGGTCGCCAAACTCGGCGATGTCCAGGCCGGCAAACTTCACCGACAGGGCCTCGCGCTTCAGGCGCTTGCCGTCGCAGGTCGGGCAATCGCGGCCGATGATATATTGCGAGACGCGCTTCTTCATCAGCGCGCTTTTAGTGTTGGCGAAGGTTTCCAGCACATAGCGGCGCGCGCCGGTGAAGGTGCCCTGGTAGCTCGGCTCCATGCGGCGCTTGAGCGCCGTCCGGGTCTGTTCGGGCGTCAGGCCCGCATAGACCGGCACCGTCGGCGCCTCTTCAGTGAAGAGGATCCAGTCGCGATCCTTTTTCGGCAGGTCGCGCCACGGCGTATCGACGTCGTAGCCGAGCGAAACGAGGATATCGCGCAGGTTCTGGCCATGCCACGCGGTCGGCCAGGCGGCGATCGCTCGATCGCGAATGGTGAGGCTGTCGTCAGGAACCATCGTCTCTTCGGTCGCGTCATAGACGCGGCCAATGCCGTGGCAGGTCGCGCAGGCCCCCGCGACCGTGTTGGGGGAGAAATCCTCCGCATAGAGCATGGGTTGATGGCGCGGATATTCGCCGACGCGCGAATAGAGCATCCGCACCAGGCTGGAGAGCGTCGTCACGCTGCCGACCGAGGATCGCGCGTTGGCCGAGCCGCGCTGCTGCTGCAACGCGACCGCAGGCGGCAAACCGTCGATCGCGTCGACCTCCGGCACGCCGGCCTGGTCGATCAGGCGACGGGCATAGGGCGCAACCGATTCCAGATAACGCCGCTGGGCTTCGGCATAAAGGGTGCCGAACGCGAGCGATGACTTGCCCGAGCCCGATATGCCGGTGAACACCACGAAGGCGTCGCGCGGTACATCGACGTCAACATTTTTGAGGTTGTTCTGGCGCGCGCCGCGAACCTGCACGCACGCGGGCGGCCCCGCATGCCCATGATCGGTGGCCGCCGTCGCCGCGTGTACATCCTTGCTCTTCAATTCAGTCTTCCTGCCCTATACCCCCGTGTAGCCCGTGGTTCATCACAGTCGGGTAACAGATGAATGCATTTCCCCGCGTTGCCCATTTGCCAGAGCGCGCTTCATCATGGCCGGGGTCGGGCCATGATGAAGGTCGGGTTGTCGATCCGGGCGCATCGCGCCGCTTCGGATCGGCGGGTCAGTAGTGAATGACCGTGCGGATCGACTTGCCTTCGTGCAT
>CAYSED010000173.1:0-3084 GCA_964429935.1 uncultured Hyphomonadaceae bacterium
ATGTGAGTGATAAAAATAATAAAGAAAATTATTCAGAAGAACGAGGATGGGATAAGTGGGGAGAAGAAGAAACCTATGAACGAGTTTCAGCATTTGGAGATTCAACCCAGTCAGAAACCAAAGATGGTAGAAACCTATGGGGAAAGAAAGCCACTAAAAAAGTTAAAATAACAAAACGACAACCACGTACAGACCACAATGTATTTAAACAGAGTGGATTTAAGAGTGAAGAAAATGATACAGCAGAAGCATCACCACTCGGTAGGTTTGCAGCAAATTTATTAATAAGTGATAATGTATTAGATACTGGTAAGAAAACCAAGTCAAGTGGTGGTCGTTCATACCAAAACACAAATGATATGTATAGTGGTGGTTGGGCACACGATGATGAAGGAACTGGTGAAAATCCAGGCAAAGGTGATGTAGGAGATTTTAGTAGGTTTTATAGTTTAGACGAATGGTGGAAATTTAGAATGAGTAGATTACCAGAAGAAATACAACGGACATTTCCATTTTTGGTTGTTCCAAAGGCGAGTAAATCCGAAAAGAATATGGGGTTGGAAAATAATCTCCATCCAACAGTAAAACCAATAGATTTGATGAGTTATTTAGTGGTACTTGGAAGTCGTAAAGGTGATGTTGTATTGGATCCATTTTCAGGAAGTGGAACAACAGGAATTGCTTGTGTGTTTTCAGAAAGGAACTACATACTTATTGAAAGAGAAAAAGAGTATTTTAAGATAATGGAGGCTCGGATTAAGAAGGCAAAAAATCCAGCTGATTTAGTACAACATGAGTGGTTTTAATGAGTGAATCAACTCTAACACAATTTGGCCATGTCTTTCAGGCCAAGATTATTACATCTTTATTGGTTGAACAGAAATTCTTGCAAACTATTTGTGATATATTGAAATCAAGTTATTTTGATTCTGATGCAAATAAATGGTTGGTTGGAACTATTGTAGGATATTTTTTGGAGTATAAAACAAGTCCTACCTTGGATGTAATGAAAGTTAAAATAGACGAGATGGACAATGAGATTTTACAAGTTTCAGTAGTAGATAACTTAAAAGAGAGTTGGAGAAACAGAGAATCAACTGATTTGAAGTTCGTTCAAGAACAAACCATAGAGTTTTGTAGAAATCAAGTTATTAAACAGGCGATTATGGATTCGGTAGATTTACTTGAAGTCGGACAATACGACCAAATCAAAAAAATCGTGGATGAAGCCATGAAAGCAGGTTCAGATAGAGATTTAGGTCATGTGTATATTGAGGGTATAGAAGAACGACTTACAAAATCTACGAGAGATACAATAGCAACAGGTTGGGACCCAATAGATGAAGTTATGGATGGTGGATTAGGTAAAGGTGAATTGGGTGTTGTCGTAGCACCCGCTGGTATTGGTAAAACTTGGTGTTTACAGAGTATGGGAGCAAATTCTGTAAAGAAAGAATTAACAGTTGTTCATTATACATTAGAGTTGAATCAAGAGTATGTTGGGTTAAGATATGATACTATATTTAGTGGAACACCAACAGCCAATATAAAGTTTTATAAGGATGAAGTTAAGAAGAAAATAAGTCAACTTAAAGGACATTTGTTAATTAAGTATTTTCCAACCAAAAGTGCAACAGTTCAAACTCTTTCATCTCATTTAAAACAGATAGAATTACAAGGAATTATACCCGATTTAGTATTAGTTGATTACGCAGATATTTTAAGGGGAATAGGTACAGAAAAAAGACATATTTTAGAAAATATTTATGAAGATTTACGAGGATTAGCAGGAGAATATGAAGTTCCGATATGGACGGCCTCACAGGCAAACAGAAGTTCATTAGAAGAAGAAATTATTGATGCAACAAAGGTAGCAGAAGCATATAGTAAAGTAATGATAGCAGATTTCGTGGTATCAGTTAGTAGAAAGGTTGAAGATAAGATTGCAAATACAAGTAGGTTTCATGTTATAAAGAATAGATTTGGTATAGATGGAGTAACTTTTCCAGCCAGTATGAATACAAATATTGGTAAGATTGATATTTACGAATCGACAACCCAGAGTGGACAAGAGGTTCAAGGCAAGATGGATAATAGTCAAGAGTATTTAAGAAAACAATTATCACAAAAACATCAACAATTTGAAAAAGATATGGAAGGCTTTGAATAGAAGTGAATATATATTATATTTATGAAGGGTGACGCTACACTAAGTTATTTTAAATGGATATAGTAATTAAGGAGAAGTAGTTTATATGGAAAAGTTCAAGTTATCAGCAAATTTTATAAATAAGTACAAGCGAAAAAAGCCCCCATTCGGTTTTAACGGTTTAGGTGAATTAGTTTATATGAGAACCTATTCTCGTATTAAAGAAAACGGTAAAAATGAGAGATGGTGGGAAACCATTAAACGGGTTGTAGAAGGAACATATTCAATGCAAAAAAATTGGATTGACCAACATCAATTAGGATGGAATCCTTGGCAAGCACAAGCATCAGCTCAAGAAATGTATGACCGAATGTTCAATATGAAGTTTTTACCTCCTGGCCGTGGTCTATGGGCAATGGGAACTGCTATAACAGAAGAAAAAAATCTTTATGCTGCCCTTAATAATTGTGCATTCGTATCTACTAAAACACTAAAAGAAGATTACTCGAAACCATTTTGTTTCTTAATGGACGCCTCTATGTTAGGTGTCGGTGTTGGTTTTGATACAAAGGGTGCTGGAGAGATAGTAATAAAGGGAGTTAATACTGATAGAGGTGAGGAAGTATTTAAGATACCTGATACGAGAGAAGGTTGGGTAGAATCATTAAAGTTATTGTTAGAGAGTTATTTTCACGGAAGTGCACCAGTATATTTTGATTACACACAGATTAGACCAGCGGGAGCACCAATTAAAGGTTTTGGTGGAGTATCAAGTGGACATGAACCATTAGAAGAAATTCATAAAGAAATTAGAAAAGTATTAGAACAAAATAGTAAAGAACCAATTACAGTAACTACAATTGTGGACATAATGAACCTAATTGGTAAATGTGTCGTAGCAGGGAACGTAAGACGAACAGCGGAGATTGTGTTCG
>CAYSED010000174.1:0-2102 GCA_964429935.1 uncultured Hyphomonadaceae bacterium
CGAGCGGCTGGCGGATCAACCCGATCCTCAACCCGAACTGGCACGGCGACCATGTCGGCGGCAACCGCGCCATCCAGGACGCCACAGGCTGCACGATCGTCGGCCCGGCGGGCGAGGCGGCGAAAATTCCCGGCATTGCGCGCACGGTTGCCGAGGGCGACACCGTGGCGCTCGGCGAGGAGATTGGCCGGGTGCTCGACGTTCCAGGCCATACCGCCGGGCATATCGCCTACCACTTTGCAGAGGCCGGCGGGCTGTTCGGCGGCGATACGCTGTTCGCGATGGGCTGCGGCCGGCTGTTCGAGGGGACGCCCGCGCAGATGTACGCCTCGCTCGGCAAACTGGCCGCCCTGCCACCGGAGACCGCCGTTTACTGCGCGCATGAATATACGCTTGGCAACGGCCGGTTCGCGCTGAGCGCCGAGCCGGACAATCCGGCGCTGGTCGCCCGCATGATTGAGGTTGAGGCGGCGCGCGCCGAGGGCCTGCCGACCGTGCCGACCACGATTGCGCTGGAGCGCGCGACCAACCCGTTCCTGCGCGCGCGATCAGTTGAGGAATTCGCCACTCGACGAGCCGCCAAAGACCGGTTCTAATTCACCTTCTGATACTCGGTGCGAAAGGTCGGTGGATGACGAAGCGTGGCATGATGGTCCTGGCGACGGTTTTGATGTGCTTTGCATCGGCGTCGCACGCACAGAGGCCGCCGATCCACCGCGGCGAAGGTCCGCCACCGCCCATCGAGCGGCCGCAGCCGGCGCCCGATCAGGCGCCTCCCAGCCCGCACAAGGGGCAGGGTGATCGCTACTCCGGCGCGCCGTGGGCCAGCCGTTCCGCGGTCATCGCCCGCAACGGCGTCGCCGCGACCTCGCAGCCGCTGGCAACCCAGATCGCCATCGACATCCTGAAGGCCGGCGGCTCCGCCGTGGATGCCGCCATCGCCGCCAACGCCGCATTGGGCCTGATGGAGCCAACCGGCAGCGGCATCGGCGGCGACCTGTTCGCGATCGTCTGGGACCCGAAGACCCAGAAACTCTACGGCCTCAATGCCTCCGGTCGCGCGCCGCGCGGGCAGACGCTCGAGCAGCTGCAGGCCCGGGTGAAGGCGCTGACGCTGGTCGGCGACGACAAGGGCATTCCGGACTGGGGCAGCCTCAGCATCACCGTGCCCGGCGCGGTCGATGGCTGGTTCACGCTCCATGGCCGGTTTGGCCGGCTGCCGATGCAGGATATACTGACGCCCGCCATCGGCTATGCGGACAACGGGTTTCCGGTCACGGAACTGATTTCGAAATACTGGGCCAGCAACATGCTGCTGTTCGAGCGGCTGCACCGGGCCGGCATCGTCGAGGAAATCGAGAACGCGCGCGCCGTCTATGCTCCGGCGGGCCGGACCCCGGCCGAGGGCGAACTGTTCCGCAACCCGGCACTGGCCGAAACATACCGCGAGATCGCCAGCGGCGGGCGGGACGCCTTCTACAAGGGGCGCATCGCCGCTGTCATCGACGGCTATTTCAGGCGCATCAAGGGGCCGCTGACCAAGGCGGACTTCGAAGCGCAGCGCTCGGAATGGGTCGATCCGGTCTCGGTCAACTATCGCGGCTACGATGTCTTCGAGTTGCCGCCCAACGGCCAGGGCATCGCTGCGCTGCAGATGCTGAACATTCTCGAAGGCTTCGACCTGAAAGCCATGAGCTCGGCGGACCGTCTGCATGCCATGATCGAGGCCAAGAAACTGGCGTTCGAAGACCGGGCGCGCTTCTATGCCGATCCGGCGTTCGTGAAAGCGCCGCTGGATAAGCTGCTCTCCAAGGACTACGGCAACGCCCAGCGCCAGCGCATCGACATGGGCAAGGCTGCGCTGGAAATCCCGTCCGATCCCGCCGTGCTCGCGACCGGCGACACCATCTATCTGACCGTCGCCGACAAGGACGGCATGATGGTCAGCCTCATCCAGTCGAACTATCGCGGCATGGGGTCGGGCCTTGCACCCGGCGACGAGAAGGGCAAGCCGCTCGGCTTCATGTTCCAGGACCGCGGCGCGCAGTTCGCCCTCGATTCCGGGCACGCCAATGCCTATGCGCCCGGCAAGCGGCCCTTCC
>CAYSED010000174.1:2112-3000 GCA_964429935.1 uncultured Hyphomonadaceae bacterium
GCGGTCGGCTGGAGGTCGAGTCCGGCATCGACGCTGCGACCATCGACGCATTGAAGCGGCGCGGGCACAAGCTGTTCGTCCGCACAGGCCCCTATGGCGGCTATCAGGCGATCCAGTGGGACGGCACGTTCGGTGTCTACCGGGCGGCCTCAGAATTTCGCAAGGACGGGCAGGCGCAGGGCTATTAAGAGACCTGTGTGCGAAAGCAAAATCCTCCCCTTAAAGAGGAGGTGTCCGTCCGAAAGACGGACGGTGGGGTAAGAAAACCCAAAAATGCCAGGTATCCGCCGCCCCTCCACCACCCTGGCGGGTGGTCCCCCTCCCCCGATGGGGGAGGAAGAACAGTTTGATGCCCGCTGCTCAGCCTAAACACTTTTTAAGGCTGTCGCGGGTATCACCATCGAAAATCCTGTTTTGGCGATGGTGTCCCATGATTCGCAAATTTGCGGCTACGGCCGGCCTTCTCACCCTCGCTGCCTGTGGCGGCGGCGGGAACGGCCTGGAAACCCTGAGCGGCGTTGGCCTCGGCTCGGGGCTCGACGGCTCGAACAGCGACACGCCGCCGAACCTTGTGACGCCGACCCAGGCGACAACGTTCTCGACCTACTCGGCGACCCAGTCGCTGACCCTCAATGACGACATTCTGGTGCCGACTGCCGTCCCCGGCAACCCGAACCCGCCGCTGAACGGGACCCCGATCGCCGGCAGCTCGCTCTATTCCGCCAACCAGCCGCTTGCGCTGTCGACCGATGTGCAGGTGCGTTACGATCCGCGCGACGCGACTTTCGACCTGACCATCAATACGGCCGGGCTGACGCATGACGGGCGCTACCAGGCTCCGGCGCACCGTACGAACGTTCCGGCCGACTGGGTGCCCCGCGTCAGTAA
>CAYSED010000175.1:0-2977 GCA_964429935.1 uncultured Hyphomonadaceae bacterium
GTCAGGACATGCACGTCGGCCTTCAGCTCCTTCAGCCGCTCCTTGTGCTTGACCCCGAAGCGCTGTTCCTCGTCAACGACGAGGAGCCCGAGCCGCTTCGGTTCGATGTTCCGGGCAAGCAGAGCATGCGTGCCGACGATGACGTCAACCTCGCCGGTCCTCAGGCCGTCCCGCGCTGCAGCGGCCTCCCTGGCAGCGACGAGCCGCGACAGGTGCGCCACCTTGATCGGCCAGCCGGCAAGGCGTTCGGAAAATGTCTGGTAGTGCTGACGGGCGAGCAGTGTCGTCGGCGCGATCACCGCAACCTGCATCCCCGCCATGGCCGCGACAAAGGCGGCCCGCAGGGCGACCTCCGTCTTGCCGAACCCGACATCGCCGCAGATCAGCCGGTCCATCGGATGGCCGGACGCCAGGTCTCCCAGCACGTCGGCAATCGCATGGAGCTGGTCATCGGTCTCCTCATAGGGAAACCGCGCGGCGAACTCCTCGTAGAGCCCCTGTCCGGAGGCGACCGGTTCGGCCTGGCGCAGGGCGCGCTTCGCAGCGACCTGCATGAGTTCCGCCGCCATTTCGAGGATGCGCTTCTTCGCCTTGGCCTTGCGGGTCTGCCAGCCCGCCCCGCCGAGCCGGTCGATCGCGCTTTCCGCTCCGTCCGAGCCGTACCGGCTGACAAGGTCGATGTTCTCGACCGGCAGGTAGATGCGGTCGCCGCCGGCATATTCGAGTTCGAGGCAGTCATGCGGCGCGCCGGTCACGGTCAGCGTCTTCAGGCCGACATATTGCCCGACGCCATGGTCGACATGGACGACGAGATCGCCCTGCATCAGTGCGGAGGCTTCGGCGATGAAGTTCGCGCTCTTGCGCTTGCGCCGGGGCGCGGCGAGCTTGTCGCCGAGCACGTCTTGTTCGGCGATGACGCAGAGCCTGTCCGTCTCGAACCCGGACTCGACCGGCAGTTCGGCAACGCAGAGTCCGGCCGAGATCGCCGCGTCAAGCGAATAGGCCCTCGGCAGGCCGTCGAGCCCGTGGTCGCCGAGCACCGATGCAAGCCGCTCGGCCGATCCGTCTGTCCAGGCCGCAAAGACGACCGCCTTGCCTGTGCCCCTGAGAGCCTTCGCATGGCTTGCGCAGACCTCGAAGATGTTCGTCTCCGGATGTAGGCGTTCCGGCGCGAAATTGCGGCCGGGCCTGCCGTCGAGCGACAGGCCCTCGCCGCTGCCCGGCGCGAATCGGATCACCGCCCGCCCGGCCAGGGCGGCTTCGAGTTCGCCTGGCCCGAGATAGAGCGCGCCGGGCGCGAGCACCTTGGCGCTCCGCCGCTCCCCGGCCGCTTCCTGGCGCGCATTGAAATAGTCCTCGGCCTGTCCGAGCCGCTCGGCCGCCGCCTCCGGGGCGAGCGCGCCAAGGGCGACGAGCGCATCCGGCCCGGCATAGTCTAATAGCGTCTCGAGATGGCCGTGAAAGAGCGGCAGCCACATTTCGAGGCCCTGCCGCCGGATCTTCGCGCGCGCCGCCTCGTAGACCGGATCACCGTCGGGCGCGCCGAACGTGTCGAGGTAGCGCGTCCGGAACTCGCCGAGCACGTCGTCGGAAAACAGGATCTCGCTGACCGGGGCGAAGGCGACCGATCCCGGACTGCCGGTCGTGCGCTGCGTCTCGGGGTCGAAACTCCGGATCGCATCAACGGTCGTGCCAAAGAAATCAAGCCGGACGGGGGCGTCGGCTGTGGGCGGAAACAGGTCGATCAGGCCGCCCCGGATCGCGAACTCGCCGCGCTCTCGCACGGTTGCGGCACGGACATAGCCGTTGACCGTCAGATAGGAAATGAGGTCGTCCTGCGTGACCTCGTCACCGACGCCAACGATGAGGCTCGACTGCTTCATCACTGCCACAGGCGGGACGCGCTGGACAAGCGAGGAAGCCGTCGTCACGGCGAGGAGCGGCTTGTCCCTGCTGGCACCGGCAGCAAGGCGGGCAAGGCCCGCGCAGCGCTGCGCCGCGAGTCCGGCCCCGGGGCTAAGCCGGTCATAGGGCAGCGTGTCCCAGCCGGGGATCAGCACGGTCTCGAGGCGCGGCGCAAGGAAACCCGCAAGCTTCAGCGCGGCGGCGGCCGTGCGGTCGTCGCGCGCGACATAAAGCCCCGTGCCGCCGCGCGCCTGCAGGGCCTCGCAAACGGCCTTGAGGTCGAGTCCGAAGGGCGCCGACCAGACCTGTACGGGCGACGACAGTTTGGCCAGCAGTTCGGGAAGAGCCATGAATCACGTCAATCCGGGTGCACGGGCGAGGCGGGGCGGCTTGCGGACAGACTCAGGCCCTGCTGCCCCCAGCGGCGTAGCGGAACGCGATCAGCCGGTCCAGTACCGGACCGCGATGATTGTCAGGCACGGGTTTCTGCCCGACGAGCCAGGCATAGATCTCCCAGTCCGGGATGGCGAGCAGGCGCTCGAATTCGGCGAGCCCCTCGTCATCAAGGCCGGCAACCGCCGCATCGGCGAACGAGCCCATCAGAAGGTCCAGTTCGCGAAAGCCCCGCCGCCACGCCCGGAAGGTCAGCTTGCGTTGCCTGGCATCCATGCGCGTGCTCCCGGGAGTTCAGCCTCTGTCACAGCTAGTTATGACATCTTTCCCGACTGGCAAATGCTGACGGACGAGTGATCACACCCTTATTGCGCTTCCCCGCCATGGCCAGAAGATCAATGCCCAGATTGGCCTTGGTCTCCCTCGCCGAGACGCCCTAATCTACCCGCCATGCGCGACGAACGCCTCTTCCCGTTCCATGCCGAGCTTGAAACCCTGCCGGGGATCGGGCCGAAGCTCAAGGTCGCGCTCGAGACTCTCGTTGGCGGCCCGGCCGTCTGGGACCTCCTCCTGCACCTGCCGGAACGCTGGCTCGACCGGCGCGTGCGGGCGAGCTTTGCCGACGCCGTGATCGGTGAAGTCACCACACTGGAAGGAGAAGTCCAGGCGCACAGCGCCC
>CAYSED010000176.1:0-2839 GCA_964429935.1 uncultured Hyphomonadaceae bacterium
CGAGGTGCGCGGGCCGATCCCGCTGCCGACCCGCATCGAGCGCTTCACGGTGAACCGCTCGCCGCACATCGACAAGAAGTCCCGCGAACAGTTCGAGATCCGCACCCACAAGCGCATGCTCGACATTGTCGACCCGACCCCGCAGACCGTGGACGCGCTGATGAAGCTCGACCTGTCAGCCGGCGTCGCCGTCGAGATCAAGCTGGAAGGAACCCGGTAATGGCCCTGCCAGCAGAGCGCACCGGCGTCCTTGCCCGCAAGCTCGGCATGACGCGCGTCTTCTCCGAAGACGGCACGCACATTCCCGTCACGGTGCTCGCGCTCGATGGCTGCCAGGTCGTTGGCCTGCGCACCGAAGAGGTCCGCACCGTGAAGACCAAGAAGGGCGGCGACCAGCAGCGCACCGACGGCTACACGGCCGTCGTGATGGGCGCGGGCGCCAAGAAGGCCAAGCGGGCTACGAAGCCCGAGCGCGGCCAGTTTGCCAAGGCTGGCGTTGCCCCTAAAGCCAAGGTTGTCGAATTTCGGGTCAAGGGCGAGCTTCCTGAAATCGGTGCGGAAGTTGTCGCCGAGCATTTTGTGCCGGGCCAGAAGGTCGATGTTGCCGGCATCACGATCGGGCGCGGCTTTGCCGGCGCCATGAAGCGCTGGAACTTCGGCGGCCTGCGCGCCACGCACGGCGTGTCGCTGTCGCACCGCGCCCACGGCTCGGTCGGCCAGTGCCAGGACCCGGGCAAGGTATTCAAGGGCAAGAAAATGGCCGGCCATTACGGCGCGGCGCGGCGTACGGTGCAGAACATCACGGTCGTCCGGACCGATGCCGACCGCGGCCTGATCCTCGTCAAGGGGGCGATCCCCGGCCATGACGGGTCCTGGGTCGAGGTGCGTGACGCGGTGAAGCGTCCGCTGCCGGCCGACGCCCCGGCCAAGGGCGCGTTCCGCAAGGCGGACGCGGCGGCGGCCGAAACCATTCAGGAGGGCGGCGAATAATGGACGTCTCTGTCAAGACCCTGGCCGGCAAGGCGGCGGGCAAGGCCTCGCTCGACGACGCGATCTTCGGCGTCGAGGAGATCCGTTCGGACATCCTGCACCGCGCAGTCCGCTGGCAGCTCGCCAAGCGCCAGGCCGGCACGCACAAGACCCAGTCCCGCTCCGAAGTGAGCGTGACGACGAAGAAATTCATCCGCCAGAAGGGTTCGGGCGGGGCGCGGCACGGCTCGCGCAATGCGCCGATCTTCGTCGGCGGCGGTGTCGCCCACGGGCCCCGCGTGCGCAGCCACGAACATGCCCTGCCGAAGAAGATCCGCAAGCTCGCGCTCGCACATGCCCTGTCGGCCAAGGTCAAGGACAATGCGCTGATCGTGCTCGACGAGGCGAAACTCGCCTCGCCGAAAACGAAGGACCTGCGCGGCCAGCTTGCCGGGCTCGGCATCGAGAACGCGCTCATCATCGGCGGCATCTCGCTCGACGACAATTTCGCCAAGGCCGCCCGCAACATCCCGAACGTCGACGTGCTGCCGGTCATGGGCCTCAATGTGTATGACGTGATGCGCCGCAAGACGCTCGTCCTCACGAAGGACGCGATCGAGGGCATCTCGCTCCGCTTCGACGGCAAGCTCGGCACGGCCCAGCTTTTCTCAAAGGACAATTTCCTCGACGACATCCAGACGATCGACGGCGTCGGCCCGAAGGCGGCGAAAGCGTTCAAGGCCGAGAAGGTCGCAACGCTGACGGCGTTCGCGGCCCTGCCGGAGGCCGAGCGCGCGGCGCTGCTCGAAAAGATGGGCAAGGCCGAGAAGGCCGACAGGGAAGACTGGCTTGGCCAGGCCCGCAGCATGATCGATGGCGAACCGCCCCGGGCCAAGGCGGACCGTGATTACGCGGCCCGGCAGCTCGCCAAGCGCGCCAAGGACGGGAAACAGACCAATGGCTGACGTCAAGAACCATTATTTCGACGCGGTCCTGTCGCCGCTCATCACCGAGAAGTCGACGCTTGTCTCCGAGCAGAACACGGTCATCTTCAAGGCCGCGATCGATGCCGACAAGCCGACCATCAAGGCCGCCGTCGAGGCGCTCTTCAAGGTCAAGGTGACCAAGGTCAACACCATCGTCGTTCAGGGCAAGTCGAAGCGCTTCCGCGGAACGCTCGGCCGCCGCCCCGACTGGAAGAAAGCCATCGTGACGCTCGAGGATGGCCAGTCCATCGACGTGACGACGGGCCTTTGAGGGAAGGGAGACCGCCATGGCACTGAAGACATTCAACCCGACCTCTCCCGGCCGCCGCCAGCTCATCTTGGTGGACCGGTCCGACCTGCACAAGGGCCGGCCCGTCAAGGCGCTGACCGAGGGCCTGACCAAGTCCGGCGGACGGAACAATCGCGGGCGCGTGACGGCGTTCAACCGGGGCGGCGGCGCCAAGCGCCTCTACCGGAAGATCGACTTCAAGCGGAACAAGTTCGGCATTGAGGGCACGGTGGAACGGCTCGAATACGACCCGAACCGGACGGCATTCATCGCCCTCATCAATTATACCGATGGCGAGCAGGCCTATATCATCGCCCCGCAGCGCCTCGGCGTCGGCGACAAGGTGATCTCCTCGCCGACAGCCGACATCAAGCCGGGCAATGCCCTGCCGCTCAAGAACATTCCGGTCGGCACGATCATCCACAATATCGAGATGAAGCCCGAGAAGGGCGCGCAGATGGTGCGCTCGGCCGGCACCTATGCCCAGCTCGTCGGCCGCGACGGCGGCTATGCCCAGATCAAGCTCGCCTCCGGCGAGCTTCGCATGGTGCTCGACCGCTGCCTTGCTACGGTCGGCGCAGTGTCGAACCCGGAC
>CAYSED010000177.1:0-2819 GCA_964429935.1 uncultured Hyphomonadaceae bacterium
CGGTCCGGTCCAGCTGCCGGGGCTAGCCGGGGCGCTTCCGGTCGGGCTTGTCAATCTTGGCCATTTTGCCTGGTTCGGTGCCAAGATCGTGTTTTTCTTCTTCCTGTTCGCCATGGTGAAGGCGATGGTTCCCCGCTATCGCTATGACCAGCTCATGCGGCTCGGCTGGAAGGTCTTCCTGCCGACATCGCTTGCGGCCGTGGTTCTCGTATCGGGCTATGTCGTCTATGCCGGGGTGCAGTCATGAACGGTTTTATGCAGGTCATTCGCGGTGCCCTCCTGACGGATTTCATCGGGGCCTTCTTTCTCGCCCTGCGCTACATGTTCAAGCGCAAGGCGACCGTGAATTATCCCTTCGAGAAGAACCCGCTCTCTCCGCGCTTCCGCGGCGAGCATGCCCTGCGGCGCTATCCGAACGGCGAGGAACGCTGCATCGCGTGCAAGCTCTGCGAGGCCATATGTCCGGCCCAGGCCATAACAATCGAGGCCGAGCCGCGCGCCGACGGTTCGCGGCGCACGACACGCTACGACATCGACATGGTGAAGTGCATCTATTGCGGTTTCTGCCAGGAAGCCTGCCCGGTCGATGCGATTGTTGAGGGACCGAACTTCGAGTTTGCCACCGAAACGCGCGAGGAGCTTTATTATGACAAGGCGCGGCTGCTCGCCAATGGCGACCGCTGGGAGCGCGAAATAGCCCAGAATCTCAAACTCGATGCGCCCTACCGTTAGGCGCGGCACTCACGGTCAGGCCCGGCGATGCTGCCGGGCGGACAGGAACTGAACCAGGGGCCGCGCGTGCGGCCGGAAAAGACAAAGCGAGGGGGCAAGGGGCCTATGGACCTCATTGCATTCTACAGTCTTGCGGCGATCATCGGCCTCGCTGCGTTTGGCGTCATCTCGGCGCGCAACCCGGTGCACTCGGTGCTCTGGCTCATCCTCGCATTTTTCACCTCGGCCGCCACACTGGTCCTGATCGGGGCGGAGTTCATCGCCATGCTCCTCGTCGTGGTCTATGTCGGCGCGGTCGCCGTTCTCTTCCTCTTCGTCGTGATGATGCTCGATGTCGATTTTGTCGAACTCAAGCAGGGTACCCTGGGTTACTGGCCGCTCGCCCTTGTCGCAGGCCTCGTGTTCTTCGGGGAGATTGCCCTCGTTACGCTCGGCCGCAGTGACGCGAACCGGCAGGATTTCGACCCGGCACCCGGTGCCGAGACCAATGCCGAAGCCATCGGGCATGTGATGTATACCGACTACCTCTTCCTCTTCCAGCTTGCCGGTATCGTTCTCCTGCTCGCCATGATCGGCGCCATCGTTCTGACCTTGCGCGCCAAGCCCGGAGTCAGGCGGCAGAATGTCGGCCGGCAGAACGCCCGCCGCCGGTCGGAAGCTTTTGATCTCCGCGACGTAGAACCCGGCAAGGGGATCTGAAGCCATGGCACTGGAACTCACCCACTATCTCGCGCTGTCCGCTGCGCTTTTCACCATTGGCGTCGTCGGCATTTTCGTGAACCGGAAGAACATCATCGTCATTCTCATGGCGATCGAGCTGATCCTCCTGTCGGTGAACATCAACCTCGTCGCCTTCTCCGTCTTCAGCGGGACGATAGAAGGACAGGTGTTCGCGATGCTTGTCCTGACGGTCGCGGCAGCAGAGGCGGCGGTCGGGCTCGCCATACTGGTCGTCTACTTCCGGAACCGCGGCGACATCGCCGTGGAAGACGTAAACCTGATGAAGGGTTGAGGACATTCCGGCATGCTGCCTGACTATATCCAGATATTCATCGTGCTCGGCCCCGGCATCGCTGCCCTGGTCGCCGGGCTTGGCAAGCCGTTCCTTGGAGACCGGGGCGCGATGACAGTGACGACGCTGGCCGTGGGGACAGCGGGCCTCCTATCTGTCCTGCAGCTCCTTCTCTTCACCTTTGGCGGCACCGGGGAGGGCGGTCATGATACGGGACCCGCCTCGCCGCATGTCATACCACTGATGACCTGGCTCGAGGTTGGCACCTTCAAAGCCGACTGGGCGATCCGGATCGATGCCCTCTCCATCGTCATGATGGCTGTCATCACCGGCGTGTCCGGCCTCGTCCATGTCTATTCCTGGGGCTACATGGCCGAGGATCCCCATCGCGGCCGATTCTTCGCGTATCTATCGCTGTTCACCTTTGCGATGCTGATGCTGGTGGTCGCCGACAATTTCCTCCAGCTCTTCTTCGGCTGGGAAGGGGTCGGGCTCGCGTCCTATCTCCTGATCGGCTTCTGGTTCACGAAACCGGCTCCGAACGATGCCGCGATCAAGGCTTTCGTGACCAACCGGGTCGGCGATTTCGGCCTCGCGCTCGGTATCATGGCGGTGTTCTTCACATTCGGGACGATTCAGTTTGCGCCGGTGCTCGATGCCATCCGCGAGAATGCCATGGTAACGCCCTTTCTTGCCGGTGAAGCCGTGCCCGCGCGGCAGGCGTCCTTCGTGTTTCTCGGCCAGTCCCTTCCGGCGCTCGAACTGATCGGCGTCCTTCTTTTCATCGGAGCCATGGGCAAGTCGGCCCAGCTCTTCCTGCATGTCTGGCTGCCTGACGCGATGGAGGGTCCGACCCCGGTGTCCGCGCTTATCCATGCCGCCACCATGGTGACGGCAGGCGTCTATCTCGTCTGCCTGATGTCCCCGGTCTACGAGCATGCCCCTGGCGCGGCAATGATGGTGACCGTCATCGGCGCGCTGACGGCGCTCTATGCGGCGACGGTCGGCATGGCCCAGAACGACATCAAGCGGGTGATTGCCTATTCGACCTGCTCGCAGCTCGGCTACATGTTCT
>CAYSED010000178.1:0-2751 GCA_964429935.1 uncultured Hyphomonadaceae bacterium
AGGAGTTCGAGGCCAGGATGGAAGCCGAGGCCCCGCACTTTGAAGCCCGCATGGAGGCCCTTGCCGACATGTTCGATGAGGATTTCGAGGCCCGCATGGAGGAACTCGGAGAGCGGATGGAAGCCAAGGGGGCGCTCATCGAGCAGCATGCCGAGCGGATCGAACTCGCCGGGGAGACGATCGAGAGCCTCGCCGACAAGTGCGGGGAGCAGACCGCCGTCATGGTCGTCCGGAGCACCAACAGGAATACCGGCGAGCCGGTCAAGGCCGTTTGCCTCAATGGTGACGCCGTTCTTACCCGCGATGAAATAATCGACCGGGTGCGCGCCTCGGGCGAGCTGACCGCCGAGGAAATGGTTCGCTTCGAGAACAAGCTCGACAATTCGCGCAGGTGGTCCTTTCGCTTCGAGACGTCCGGCGAGCATGACCATGAAGCCCGCGAAGGGCGCGGGCATGGCGAGGACTGACGAAACCTGCCCCGACAAGCGGCAGTAGCAATTGGAAGCCGCCGCCCGCCTGTCCTATTTGCGATAGTCAAGCGGCGGGTCGCGGTCTCCGAGGAGCGAGCGATACTGGTAATCAGGGCCCCGGGCGGCGAGAAACTCCGCCCGGACCGCTTCTCTCAGGTCCTCGTTGAGCATCAGCTCGACCGCCATCAGGGCGAGCGTCTTGGCCGCGACCTGCGTGCCTTTCACGCCGATCGAATGCCCGCTTGCTGCCACCGCCTGCCAGGAATGCGCGCTCGTGCCGGGCACCCAGGTCGCCGTGCGTACCCCAACGGTCGGCACGGCAAAGGACACGTCGCCGACATCCGTCGACCCGTAGCCGAGCGAGGTCTCGTAAGGCTGGATCTCCGCTTCGCTGCCGGGGGCAGGGGCAAGCTCGCCGAAGCTGACGCGAATCTCGTTGGCAAAGGCCTGTTCTTCGGGCGTATAGGTCACGCCGCCGACAAGGCGCAGCTTCTCGTCCATTTCCCGGGCAAGCGCTTCGTTCACGAGCAGCGGATTGTTGCCGTGGATCACTTCCCACGTCACCTCTGTCCCTGTGCCGAGCGCTGCGCCCCGCGCCGCATTCTCGAGCCGCTCCCAGATCGCCTCGACGCCGTCCGCGGCCGGATGGCGGACATAATAGAAGACCTCGGCAAAGTCCGGCACAACGTTCGGCGCATTGCCGCCCTCGGTGATGACATAGTGCATGCGCGCATCCTGCGGGATGTGCTCGTGCATCATGTTGGCCATCATGTTCATCGCCTCGACGCCGTCGAGCGCGGACCGCCCGCGTTCCGGCGCGCCCGCGGCATGGGCCGAAATGCCCGCGAAGCGGAACTTGGCCGACCGGTTGGCAAGCGAGGTCTGCGCAGCCGCCGAGTTCTCGTCATCGGCATGCCAGTGCAGGGCGAAGTCGACATCATCGAACAGGCCCGCCCGCACCATGTAGACCTTGCCGGAGCCGCCTTCCTCGGCCGGCGTTCCGTAGAGCCGCACCATGCCCGGCGTGCCGGTCGCCTCCAGCCAGTCGCGCACGGAGAGCGCCGCCGTCAGCGAGCCTGCCGCGAACAGGTTGTGCCCGCAGGCATGGCCGGCCGCCTTGCCCTCGACGGGCGCGCGGGTCGGGCTGGCCGACTGGTTGATGCCGGGCAGGGCATCGATCTCGGCAAGGATCGCGATCACCGGGCCGCCGGACCCATATGTCGCGACGAACGCGGTCGGGATGCCGGCGACCCCCGCTTCGATCTCGAACCCGGCCTCGCGCAGTTCGGCCTGCAACAGCGCCGAGGAGCGCTCTTCCTGGTAGCCCACTTCGGCCCAGTCCCAGAGGCTGAGCGCCACCTCTTCGGTTGTCTCGAAGCGGGCATCGACCCGTTCGGTGATCGCGCTTGCCGCACTGCCATTGGCCGACAGGCCCGCCCCCTGGGCACAGGCGACAGGCGCGGCAATCAGGGCGACGAGGCAGAGGGCAGGGAATTGGCGCATGGGGTCTGGTTCCTGGGTGGCGGCGTGAAGCATCTGGCGGCGACTATACCGCCTCGCCGGGCAAGGGCCACCCTCTCGCAATCCGGCGGGCGCGTGCTATGTTTCCTGTGAGAAACCGGTCCGCCGGTCTATCCATCGCTTGTGCTTAACCGATCCTTAAGGCACAAGATGTAGTTTCCAGCGCAATCTGGATCGTCACGAAACAAGGGGCGTGAAACATGGCAGACACTCTGAGAGGCCTACCGGGACTGATGACGCCGAGCGTCGCCTACAAGCCGTTCCGCTATCCCTGGGCCTATGAGTTCTGGCAGCGCCAGCAGCAGGTCCACTGGATGCCCGAAGAAGTTCCGCTCGGCGAGGACTGCAAGGACTGGGCGGTCAAGCTCTCCGACAAGGAGCGCAACCTCCTGACGCAGATTTTCCGCTTCTTCACGCAGTCCGATGTCGAGGTCGGCGCAAACTACATGGAAAACTACATGCCGCTCTTCAAGCCGGTTGAAGTGCGCATGATGCTCGCGGCCTTCTCCAACATCGAGACGGTGCACATCGCCGCCTATGCGCTCCTTCTGGAGACGATCGGCATGCCGGATTCGGAATTTTCCGCCTTCATGGAATACCAGGAGATGGCGGCCAAGCACGACTATCTCAGCCAGTTCGGCGTCGGCTCCGAGGCGGACATCCTGACCTCGATGGCCGTGTTCGGCGGTTTCACCGAGGGGCTCTAGCTGTTCGCGTCTTTCGCCATGCTGATGAACTTCCCGCGCTTCAACAAGATGAA
>CAYSED010000179.1:0-2751 GCA_964429935.1 uncultured Hyphomonadaceae bacterium
TAAAAAAAGAGATCATCAAACTCAAATCCCTCAATCGCAGAGCAGCAGAAGAGATTAGAGATCTTGACGATATGATAATCAAAAGTATCGAGGACAACAAAGTAATAGAATACCCAGAAGAAGATAAGGCATACTTCGCAGGATTCTCATCTATCAATCTTCTAAACCGACTGGACGGCAAAACCAGCGGCGGATACATTGAGAACTATGATGATCTAAATCTGGAAATGGAAGAACTCAACAAAGAGCACCCACCAGAATGCAAGTGGCACAAAGATTGGCACGCTTGTGATTGTGGGACGTTTGATAAATGAAAATAAACAATCCTTTCTTAACAACAAAGCAAAATAAAGGATTGTTTATTTTGGAACAAAAGGTTTGCACTTAGAGCCAAGTGAGGATAGTTTGTTACAAAGTAAAATCTGTCGCCCTATGGGCTTACGGGTTCGACTCCCGCCGGGTCCACCATTTTAAATTAGAGAACAGATTAACATCTGATTCTCTTTTTTTTACATTTGTTTCAGGATAATGTATCCTACACTCACAACACACACACACAAAGGAGAATAAAATGGGTGATAATAATAAAAGCGGGTACCAGCTCCGCACAGATTTGCTGGGCATGGCGATTGGAATCGTATGCGATAAGGTCAGCCGACAGTTTGAGAATGAACATCTCAAGCCAGAGGGACAGCGTAATGTTGTTGATCCTTATACGACTGAAGACATTATCATTGAGGCCGAAAAGCTTTATGCGTTTGTTCAGAAGAAATAGTTAAAATTTAATCCGCAGGGAGGCCCGGGGTTACAGGGGTCTCACACTTTTTTAAAAGGAGAAAAAAATGAGTGATACAACGCCGACAACTTTGAACGAGATGATTAATCTTCTCGTATCAGTACAGACAGACTATGATAAATTTTATGGTGATGGAAATGCATCAGCTGGAACTAGAGTCCGTAACGCCATGCAGAAAGTAAAGACGACAGCACAGGAAGTTCGAGTTCATGTTCAGTCTACTAAAAACAGCAAGTAGATAATTTAATCCGCAGGGATGCCCTGGGCTATAGGTGTCTCATTCCACTTTGCCATAATATTTACTATAGACTGGTAAATTTATAAAATGGAAATGTATGCATGCCATCTAGTACTTATAGTCTCGTTGGAAGGCAAAAGCCCAAGGAACCAAAAGAGGAAAAAATAATGAGCAACCCAAAAGATAAGGACAAGATGTCTGAAGTCGAACCGGAGCAAGACGACACCTATATTAATCCTGAAGAAGATTATGATTTCGGATTTTTAGGAAACTACGATGACGATGTCGTAACTCAAGATGAAAGAATGTTACCGGAAAATACGGCTTCATCAGCTATTAGTTGCGGTTTTATGGGTATTGGAGGCGGAGGCGGGAAATTAGCTAAGGCCTTCCTTGATTTAGGCTTTACAAAAACGCTGTTAGTAAATACTACAGTTAAAGACCAGCCCGGAGGCGTCGATCCGGATCATTTTCTATTATTACCCGGGGCGGACGGCGTCGGGAAAGACGTAAATTTAGGAAAAACTGTTTTAAATGATAATAGCGCCTTAGTTGAAGATTCTCTTAGGACTAGATTCGGTAAGGTAGACTGGCTATTCATTTTAGCTGGTGGAGGAGGCGGCACTGGCAGTGCATGCCACGAATTGCACGAGGCTTGTAGCCGATTCTTACAGACCTCTGAAGCTGGTGGCAAAATAGTTTATATAATTAGCAAGCCTACCGCGCAAGAACTACTAAACCCAACAGTTAAAGCAAATTATGAGACACTTTTAAGTGAAGTTTCTGATCACCCACATCTTTTAGTAGATAATGAAAAGCAATTGCAGCTATTAAGAGGTAAGGTTGGAATGCTCAACATGTATCCAGCCGCAAATAGTACTTTTGCCAAGCTACTTCACCAAGTTCTTAAACTTGCAGATCAGAGCTCTCCAATTCAAACTTTCGACACTAAAGATTTAGAGCGCTGTTTACGAACTGATGGTAGAATGTTTTTAGGAAGCACGGTGGTTAGAGACGCTAGCGACAGAAATCTTGGCGCCACGGTATTTCAAGGATGCTTACGAGGGTCACCGTGCCCCGGACCTTCTAAAAACCCAGAGACTGGAGTACTTCTACTCTTAGTAACGTCAGCAATGGCTGGAGATCCGGACGTCAGCCGTAATTTAGAATCGGCAATGTCTTATGTTGGCGGAAGGACAAATACATTGTTTTCTGGAGTATATGTGAACGATAGAATTCCTGGACTAATTGGAATCACATTGTTCGGCGGTATGAAATAATTTAATCTTCTTGATATAATTAAGACCGTGAGGTTATGGAATGAAAGTAACACGCAGTCAATTACGTCGTTTAATTAGAGAAGCTCTCCTTATAGAATTTGCTGGAAATGTTACTGGCAGAGAAAAAGGAATGTCTGTGTCTGCGCATCCACCCGCTGGAATGACTGGATTAGAAGTTGGTGACGTAGTATATCTCGATAGAGACACATACTTGGATGCTGATATTTTACCTTTCGACAAGGATTTTCCGCCAGTGACTGTGACAGAACTTGGAGATATGGATCAGCTAGTAGGAACAACCATTCCCGGCGATCCGGCACCACCGAGTCAATGGGAATGGGTTGCTGGAGCTACTGGGCCTGCGTTTGTAGGGTCTTATGAGCCAGCACCTGGTTTGCCAACAGAAGATTTAGTTTTTCCCGTGAGCGCCATCGATT
>CAYSED010000180.1:0-604 GCA_964429935.1 uncultured Hyphomonadaceae bacterium
CACCGGGGCCAGGATTTGCCAGCAGGCTGGCTCCCACAAACCATCCTACGGAGCCGCTGTGGGAGCTTGCCTGCAAGCGAATGTGCCAACGCCGGGGGCCGGGATTCGTCAGCGGGCTGGCCCCTACGGGGGGGAATGCCGTACCGTTAAACCCTTTGCGAACTCGGGAGAACAACAATGGCGAAAGCCTTGGTAATGCGTGAAACCGGTGGTCCGGAAGTATTGCGGGTGGAAGACGTGGAAGTGGGCGACCCCGGTCCCGGGGAAGTTCGGATCAAACAGACCGCCATCGGTGTCAATTTCCATGACATCTATGTGCGCTCCGGTTTGTATCAAACCTTGCCGCTGCCCGGCGTACCCGGCCTGGAAGCCGCCGGTGAGATCACCGCAGTGGGTGAGGGGGTGGCAGGCTTCGCGGTGGGGGAGCGAGTGGTGTACGTCTCCGGCAACTACGGCGCCTACGCGGACGAACGGCTAATCAGCGCCGATACCCTGGTGAAGATTCCCGATGGCGTGGACGAGATCAGCGCCGCCTCAATGATGGTGCGCGGCTCCACCGCCCACGTGCTGCTGCATCAGGTGTTTCCGCTACAGGCCGGCCAAA
>CAYSED010000180.1:614-2644 GCA_964429935.1 uncultured Hyphomonadaceae bacterium
CCTGGTGCAATCCGCCGCCGGAGGTGTCGGGCAATTGCTGGTGCAATGGGCGCACCATATGGGCGCCACGGTGATCGGCACCGTCGGCAGTGAGGAGAAAGCGGAGCTGGTGCGCGCCCGGGGCTGCGACCACGTGATCCTCTATCGCCAGGAAGACATCGTCGAGCGGGTCCGGGAGATCACCCAGGGCGAGGGCGTGGCGGTGGCTTACGATTCCGTCGGCAAGGACACCTTTTACAAGTCCCTGGACTGCCTGGCGCCGCTGGGACATCTGGTCAACTTCGGCCAGTCCTCCGGCCCGGTGGAACCGATGCCGGTGTCGTTGCTGGCGCGCGGCTCCAACACCGTGGTGCGTCCCATGCGAGGCCACTACACCCGTGATCCGAAAGTGCGGGACGCCACCGCCGCCGCCTTCTTCGAGGCCCTGAAAAGCGGTGTGCTGACACCGGAGCCGCCACGCGTGTATCCGTTCGAGCAGATCGGCCAGGCGCACCAGGACATGGAGGATCGACTCACCAGCGGCGCGGTGGCATTGAAGGTGTAAATACAGATCACTACGAAGCCGCTGTGGGAGCCAGTCTGCTGGCGAACTCCGAACCTGGGGTGTTGAGGTATTCGCTTGCGGGCAAGCTCCCACAGCGGCTTCGTAGACGGGTTTGTGAAATCATGGTCGCGAAACCGGCTCACCAAAGCGTTCTCACGCGTGGAGTGAACACCGAGGCCGGACACAAGGGCCGGGACCCCGTACAATGCCGCCATGACGGAACTGTCCCCCACCCCTTATCCGGTCCCCGCCGCGGCGGTGGAGCGGGAGATCGAAATCAACAAGAGTCGCTTCATCGCCTGGCTGCGACCGGTCAACAACCGGGCGGCGGCGCAGGCGGTGCTGGCGGAAGCCCGTGAGCGTTACCCGGACGCCACCCATCACTGTTACGCCTGGCTGATCGGGCCGCCATCCTCCGCCCAGGGCGCCGCCAATGACGACGGCGAGCCCTCCGGCACCGCCGGGCGGCCGATTCTCAACGTGCTGCAGCACAAAGGCGTGGGCGATGCCATGGTGGTGGTGATTCGCTACTTCGGTGGCGTCAAGCTCGGCGCTGGCGGTCTGGTGCGGGCCTACGCCGGCGCCGCCGAGGCGGTGTTGTCCGCCATGGAGGTGGTGGAGCAGGTGCCGGAGAGCGCCTTCACCCTGACCCTGGGCTTCGCCGGCGAGCAGCCCCTGCGCCACTGGTGCGACCAGCACGACGCCCGTCTGGACGGGGTGGATTACGGCCAGGGCGTCACCGCCCGGCTCACCGTGGCGGACGCCGCCGAAAGCGAGCTGCGGGCCTTCTGCGCCGCCCAGGGCATCGCCCTGGACAAACGCTAGTCGCCCAGAAAAACGGCGCTGTTGGCGAAGGTGAGAGCGGCCAGGGCCTCCGGCGTTTCGCCGCGCAGGGCGGCCAGACGGCGGCCGATCCACGGCAGCAGGCAGGGTTCGTTGCGCCGTTTCACCGGCGGCGGCTCCGGCAGGTCCCGGGGCAGCAGGTAGGGGGCGTCGGTTTCCACCAGCAGCCGCGCCGCTGGAATGGCCGGCACCAGCTCGGCGAGCGCCTTGCCGCGCCGCTCGTCGCAGACCCAGCCGGTAATGCCGATGTGGCAGTCCAGGTCCAGATAGTCGTACAGCGCCCGGCGCCCGTCGGTGAAACAGTGCACCACGGCGGCGGGCAGCTTGTCCCGCCAGGCCTTGAGCAGGGGCATGAAGCGGTCATGGGCGTCACGCTGGTGCAGAAACACCGGCAGGCCGCGCTCCGCCGCCTGGGCCAGCTGGGCCTCGAAGGCCTTTTCCTGATCCGGGCGCGGCGAGAAGTCGCGATTAAAGTCCAGCCCCATCTCGCCGGCGGCGGTCACCTCCGGCTCGTCAAGCAGGGCACCCAGCTCGGCCAGGGCGTCGTCATCGAAAAACCGGGCGTTGTGGGGGTGAATGCCGGCGGTGGCGCGCAGTCCCCGGTCCGGATAATCCCGGCACAGGGTCAGGGCCTGGCGGGACT
>CAYSED010000181.1:0-2598 GCA_964429935.1 uncultured Hyphomonadaceae bacterium
CAAACTCCGTGATGGATGCCAGTTCGTCGCCGAAGAAGGACAGCTTCCAGGCGCGGTCCTCATAGTGGGCCGGAAAGATGTCGATCACGTCGCCCTTCATGCGGAACGTGCCGCGCCCGAAGGCGACATCATTGCGGGTGTATTGCAGGGCGACGAGCTTGGCGGCGACCTCGCGCGGGTCGATGCGCTGGCCGGCCTCCACTTTGAACGTCATCGCCGTATAGGTTTCCACTGAACCGATGCCGTAAATGCACGAGACCGAGGCGACGATGATGACGTCCTCGCGCTCGAGGATCGCCCGCGTCGCGGAGTGCCGCATCCGGTCGATCGCCTCGTTGATCGAGCTTTCCTTCTCGATATAGAGGTCGGCGCGCGGCACATAGGCTTCCGGCTGGTAATAGTCGTAATAGGAGACGAAATACTCCACCGAATTGTCCGGGAAGAAACTCTTGAACTCGCCATAGAGCTGCGCGGCGAGCGTCTTGTTGTGGGCGAGGATGAGTGCCGGGCGCTGCGTCGCCTCGATGATCTTCGCCATGGTGAACGTCTTGCCCGTGCCGGTCGCACCGAGCAGGACCTGGTCGCGCTCGCCGGACTTGACGCCCTCGACGAGTTCCGGGATCGCCGTGACCTGGTCGCCGGAGGGCTCATAGTCCGCCGCGACGCGGAACGGCTTGCCGGCATCGAAGCCGACCCAGTTGCGGTCCGGCCGGTGCGGCGTCCAGTCCGAGCTCGGCAGCCCGCCCACGGCATCGCGCGCCGCCCCGTGCATGCGGAAACTGGCAGGCGCTTCGGAAACAGTCTTCGGCATGCGGGAACATATGGAGCACGGGGAAGGGGAAGTCGAGGGGGTGGGGGGCTTGACCCACTTAGCAGACAGTTAAGCGTTTCAGCTCATTAACTCGGAGTTGTGGTGCAACAGAACGCCATAGTCCGGTTGTCGTCCAATTAAGCTGCCTACCGGCGTCAGGCGCTCTATGAAAGGGATTGAGTGTGACCGAACGAAAACCGTGGACGCGTCGCGACCAGATTCTGACCTTGGAGCTCTATTCGCGTTTGCCATTCGGTAAGATGCATAAGTCCAATCCGGAAGTCATTCGTCTCGCTGACTTCCTAGATCGAACGCCAAGTTCGATAGCGATGAAACTAGGAAACTATGCGTCACTGGATCACACACTTGATCGAAAAGGACTCGACGGCGCGAGCAAGGCCGACCGCGAGATTTGGGCGGAATTCTTTGAGAACCCTGAAGCATTCTTGGAAACAGCTAGATCGATCATCGACGTTGAAGGCGATTGGAGGGATCGGGATATTGACCCCGAACCGCCAGTGATCCGCGAAGGCGAAGAGGTGCTGCGTTTGGTCAAGACACGGAAAAATCAGCACGCGTTTCGTAAAATGGTTCTGTCTGCCTATGAGGCTCAGTGCGCAATTACGGGTATTCAAAATTCAGATATGCTCGTGGCAAGCCATATCGTACCTTGGCGAGTGAATGAAAAGGCTCGACTCGACCCTCGGAACGGAATTTGTCTGAACCCACTTCATGACCGCGCGTTCGATACGGGTTTGATAACCCTGAGCGACAATTTGGATGTCATCTGTTCTCCGCAATTGATCTTGCCCAATAGTGTGAAAGTTCATTTCGACGGACTCAGAGCACGCTCACCAAACAAGTTCAGACCGCTCAATGAGTATCTGGAATATCACCGAGACGAGATATTTCGCTCCGCTGCTTGATCTTAAACCCCCCGCCATCTCCATGCCCCTGCCGAGAGGGTCAGGACAAGCCCTGACAGCACGACTGCGAGGGCGGCGTTTCCGGTCCAGCCATAATGGCAGGCCCCGGCGCGCCTCGTCACTCCGGACGGCCGCCTGCCGGGCCGGCCCGGACGAACTCGAACAGGTCGCCCGGCTGGCAGTCGAAGAAGTCGCAGATCTTCGCCATGGTCTCGAACCGGATGCCCTTGGCCTTGCCGAGCTTGATGATCGACAAGTTCTGTTCGGTGATGCCGATATGGGCCGCGAGGTCCTTGGACTTCTTCTTCTGCAGCGCCAGCATGACATCCAGCCGCGTGACGATCTGCAGGTCCGGATCAGAAGATGAGGCGGACATCGTCGGCCACCGACTTTGCTTCGGAGAGAACCCAGGACAGGACGACCAGCGTCAGGCAGAGGAAGAGCGTCGCAAGGTCGGATCCCGCGACGGCGAGAACGAGCGGCGCCTGCAGTTCCGTGCCGGCCAGCCGGGCGAGGAGAAGGGCATTGGCCGGCAGAAGGATGCCGAGGAGCGTCGCCGCGAGCGCGCTCCAGGCAAAGCACCCGAGATGGCGCACAGAGGCGGCCGTGAAGATTTCGCCGTCCCGGAAACAGCCGAACAGCGAGGCGGCGCTGAGAAGGCTCGCCGCGACCGACAGGATCGCAGGCACATGCGCAAGGCCGGCAAGCGTCCGCCCGGCGGCCAGAACCGTAATATCGCTGCCGGCGTCCGGCAGGCCTGCCCAGCCGGTCAGGCCCGGCAGGATCCAGTAGCCCGCCAGCAGCCAGGCAAATACAGCCAGAGCCGCCAGGCAAAGCCCGTGCAGGATACGGCTTGCCAGG
>CAYSED010000182.1:0-2580 GCA_964429935.1 uncultured Hyphomonadaceae bacterium
TGGCACGTGTCTCCGATCGCATCGGTCAGCGCCGCCCAGCCGTCCCAGTCGTCCTCGGCCATGCCGTCCTCGATGGAGAGGACAGGATAGCGGGACACGAGGTCGGCGAGATACTTGACCATGCCGTCCGGCTTCAGTTTTTTTCCTTCTCCCGCAAGGACATAGTGGCCATCCTTGTAGAACTCCGTGGCGGCGGCATCAAGGGCGAGCGCAATGTCCTCGCCCGGCCTGTAGCCAGCCGTTTCAATGGCCTTCATGATGAAGCCGAGCGCCTCGTCGGACGATTTGAGGTTCGGCGCGAAACCGCCCTCGTCACCGACATTGGTGTTGTGACCCTCGGACGAGAGCCCTTTCTTCAGGGCATGGAAGACTTCGGCCCCCATGCGCAGGGCGTCGCAGAACGTCTCGGCCCCGACGGGCAGGATCATGAATTCCTGAATATCTACAGGGTTGTCGGCATGGGCGCCGCCATTGATGATGTTCATCATCGGGCATGGCAGGATGCGCGCATTGACCCCGCCGACATAGCGGTAGAGCGGCAGCGAGATCGATTC
The DNA here is from genome assembly GCA_964429935.1 of uncultured Hyphomonadaceae bacterium. Classification (GTDB taxonomy): domain Bacteria; phylum Pseudomonadota; class Alphaproteobacteria; order Caulobacterales; family Hyphomonadaceae; genus CALLCD01. The sequence continues at coordinate 555 of CAYSED010000182.1, forward strand.
CGACGCCGCCTTGGCGACCGCGAGCGAGACGCCGGGCAGCGCGTTTGCCCCGAGACGGGACTGGTTCTCCGTACCGTCGATCTCGACCAGAAGGTCGTCGATCAGGCGTTGTTCGGTCGCATCGAGGCCGACGAGTTCGTTGTTGATCTCGCCATTGACCGCGTCGACGGCCTTGCGTACGCCCTTGCCGCCATAGCGCTCGCCGCCATCGCGCAGTTCATGGGCCTCATATGCGCCCGTCGAGGCCCCAGAGGGCACGGCGGCGCGGCCGACGGAGCCGTCGGAGAGCGTGACCTCGGCTTCGACCGTCGGGTTGCCGCGGCTGTCGAGAATCTCGCGTGCAAAGATGTCAATTATTTCGCTCATGGGGCTCTCCGGTGATTCCTTTGCGCTGGATACGCAAACGCCCCCGAAAGGTCGAGGGCGTTCCGGCATGATGAGGGTGCCAACCCTGCCGATCTGTCCCCGGGACAAGCGGCCGGGTGGGACACCCGGTGGGACAGGTGTGGGACAGGGTGGGACAGGCGGGATGCCCGGAGGCGGCCTTGCGGCGCCCGCAGAGCCTAGATCTCGTCCTTCGGCTCGAGCACCTGGCGACCGCGATACATGCCGGTTTTCAGGTCGATATGGTGCGGGCGGCGCAGTTCGCCGGAATCGGCATCCTCGATATAGGTGCCCATTTTCAGCCGGTCGTGCGACCGGCGCATGCCGCGGCGGGACTTCGTGATCTTGCTCTTCGGGACGGCCATGTCGTTCTTCCACAGGATGCCGGGGCGGAAGCTTGCCGCCCGGGAGGGGTCAATTCGGAGCGCGTCTCATAACGACGCATGCCGGCGAATGCAAGCCGTCAAACGAGGCGCGACTGAACTTTCGCAGCATTGATGAAGCTCGCAAACAGGGGGTGCGGCGCGAAGGGCCGCGATTTCAGTTCCGGATGGAACTGGACGCCGACGAACCAGGGATGGTCCCGTAGCTCGAAGATTTCCGGCAGGCGGCCGTCCGGCGACATGCCTGAGAAGACAAGGCCGGCCGCTTCAAGCCGTTCGACATAATCGGTATTGACCTCATAGCGGTGGCGGTGGCGTTCGGAGATCTCGCCGGTGCCGTAGATCGAGCGGACGAGGCTGCCCTGGCGCAGGATCGCCGGATAGGCCCCGAGGCGCATCGTGCCGCCCTTGCCGGTCTCGGCGGTGCGCACGATCCGCTCGTTGCCGCGCGTCCATTCATTCATCAGGCCGACCAGGGGTTCCGGCGTCGGGCCGAATTCGGTCGTCGAGGCGTCTTTCAGGCCGGCGAGCGTGCGGGCCGCCTCGACGACCGAGAGCTGCATGCCGTAGCAGATGCCGAAACAGGGAACCTTGCGATTGCGGGCAAAGCGGGCCGCCCGCATCTTGCCGTGGGCCCCGCGCTCGCCGAAGCCGCCGGGCAGGATGATGCCATGGACGCCTTCGAGGACTTCGAGCGGCGTTGAGCCGTCATCGAACTGTTCGGAATCGATCAGCCTGATGTCGACCTTGACCTTGTTGGCGAGGCCGCCATGGTCGAGCGCTTCCATTACCGACTTGTAGGCGTCCGGCACGTCCGTGTACTTGCCGACGAGGCCGATGCAGACCGACCCGTCCGGATTGTGGATCGTGCGGGCGATCGTGTTCCAGCGCGAGAGGTCCGGCGCGGCGGCGCCCGGAACGGCGAAATGGCGGATCACCTCGCTGTCGAGCCCTTCGGCATGATAGGCGGCCGGCACGTCATAGATGTGGCCGAGGTCGCGCGCCTCGATGACGCTTGACGGGCGGACATTGCAGAAGCTCGCGATCTTGCGCTTTTCGGTCTCGGGGATCTGGCGGTCGCATCGGCAGAGGAGAATGTCCGGCTGGATGCCGATGGAGCGCAGTTCCTTGACCGAGTGCTGGGTCGGCTTGGTCTTCATTTCGCCAGCCGCAGGAATATAAGGCAAGAGAGTCAGGTGGATGAAGATCGCCCGCTCGTGGCCGAGCTCCTGGCCAAGCTGGCGGATCGCCTCGAAGAA
>CAYSED010000183.1:0-2447 GCA_964429935.1 uncultured Hyphomonadaceae bacterium
AGCTCCTTCAGGCGGCCGACTACAATGTCGAGCGGGCCCAGCGCGGCATCGTCTATATCGACGAGATCGACAAGATTTCCCGCAAGTCCGACAACCCGTCGATCACGCGCGACGTGTCGGGCGAAGGCGTGCAGCAAGCGCTCCTGAAGATCATGGAGGGCACGGTGGCCGCCGTGCCGCCGCAGGGCGGGCGCAAGCATCCCCAGCAGGAATTCCTGCAGGTCGATACGACCAACATCCTCTTCATCTGCGGCGGCGCCTTCTCCGGGCTCGACAAGATCATCTCGTCGCGCGGCGACCGGGCCAGCATCGGTTTCGGGGCCGAGGTCAAGCATCCCGAAGACCGGCAGACCGGCGAGATCCTGCGCGACACCGAGCCGGAAGCCCTGCAGAAATTCGGCCTAATCCCGGAATTCATCGGCCGCCTCCCGGTTATCGCGACACTCGAGGACCTCGACGTGCACGCGCTTATCTCGATCCTGACCGAGCCGAAGAATGCGCTCCTGAAGCAATACCAGCGCCTCTTCCAGATGGAGAGCGTGGACCTGACCTTCACGGACGACGCCCTCAAGGCGGTCGCAAGGCGCGCGATCACCCGCAAGACCGGCGCGCGCGGACTGCGCTCGATCATGGAATCTATCCTCCTCAACACTATGTTCGAGCTGCCGAACCTGCGGGGCGTCACGGAAGTCGTCATCAACAGCGAAGTCGTCGAGGGCAATGCCCAGCCGCTCTATGTCCATGCCGAGACGGCCAAGGCCGAAGAGACGTCCTGAAGAAACGCACGCGCCCGGCTTGAAGCCGCCAGACTGCGCCTCCAAATAATTTGACAGGCATCGCCGCTCCACATCGGAGGGCGACAACAGTTGGTATCGGCTCTATCCTCGAGCGGTGCCGAGGAGCGAATCAATGTCCCAAGTCAAAACCCTGCCGGTCCTGCCCCTGAGAGACATTGTCGTGTTTCCCGAAATGGTGGCACCGCTCTTCGTCGGCCGCGACAAGTCGGTGCGCGCACTTGAGATGGTCGAGGAAGGCGAGAACGAGATCATGCTCGTGGCGCAGCGGGACCCCTCGGTCGATGATCCGGCCGTCGATGATCTCTATGCGATCGGGACGGTCGCGACGATCCTCCAGCTCCTGAAACTGCCGGACGGTACCGTCAAGGTCCTCGTCGAGGGCCAGACGCGCGGCCGACTGCTGAAGCTCAACGACCGCGGCGAGTATTTCGACGCCGACGTGGAACTTGTCGAGGTCAGCGACGTGTCGCCTGACGACGTCAAGGCGCTGATGCGGGCCGTGATCGACCAGTTTGAAAATTACGTGAAGCTTAACCGCAAGATCCAGCCGGATTCGGTCGCGACAATCACCAAGATCACCGATCCCGGCAAGCTCGCCGACACGGTGGCGGCGCAATTGTCTGTCAAGCTGTCTGACAAGCAGGACCTGCTCGAAGTGACCGATGCCAAGGAGCGTCTGGAGCGTGTCTTCTCGCAGATGGAAGGCGAAATGGGCATGCTGCAGATGGAGCGGAAGATCAAAAACCGCGTCAAGCGGCAGATGGAGAAGACCCAGCGCGAATATTATCTCAACGAGCAGATGAAGGCGATCCAGCGCGAGCTTGGCGAGCAGGAGGGAGGCGAGCGCGACGAGATTGCCGAACTCGAGGACAAGCTGCGCGAGACCCCGCTGTCCGAGGAGGCCCGGGCGAAGGCGGAGCGGGAGGTGGAGGCGGCGACCGCCCAGGGTTTCCGCGTAGCCTTTCTCGGCGGCGTCGGCGCGGGTGTTTTCCATGTAGCGTTTTACGCCGGGGTATTTTTCGAAGTAGCGGTCGATGTATTCCTGGGCTTCGCCGCGCGGGATGCCGAGCTGGCGCGCCAGGCCGAAGGCGCTCATGCCGTAGATCAGGCCGAAGTTGATGGCCTTGGCGTTGCGCCGTTCGTTGTCGCTGACGTCGTCGAGGGTCTTGCCCCAGACTTCGGCGGCGGTGGCGCGGTGAATGTCCAGGTTGTGTTCGAAGGCGTCGAGCAGGCCCTTGTCGCCGGACAGGTGGGCCATGATGCGCAGTTCGATCTGTGAGTAGTCGCAGGCGACGATCTTGCGGCGCCCTGTTTTATCGGAAGGGGGCGCGGAAAAGGCGAGCCGGATCTTGCGGCCTTCCTCGCTGCGCACCGGAATGTTCTGCAGGTTGGGGTCGCTGGAAGAAAGCCGGCCGGTGGCCGCCACCGCCTGGTGGTAGGAGGTGTGCACTCGGCCGGTGCGGCGGTTGATCAGTTCCGGCAGTTTGTCGGTGTAGGTGTTCTTGAGTTTGGAAACGCCGCGGTACTGCATGATCACTTCGGGCAGCTCGTGGCCGTCCATGGCCAGCTCCTGGAGCACCGCCTCGGCGGTGGAGGGCGCGCCCTTGGGGGTCTTCTTGATCACCGGGATTTCCAGTTTTTCATAGAGGA
>CAYSED010000184.1:0-2439 GCA_964429935.1 uncultured Hyphomonadaceae bacterium
GATTTCACCCCATGGGGACACGATCAGCGAATGGCCATAGGTTTCCCGCCCGTCCTCGTGCCGCCCGCCCTGGGCCGGGGCAAGGATGAATGCGCCGGTCTCGATGGCCCGGGCGCGCAGGAGCACGTGCCAATGCGCCCGGCCGGTGACGGCTGTGAAGGCGGACGGCACGATAATGATCTCGGCCCCAGCCAGCGCGAGTGCCCGGTAGATCGCCGGGAAACGCACATCGTAGCAGATGGTCAGGCCGAGTTTCGCGCCTGCGATATCCGCAACGACAGCCTGCGTGCCCGGCCGGTAGGCTCTGGATTCACGATAGGACTGCCCGTCGCCGACCTCGACATCGAACATGTGGATCTTGTCATAGCGCGCGGCGACGTCTCCGGATGGCGAGATGAGGAATGACCGGTTGGCCTTTCGAGCGTCATCCTCAAGCGCAACCGCTAGCGAGCCTGCGAGAAGCCAGGCACCCGTTTCCTGCGCGAGCGCCCGGAAGGCTTTCAGCGTCTCGTCGGCCTGCTCCGGCACGATCTTGCCCGCCGAACCGCCAGGCCGGATGTCGAGAATGTTCGTCATTTCGGGCGTCGCAATCAGGGTCGCGCCTAGCCCGGCCGCCTCGCGGATCAGCGCCTTTGCGGCCAAGAGGTTCGGCCCCGGCTCCGTGCCGGAGCGCATCTGCGCGCAGGCGACGCGAAGCCGTGTCATCCGGCGAACACTTCGGCGAGGAAATCGTCGCACGCCGCCCAGGCACGGCGCGTGACGCCCGCATCATAAGCCATGCCGTTGGCGAAATCGTTTGCCTGCGGATTGGTGAAGGCATGGACAGCCGGTCCATAGGCATTGAGCTGCCAGTCCGCCCCCGCCGCGACCATTTCCCTGCCGAAAGCGACGACATCGTCCGGCTTTGCCATCGGGTCCTGCCAGCCATGCAGGACAAGTATCTTCGCCTTCGGCTTTGGCTGGGGGATATTGGAGGGCGCGCCAAGCAGGCCATGGAAGGAGACGACGCCTTTCAGGTCCGCGCCCATGCGCGCCATGTCGAGCACGCAGAGCCCGCCAAAACAGAAGCCGAGCGCGCCCGTCTTGCCCTTCAGGACCCCGTCCAGCGCCTCGCCTGCCTTGATGGAGGCCGCGAGCCGGGCCTGCAGCTTCGCCCGGTCATTGACGAGCGGCATCATCAGGGCCTGGTTTTCCACAGCCGTCGTGCCGCGCCTGCCCTTGCCATAGAGGTCGACAGCCATGGCGGCATAGCCCTTGGCCGCAAGCTCGTCGGCGACCTTGCGCTCGAATTCCCCCTGGCCGCCCCAGGCATGGCAAACAAGGACGAGCGGACGCGGGACATCACCTTGGCGTGAGACATACCCCTCATATTCGTTTTCGCTGTCGCCATAGTTGAAAAACTGCCCTGCAAGACTCATTCTCTCGCTCTCCTGAAAGTCCATGGTTCCGGAGAGTTTCTTGCCGAGCCGGGGCCGGATCGCAAGGTCAAAAGAGGCAAGGAAACGCGAAACACCGAGGCTTCACCCGCATGAGCACGACCGCCGCCTTCAATCCCCTCACCGCTTATGCGCGCTGGATATCCCAGGCGCCTGACGCCTGGCCGGCCGAGGCACGCCGCATCGCGCGGCGCGCGCTGGTCGATGTGATTGCCTGCATGCTGCCGGGGGCCCGGGAACCGGTGACCGGAAAAATCCAGGCTCTCCTGTGCCAGTGGAGCACCGGCCCGTGCGCCGTGATCGGCCACGAGGCCCGCCTCAGCCCGCCGCACGCGGCCCTTGTCAATGGCACGAGCGCCCACGCGCTCGACTTCGACGACAATTTCGATCCTGCCAAGGCCCATGCGACGGCCGTGCTCGTGCCAGCCCTGCTGGCTGTCTGCGACCTCGAAGACCTCAGCCTTGACGACCTGATCGATGGCTACATTGCAGGCCTCCAGATCCTCGGCCGCGTCGGACAGGCGGTGAACCCCTTTCATCGCAGCCGGGGCTGGCATGCGACGGCAACGCTCGGCGCGATCGGGGCCGCTGCCGCCTCGGCGCGCGCCCTCGGGCTCGCCGAAGCCGAGACGGCCCATGCCCTGTCGCTGGCGACCAGCCGCGCGGCCGGCTTCATGAGCCAGTTCGGCACCGATGCGAAACCCCTCCATGCCGGCTTTGCCGCCAGCGGCGGGGTCGAAGCCGCCCTGATGGCGCGGGCTGGCATCACGGCCGGACGCGACACCCTGCATGGCCCGAACGGGTTGCGCCGGCTCATGGTCGGCCCGGATGCCGACAGCCTCGCCGCCGCCATGCAGGGCAAGGCCGAGCACGGCCAGACCGTCACGTTCCGGGACGAGGAAGTCGGTAACCCTCTGCACATTCTCCGCTACGGGCTGAAAGTGAAGCGTTTCCCGAATTGCGGCAGCGTGCACCGCGCCCTCGACGGCCTGCTCGACCTGCG
>CAYSED010000185.1:0-2414 GCA_964429935.1 uncultured Hyphomonadaceae bacterium
AGAACTTGTAGCCGCGGCGGTACTCGAACTTGTCGACCGCCTTCATCAGGCCGATATTGCCTTCCTGAATGAGATCAAGGAATTGCAGGCCGCGATTGGTGTATTTCTTGGCAATCGAGATGACCAGCCGCAGGTTCGCCTCGACCATTTCCTTCTTGGCGACGCGCGCTTCGCGCTCGCCTTTCTGGACGGTCTGGACGATGCGGCGATAATCGTCGATCGGCACGCCGATCTCCTGCGCCACGGCCGAGATTTCCTCGCGGATCTCGTCGATCTTGGCGCGTTCGGCGCTGACGAATTTCTCCCATTTCTTGGAGAGCTTCGCGACATCGCCGGCCCATTCCGGGTCGAGCTCGCGGCCGAAATAGCTGTCGAGGAACTGCTTGCGCGGCACGCCGTGCGCGTCCGCCCGCCTCATGAGCTGGCCTTCGAGGCCCATCAGCTTGCGATTGATCGTGTAGAGCTGTTCGACCAGCGCCTCGATCCGCGCATTGTTGATGTGCATCGTCTTCAGGTTCTCGACGATGCGGGTGCCGATTTCCTCATATTCCGCGTTTGCCTTGGGTCCGAGGTCCTTGCCCTCGAGCCGCTTGGTGACGAGGCGCTCCTGCAGCTTGCGATAGCGGGTAAAGTCATTGGCGATGGCGTCCAGCGTTTCCAGCACGCCTTCGCGCAGCGAGGCTTCCATGGCCGACATGGACATGGCCGCGCCGTCGTCTTCGTCGTCCTCGTCCTCATCGCCGCCGGTCTCGCCGTCCTCGCCTTCGGCCTTGGCCTCGGCTTTGTCCTCGTCGTCTTCCTCCGGCTCCTTCGGCGGCGGCGGCGGGTTTTCCGCGCCATAGGTCGCCTCGAGATCGATCACGTCGCGCAGGAGGATGCGCTCGTTCATCAGTTCGTCGCGCCAGACCATCATGGCCTCGAAAGTCAGCGGGCTCTCGCACAGGCCGCGGATCATCGCGTCCCGGCCGGCTTCGATCCGCTTGGCAATGGCGATCTCGCCCTCCCGCGAGAGGAGCTCGACCGTGCCCATTTCGCGCAGGTACATGCGGACAGGATCATCGGTGCGGTCCGAGCCGCGCGCATTGCCCTTCTTGGCGACAACCTTCTTGTCGTCCGCCTTGGCGAGCGTGCCGCCTTCGGACTCGCTGTCCGGATCGCTCTCGCTCTCGGTTTCGGCTTCGACCTCGTCCTCGGACTCCACGACATTGATGCCCATTTCGGACAGGGCCGACATCGTGTCCTCGATCTGGTCGGAGGTCATCTCGTCGGACGGCAGGACCGCGTTCAGCTCGTCATGCGTGACATAGCCCTTGGCCTTGGCCTCGCGGATGAACTTCTTCATCCCGGCGCTCGACAGGTCGAGCAGGGGCTTGTCCTGCTTGTCCTTGGGTTTTTCCTTGGTCTTGGGTTTGGCCGTTGCCATATTCTGTGTCGCTCCTGATCCCCATTGGGTGGGGGACGCATCATTGTCGTCCCGCCGGGTCATGCCGGTTGCCGTTGTGCTCATCGCCCGAACGGTCAGCCCTGATCCGCCTCTTCCGCCGCCTCGTTTATCCGCGCCCGCAAGGCACGCCGTTCCGCTACAAGCTGATGACGCCGCTTCCATGCCGAAACCGACGCTGTCGCGTCGTGTCCGGTGAAGGATGCGCCGTCCTCGTCAGAACCGTCTGAAACGCAGTATTGCTCAAGGGCGATGAGCCATTCCCGGCTTTCGGCTCCATCCGCAGGGATGGGCGGGGCTTTCGGGTAGTCTTCGAGCAGTCTGATCGCGCGGGTTCGTCCAGATTCAGCTAGATGGGCCTTCACTGCAGCACGGTCAAGGGGGAACGAGCGGGCGTGCAGGTCCAGAACGGCATCCCGCAGGGCGCGCACGTCCGGGTCGGCAAAACGGGCAAGCGCCATCAGTTCGGCGCCGCGCTCGAGCAGGGCGGGGGCATCGACTGCCCGCAGGACGCTGCCAAGCCCGGTGAGCTTGGCATCCGACTTCAGCGCAGGCGAGGTCTCGCCGCCCCTGCCGCCCTTCCGCATCTGCCAGAAATGATCGCCCGTCCGGCGGCGAAGGTCGCGCTCGTAGGCGGCCCGGACGGCGGGATGCCTGATCTGCGCTGCGGCGTGTTTCAGCCGCTCGTCGAGCCCGGCCTGCCGCTCCGGCGTCGATACATCGTCCATGGCCAGCTCGCGCTGCCAGAGGATTGCAGCGAGCGGTTGGGTGGCTGCCAGCAGGTCGGCCATCGCGGTGCGGCCCCGCGTCCGGATGACATCGTCCGGGTCGAGCCCGTCCGGCAGCAGCGCGAAGAACAGGCTGCGGCCCGGCTCAAGATGGGGCAGGGCGCGGTCGATCGCCCGGTAGGCCGCGCCGAGGCCAGCCCTGTCGCCATCAAAGCACAGGACCGGTTCGGGTCCGACGCGCCACA
>CAYSED010000186.1:0-2377 GCA_964429935.1 uncultured Hyphomonadaceae bacterium
AGCATTGCCGTCCCGCCCCCGAAAATGCCCACCAACAGCGGCCCCTTGCGCGAGCCTATGAGATCGGACATGATCCCCACCAGCGGGCAGCCAATCAGCCAGCCGACCCCCAGGATGATGGTGGCAAAACTTGCCTGCTCCGGGCTGTACCCCCCGGCGGTCTCCATGAAAGTGTTGCCCCACATTGCCGCGAGCACGCTCAGTGGCAAGTAGAGCACTCCACACACCGTGCCAACCGCCCACATTTGCCAACGGGAAAGCACCTGCACAATACCCTGAAAAATTCCGATTTTAAGCTCGCTCTTCTTTGCAAAGCGATCCTTAAACCAGGAGGGTCGCCGTGGGATGACAAGTAGTATCAGTCCCGCCAAGGCAAAGCCTGGCCAACCACAAACCACAACAACCTCGCGCCAGCCAAATTTCTCGACCGCAGCCACCAACGGAGTCTGGCCGAACATCTGGCCGAACATCCCTACCGCTGTGGTAATTCCCACTATCAACGCAAGTCGGCTCGGCGGGAACCAAACCGTGGCAACGTAAATCGCACCGACAAAGGCAAACGCGCTGCCGAAGCCGCTAAGACCCCTCGCAACGCTGATCTCAAGCAGGTTGTGTGCCGTACCAAAAAGCAAACAGCTCGCAGCGCAAATGGCCGTCGCGCCACACAGAATGAACTTCGTACCGAAGCGATCAAAGAGCCCACCCACGAACAGTTGCAGAAAGGCATAAATCCAGAGATATACCGACAGTGCCGAGACCAGCTTTACCGGCGAGGCTTCGGCGACCTGAGTCAGATCTACTAGAATAACATTGGGCATCACCCAAACGAACTGCTCGTAAAGGAAGAACACCGCAGCGATGCCCCAGAAGAGCCAACCACACCAGTGTCCCCGCGCCAGCCGAGAACCAAAATTGAGCATCATGAAATTCCCGCCGGGCGGTCCGTCGCAAAACCTTCTGCCACACCCCTCACATCCAGCAATCCAAAGCAAATAATCAAGAGTCGTTATAGCACGGCAGAAGGTTGCTTTGAAAGAATGCAATCCGGCAATCATGGTTCAAGCGGCCTCTCCTCTTGAGTTCCCCCCCAGTCTTTCTCTTCGCTGCTGAGCGTGGATAATGGGGGCATCACAACTCACTCCTCTGAGGCAATTCTATGAAGACTCGCGACAGCAAACTCTTGCTGGCTTTGTTGCTGATGATTCTCGTTGTGCCGCAGGTGGCTGGGGATGAACCGCCCGAGGATGGGCCGTACGTTGAGTACTATGCGAACGGCCAGAAGGTATATGAGGAACATTACAAAAACGGCGAGCGAGATGGCCTTGCGAATTTGTGGTACGAAAACGGCCAGAAAAAATCAGAGACCCATTGGAAGAACGGCAAGCAAAATGGCCTTGAAACTCGGTGGTATGAAAACGGCCAAAAAGAAACAGGGATCCATTACGAGAACGGTAAGCAAAATGGCTTAAGGACTGAGTGGGATGAAAACAGGAAGAAGCAAAAGGAAATCCAATACAAGGACGGCAAGCCAATCAGCCAGAAAGCTTTCTGACCGTTTCTCTCTGCTACCGCGACGCAGGCGATAGTAGGGCTTTTTCAGCGGTTACCCGTCCCACAAATTCCTTGTTTTCAGCGCCCAATCCGCTTAGACTGGGGGGATTGCCTCTTACAACTCGGGGGATCGCTCGTGGGTAGAACATTTCAGGCCACACTTTTTTCTGTAACATCCGGTCGCGGTCTGCGCCTCTCTAGGGAGGGCGATACCCACGTGATTGCTGCCGGAGAGGGACCGATGTCCAGAACCGCCGAGTTGACTCGCCGAACGTACCCAATCTCTACTTCGTATCCGCATGCGATCACGGGCCACCGACAGCGGGCCTCCCTGGCGCTGCTGCTCATCGCCGCTGTTTTCTGCATGCTCTACGCGCCGCTGCCGGCACGGGCCGATTGGTATCTCTTTTCTCGTTTTAACGCAATCGGGGGTTCCCAGCAGAATTTCCTGTACGGCGCTGCCATAAACGCCTCAGGTCAATTGGTCTTCTATCAGAGTTCTGATGAATCAATCTACAAAGCCGATTTAGTGACTCACGAGAAGATTGTCACGACCAAGCTCTACTCCCCGTCATCACCATTCGTGTCCCTTGGGGCTTCTCCCAGGATCAACGACCTGGGCGACGTGGGCTTCGTAGCCAGTCGGCACAACGGCCACTCCGAAGTCGTCCGCTACACCGCCGCTACGCAGGGGTTAACAACCATTGCCGAAGGCGACGCTTTCGATTCAAACGCAACGTATGCCGACGTGTCCGGTTCGTCGATCAACAACGCCGGGGCAGTTGCATTTCGAGGCATTGCTCACAACGCGCATCACGAAATCCGG
>CAYSED010000187.1:0-2351 GCA_964429935.1 uncultured Hyphomonadaceae bacterium
AAATTTTTAATTAGAGTTTAAATATAGGTGTATTATGGGCAGGGCACCGCCGCTACGGTTCCGCCACTTTTCAAAATCCACCTCCCCCAAAGTAGCAAACCTAGATCTGGCTTCGGTTCCCGGCATAGCGCCCCCCCCGGCTCGCGCGCCGACGCCTGCGCCGGCCCGTCCAAGGGCGAACTCGCGTCCGCAGGCCTCGAAGGCGCGCCGCCCAAGAGCCGGATAGGGCGAGGCGTCCCACGCCTTGTCGCCGCCATTGGCAAGATCGTAGAGGATGGCCGCCGGCACGATCGGGGTCTTTGGCACGCCGGGCAGGGCCGACAGTCCGAACCCGCGCCCCTCGCGGCGCAGGGCGTCGGCGACCCCGTCTGCAGCTCCGAGCCCGAAGGCGCTGCCGCCCGAGAGGACGATGGCATCGACCGCCTCGACGAGCGTGTCGGCGGCGAGCAGGTCCGTCTCGCGGGTTCCTGGTCCGCCGCCTGCCACCGCGACGGCAGCGACGGCGGGCACGTCGGCCAGCACGACGGTCGTCCCGGTCCGGACGGCCGCGTCCTCGGCTTGTCCCACGTTCAGGCCCGGGACATCGGTTATAAGGTTGCGCGCGCCGGGCCGTGCCATGATTTCGAGCCTTTCGCTTTCGGGTGCTCCTTCTTATGGTGCCTCTGACGCCCCGCCAAGCCAGAGGTCAATCCTGATGAAACTGATCCACGCCGCCATCGGCCTCGCGCTCGTTCAGGCCTGCAGTCCGGAACAGACCCCGCCTGCCGCCGCTCCTGAAGCGGCAGGCGCGGGCACGCAGGTCCAAGCGCCGTGGACCAAGGGCGGCATGGTCGCTGCCGCCGACCCCCGCGCCGTCGAGGCCGGTCTCGAGATCTTGCGCGCCGGCGGCCATGCTGTCGATGCGGCCATCGCGGTCCATGCGGTTCTCGGGCTGGTCGAGCCGCAGAGTTCAGGGCTTGGCGGCGGTGCCTTCATGATCGTCCATGAGCGCGAGACCGGCGAGATGACCGTCTTCGACGGACGCGAGACGGCACCGGCCACGGCCGGGCCAGACCTGTTCCTGACGGACGGCGCGCCGCTCGGTTTCATCGATGCCTGGCAGTCGGGCCGGTCGGTCGGCGTGCCGGGCCAGGTCGCCCTCTACAAGGCAGCACATGACCGGTTCGGCATCGTCCCGTGGGCGAGTCTGTTCGACGGCGGGATCGCTCTCGCCGAAGAGGGGTTCGTCGTGTCGCCGCGCCTTGCCGAACTCCTCGCGAGCGAGCGCCTGCGGGGTGCGATCCGGCTGGACGACGATCCGGAAACGGCAGCCTATTTCTATCCGGGGGGCAACCCCCTTGCGGAAGGCACGCTGCGCTCGAACCCGGCCTATGCCGAAACGCTGAGGGCGGTCGCCGCGAACGGGCCGGCAGCCTTCTATGGCGGACCGGTTGCCGAGGCGATTGTCGCTGCCGCCGCCGCGGCCCCGAACGGCGGCGCTCTCCAGCTTTCAGATCTCGCAGCCTATGAAGTGAAGGAACGCCCGGCGCTCTGCGGCGCGTTTCGCGGCCATCAGGTCTGCTCTGCCCCGCCGCCCTCGTCGGGCGGCGTCGCGCAGAACATGATCCTCGGGCTCTATGACCGGCTCCTGCCCGCCGGCGGGGACCCTGCCGAGGAAGACTATCTTGTCGCCTTCGTCGAGGCCCAGCGCCTCGCCTATGCCGACCGGGACCATTATGTCGCCGATGCGGACATGGTCGAGGTGCCGGCCGAGGACCTGATCGACCCGCGCTATCTCGACGTTCGCGCCGGCCAGGGCGGTCCGCCCTCCGGCGCGCCGGTGCCGGGCGATCCGGGAGAGGTCCTTGGCCGGGGGTCCGTGATCGACCTCTGGGGCCGCGACACGACGGTCGATGCGCCGGGCACGACACACATCTCGGTGGTGGACCTCAAGGGCAATGCCGTCTCGATGACGGCCACCGTTGAGGCCGCTTTCGGCTCGTCCCGCTGGGCGGCCGGGTTCCTTCTCAACAATGAACTGACGGATTTTGCCATAGTTCCCGAAACGGGCGGCAAGCCGCTGGCGAATGCGCCGGCCGGCGGCAAGCGGCCGCGATCATCCATGTCGCCGACCATCGTGCTCGACGGCAATGGCGACCTCTTCATGGTCACGGGATCACCGGGCGGCAATTCGATCATCGCCTATGTCGCCAAGACGCTTGTCGGCGTGCTCGACTGGGGCAAGTCGGCGCAGGAGGCCGTGGACCTGCCGAACATCATCGCGCGCGGTGCCCCGGTCGCGGTCGAAGTGGATGTTCCCGGCGGTCCCCAGGCGGCCGATGCCCTGAGGGCGGCGGGATATGCCGTGCAGG
>CAYSED010000188.1:0-2342 GCA_964429935.1 uncultured Hyphomonadaceae bacterium
CTGGATAATGAATGCAGCTAAAAGCCGTTCAGGAAAGCCCATATCGGAAAGATTGGCATCCGAATTGATTTCAGCTGCCAATAAAGAGGGCGGTGCTATTAAGAAAAAAGAAGATACTCATCGTATGGCAGAAGCGAACAAGGCATTTGCTCATTTCCGCTAATTTTATTTATGATAGACTAGTTCTTTGAAGAAAACAAAATTATCTGAAGTTCGGAATATTGGTATAATCATATCGATGCCGGTAAAACAACTGTAACCGAACGCATCCTGTACTATACCGGACGGACACATCGTATTGGAGAAGTACATGATGGTGCAGCTACCATGGATTGGATGGATCAAGAGCGTGAGCGTGGTATCACAATTACATCAGCAGCGACAACATGTTTCTGGAATGATCACCGAATTAATATTATTGATACTCCGGGCCATGTTGATTTCACTGTTGAAGTAGAACGATCGCTACGTGTTCTGGATGGATCAGTAGCAGTATTTTGTGCTGTTGGAGGTGTAGAGCCACAAAGCGAAACTGTCTGGCGCCAGGCTGATAAATACACTATACCGCGAATTGCTTTTGTCAATAAAATGGACCGGGTGGGTGCAGATTTTAATCAAGTGTTGAATATGATGAAAAAACGATTGGGAGCCAATCCGCTTCCTATTGTTATTCCAATCGGTGCTGGCGAATTGTTTACAGGCATTGTGGATCTATTAAGCATGCAGGCCATTCTTTACAATGAATCTACTTTAGGTTCCCGATTTGAATATGCGGATATACCTACCGATATGAGACAAGAAGCTGAGAATTGGCGCCGTCATGTTATTGAAGAAACAGCGACATATGATCTCCATTTGATGGAAAAATATCTTTCAGATGATGAGATTTCATTAGATGAACTAAAAGCAGCAATTCGGAAAGGGTGTCTTGATAATACATTCGTTCCAACACTCTGTGGATCTGCATTTAAAAATAAAGGTGTGCAGCGATTATTAGATGGTATAGTTGATTTTTTACCTTCCCCCAAAGATATTGGTGCTGTCAATGGCTTGGATCCAAATGATACCGATGTTACACTTAGTCGTGATGTAAATAATGATGAGTCATTCAGTGCTCTTGCCTTCAAAATTATGACAGATCCATATGTGGGTAAGTTAACATATATGAGAGTTTACTCTGGTAAATTGAAAGCTGGATCTTATGTTTATAACCCCAATTCAAAAAGGCGAGAAAGAATCAGTCGAATTTTATTGATGCATTCCAATAAGAGAGAAGATCGTGATGATATGTCTGCTGGTGAAATTATCGCCTCAGTTGGTCTAAAAAATGTAAAGACAGGAAATACTCTTTGTGATGAAAAGAATCAAATTTTATTAGAGTCAATGGATTTTCCGGAACCGGTGGTATCTTTATCATTGGAGCCTGTCAGCAAAGCCGATCAGGATTCGCTCATAAAAGCTCTTGTTAAGCTTGGGGATGAAGATCCCACATTTAAGGTGTCAACGGACGAGGAAACAGGGCAAACAATTATTTCAGGAATGGGTGAACTTCATCTGGAGATTCTTGTAGACCGACTTTTAAGGGAGTTCCGAATTAAGGCCAATATTGGCAAACCAATTGTTGCTTATCGGGAAGCCATTACTTCATCAGTCGGTGATGTGGAAGCAAAATTTGTTCGACAATCTGGCGGTCGAGGTCAATATGGACATGTAGTGATAAATGTTGCACCAAACCTGTCGGGTAAAGGTTATCATTTTGAGAATAAAATTGTGGGCGGTGTTATTCCGCGCGAATACATTTCTTCCATTGATGGGGGTATTCAAGAAGCACTCAAAAATGGTGTGGTTGCCGGATATCCCATTGAAGACATCCGTGTTGAACTTATTTATGGGTCTTATCACGAAGTAGATTCATCAGAAATGGCATTTAAAATAGCCGGTTCCATAGCTATACAGGATGCGTGTAAAAAAGCGAATCCTAAACTCATGGAACCCATTATGAAAATGGAAGTGATCGTACCGGATAAATATCTCGGTGATGTGATGGGGGATATCAGCTCACGGCGAGGGAAAATTGATGGGATGGAACAACGAAAAGGAGCGCAAGTGGTTAAGGCAAATGTACCGTTAAGTAATATGTTTGGGTATGTAACAGATCTGCGTTCTATTACACAGGGGCGTGCAGTCTTTCATATGGAATTCGCGCACTATCAGCAGGTTCCATCTAGTATTGAGATTGAGATTTTAGAACGGGTGCATGGTAAAGTATCCTAGATAAATAGAATCAGGAGTAAGAATGGCAAAGGAAAAATTTGAGCGGACGAAGCCACATGTAAACATAG
>CAYSED010000189.1:0-2213 GCA_964429935.1 uncultured Hyphomonadaceae bacterium
CCCTCCGCATCTTCACCGAACGGCTCCATGACATCGGCGAAAAAGATCTCCTGGATCTGCTCGATGGCATCGGCCGCATCCCGGGCGCGGCCCGACTGCACGAACGCCCGGGCATAGTGCTTGGCGAGGTCCGACAGGAAAAGGCCGACCTCGTCGAGCCCCTGGAAATATTGCGGATCGAGCATCACGCGCTGTTCCCCGTCCTCCATCGGGAAGACGACCAGGAAGGGTTGCGGCACTCCGTCATCGCGCATGGGGCAGCGCTAGTCCTGCTTCTGGGCGGTTTCGAGGCGGCTTGCGAGCGCCTCGATCCGGGCGGCAGCGTCCGTGAGGGCCGTCGCCGCGCGCGCTTCAACCCGGTCGCGCTCGGGGATCATCCTCGCGGCATCGATCTCGTCCATCAGGGCGAGCGCCGCGATCAGCAGGAGCCGGGTGTCCCCGACATCGCCGACCGCGCCTGCAATCTGCCGGACGCGCTTGTCGAGCCGGGCACCAAGCTGGGCAAGCCGCTGCTCCTGTCCGGGAGCGCAGGCCACCGAATAGTGCCGTCCGTGGATTTCCACCTCCACCCCCGACATCGCCTATCCGCTCCGTTCGAGGGCCGAGCGGACTTCCTCGATGGCCGCGCCCAGGGCGGCAGAGGCTTCGTCGGCGAGCGCCTGAAGCTCGGTTTCGCGGGCGAGCGAGGCGTCAAGCTCCTCGGCGAGCCGCGCGCGGTCGCGGGTCAGCGCCTCAACTTCCCGGCGGACGACCGCCGGATCGCCGGCCTGTTCGTAAACGCTCTCGATCGAGCCCTCGAGGCGGCGGAGCGCGGCTTGGAGTTTGGCACTGGCGGCATCGAGCGATGTCATGAAATCTGCATATCAGCCGATCCGCCGCGCTGCCAAGCGGCTTGACGGTTCGGCACGCCTTGTCCATGCCCTTGGTACCTTAGGTTAACACGGGAATCGGGGCGATGGCTGTCACACACAAGGACATGGCAAACGCCGTGCGCGCGCTCGCGATGGATGCGGTCGAGGCCGCCCAGTCCGGCCATCCCGGCATGCCGATGGGCATGGCCGATGTCGCAACCGTGCTCTTCGCGAAACACCTGAAGTTTGACGCGTCGGACGAGCATTGGCCGGACCGCGACCGGTTCATCCTGTCTGCCGGCCACGGCTCCATGCTGGTCTACGCGCTGACATTCCTGACCGGCTATCCCGGCATGGACATGGAGCAGATCCGCAATTTCCGCCAGCTCGGCTACAAGACCGCCGGGCATCCCGAATATGGCCACGCGCCGGGCGTCGAGACGACCACCGGTCCGCTCGGCCAGGGCATATCAAACGCCGTCGGCTTCGCCATGGCCGAGGCGCACCTGCGCGCCCGGCATGGCGCGGACCTTGTCGATCACCATACCTGGGTCATCGCGGGCGACGGATGCCTGATGGAAGGGATCAGCCAGGAGGCGATCTCGCTCGCCGGCCACCTGAAGCTGAACCGGCTGATCGTACTCTGGGACGATAATGACATTTCCATCGACGGGCCGGTCTCGCTATCGGATTCGACCGACCAGTTGAAGCGCTTCGAGGCGAGTGGCTGGGCCGTCTCGCGCATTGACGGGCACGACCCGGACGCCATCGATAGCGCCCTCGCCAGGGCCAGGCAGAGCGACCGGCCTGTCCTGATCGCCTGCAAGACCGTGATCGGCAAGGGCGCGCCGACCAAGTCCGGCAAGGCCGCCGCCCATGGCGCACCGCTCGGGGCCGCCGAGATCGCCGGGGCGCGCGAGGCCCTCGGCTGGAGCCACCCGCCTTTCATGATCCCGGACGACATTCTCGCCGCCTGGCGGAAAGCTGGCGCGCGCGGGGCATCGGCACGCGCGGACTGGGAAGCCCGCCATGCCGCTGCTCCCGGCCGGGCCGCCTTCGATGCGGCCCTCGCGACAGACCTCGCCGCGCTCGCGCCCGCCATCGAGACCTACAAGGCCGGGCTCGCCGCAGAGCCAAAGACAGTCGCGACCCGCAAGGCGTCCGAAATGGCGCTCGGCGTCATCAACAAGGCCCTGCCCTTCACGATGGGCGGCTCGGCCGACCTGACCGGCTCGAACAATACCAGGACCGCCGAGACGAGCGCCTTCACCGCCGAGAGCCGCAACGGGCGCTATGTCTATTACGGCATCCGCGAGCATGCCATGGCCGCCGCGCTGAACGGCATGCCCCTGCATGGCGCCC
>CAYSED010000190.1:0-2208 GCA_964429935.1 uncultured Hyphomonadaceae bacterium
AGGTGCGCGAACTTGTTGACCAAGCTCTCGCTAATTTTGAACAAGATTTCAATGCGCCCGCTCCGGACCCTCCTCCCGAACCGTCTGGAGGCGAGACCACTGTACAGCAGACGCCCGAGTCGCCCGAGTCGCTCGGGCGGGGCCCCACTTTCGAGGGGAATCCCGATCCGGTCGATATCGGCGGCGCCAGGCCGTTGCCGCCCGCCAGGGGTTCGTACAGCGGATCGCCGGCATTCGGCGCGTCGACCTTGGCGGCCATGCGCTGGAAAGCGACGTCCACCTGCTCGCAGGTCACCACGCCATGCGCCAGCCAGTTGGCCATGTGCTGCGAGGAGATGCGCAGGGTCGCGCGGTCTTCCATCAGGCCGATGTCGTTGATATCCGGCACTTTCGAGCAGCCGACTCCCTGGTCGATCCAGCGGACCACATAGCCGAGGATGCCCTGGGCGTTGTTGTCCAGTTCGCGGGCGATCTCGTCCGCCGACCAGTTCCGTCCGGCCGCCAGCGGCACGGTGAGCAGGGCGCCAAGCGGCGGCACCGGCTCGGCGCGCAGGGTTTGCTGCACCGCGAACACGTCGACCGCGTGATAGTGCAGCGCATGCAGGGTCGCCGCCGTCGGGGACGGCACCCAGGCGGTGTTCGCGCCGGACTTCGGGTGGCCGATCTTCTGCGCCATCATGTCCGCCATGCGGTCCGGCATCGCCCACATGCCCTTGCCGATCTGGGCGCGCCCCGACAGCCCGCAGGCCAGCCCGATGCGCACGTTGCGGTCCTCGTAGGCCTTGATCCAGGTCGCGGTCTTCATCTCCGCCTTGGGGATCATCGGCCCGGCGCGCATGGACGTGTGCATTTCGTCGCCGGTGCGGTCGAGGAAGCCGGTGTTGATGAACACGATGCGGTCACGCACCGCGTGAATGCAGGCGGCAAGGTTGGCGGAGGTGCGGCGCTCCTCGTCCATCACGCCGACCTTCAGCGTGTGGCGGGCCAGCCCCAGCAGCTCCTCGACCGCATCGAACAGGCGGTCGGTGAAGGCGGCTTCCTCCGGCCCGTGCATCTTCGGCTTCACGATGTAGACCGAGCCAGTGCGGCTGTTGACGAACCGCCCCAGCCGCCGGAGATCGTAAAGCGCGATCAGGCTGGTGACGATGCCGTCCAGAATCCCCTCCGGCGCTTCGCCGCCATCGGGGAGGCGTACGGCCGGCGTCGTCATCAGGTGGCCGACATTGCGCACGAACAGCAGGCTGCGACCGGGCAGGGTCAGGGTGCCGCCGTCCGGCGTTGCGTATTGCCGGTCCCCGGCCAGCGTGCGCTCCAGGCTGCGGCCGCCCTTCTGGAAGGTTGCGCTCAGCGTGCCCTGCATCAGCCCGAGCCAGTTGGCGTAGGCTGCGACCTTGTCCTCGGCGTCCACCGCCGCGATCGAGTCCTCGAGGTCGACGATCGTGGTGAGCGCCGACTCGAGGATCACGTCGGCGATGCCGGCGGGGTCGGTGCTGCCGATCGGGTGCGCGCGGTCGACCACCACTTCGATGTGCAGGCCGTTATGGCGGAACAGGTATGCGCCATCGCGGGAGCCAGCGAACTGGCCCGGGTCCCTGAGGGCGATGCCGGCGTGAAGGTCGGCAAGGTCCGTCCAGGAACCCCCGGCGAGCGGCACTGCGTCGTCGAGGAAGCGCTTGGCGGTCGCGATCACCTGCGCGCCGCGCGCTGGATCGTAGCCGGGGCCGGATGCAGCACCCGGCAGGGCGTCCGTGCCGTACAGAGCGTCGTAAAGGCTGCCCCAGCGGGCGTTGGCGGCGTTGAGGACGAAGCGCGCATTGAGCACCGGCACGACCAGCTGCGGCCCGGCCAGCCTCGCGATCTCGTCGTCGACCGCCTGGGTCCCGACGGCGAACGGCGCAGGCTCAGGGGCGAGGTAGCCGATCTCGCGCAGGAACGGCAGATAATCGGCCGAGTCCGGATGGTTACCGGCATTGTGCCAGGCGTCGATCTTCGCCTGAAGCGTGTCCCGGACCGCCAGCAGGCGGCGGTTTTCCGGGGTAAAGCGCGCGAAGATGTCCGCTGCCCCCGCCCAGAAGCGGTCCGGCGCGATATCCAGCCCCGGCAGAACCCGATCTTCCAGGAAAGCGGCCAGCGCCGCCGACACGTCCAGTCCGGCCCTGCCTACACGCCGGTCGTTATTCGAAAGTTGCATAATGCCGCCCCTGAGGA
>CAYSED010000191.1:0-2166 GCA_964429935.1 uncultured Hyphomonadaceae bacterium
CACAACCAGGCTGGCCGAGGTCGTTCGGCAGACCAATGCCGAAACCCGCGCAGCCGTCATGGCATCGATCGAGGGTCATGCCGGCAAGGCCATGGTTGCGCTGGATCGTGGCGGCGGCCAAGTCATCGAAGGGGCCACGCCGAAAGACCGCTTCGAGGCCATGGCGCGGCATTACCTGTCCCTGTTACCCGCCGAGCGAATGCGGACGCTGGTCATCGAGCCTTCGCGCGAAGGTCGCGACACTCTCACCAGCCTGATCCGCGAGCACTTGGCTTCGCGCGGGGAGCTGTCGCAGGACCGGCTTCAGTTTGCCGCTTTGGAGGCCAGGGGCATGACCCGTGCCGAAGCGCGCGAAGCGGCGAGCTATGCCATCGGCGATGTCGTCCGGTTCAATCGCGACTATGCCGACAAGGATGTCCGCCGGGGCGAGGCCCTGACCGTCAGTGGTGTTGATCCGGAGCGGAACCGTGTGGCCCTCGCTAGCCGCGATGGCCGGGCCATTGACTGGCATCCCCGGCAATGGGGGGCGGGCAAGGTCGAGGTATTCGAACCCAAGCCCATGGACCTGCGCACGGGAGATCGGGTGCAGTTTACCCGCAACGACCGCGACGCGGGAAGGATCAATGGCCTTGGAGGGACAGTGATCGGCATCGATCCTTCCACCAGTCAGGCAACCCTGAAACTGGCGAACGGACGCGAGCAGCGGCTCGACCTCGCCGATCCTCGCGACGCCCATCTGCGCCATGCTTATGTCCAGACCGCACACGCCGCGCAGGGCCAGACCGCCGAACGCGTCCTGATCCACGCCGACAGTCGCTCTGCCAATCTGGTCGATCAGAAGATGTTCTACGTCGCGCTGTCACGCGCCAGGGGCGAGGCGGTTGTTGTCACCGATGACAGGGACCGGCTTGTCCGGGCGATCGCCGAGCGGGCGGGGGAGAAGCAGACTGCCATGGCAGCGGCAGTGCCCGAGGTTGGCAAATCCAAGGCAATGAGGGCTGGTCTCGGTTGAAGACCCTACTGGTGGCATGGTGGCCACGACATCTCTCGTCCCCCGTTGGAATGAACTGCTCCCTGTGTGACGACCCGTGCCGGGCGGGATCAACAGCCTGCCCGCTCCATTCGGGCTAACGCCCTCCCGTGTTGGCTGTTCCGCGTCGCCGCTGACCTGCCCGGCCAATCCGGCCCGTCCCTTCATCCGCGTTCCCAACGACAGGACGAAGGATTTTCAACGTGGCCAGGACTCAAACCGCCAGCATTTACGACACCATCACCAACCAGATCATCGCCTCGCTTGAACTCGGGGCCGGGAAATTCTCGCTCCCCTGGCATCGCAGCAACACCCCGCTGTCCCGCCCGATGAACGCCGTGACCCGGAAGACCTATCGCGGCGTCAACGTCCTAGCCCTCTGGGCCTCTGCCGACGCGCAGGATTTTGGGCATGGCCTCTGGGCGACCTATCGGCAGTGGCAGTCGCTCGGCGCTCAGGTCCGCAAGGGCGAGAAGGCTTCATCCATCGTGTTCTACAAGGTTTTCGACAAGGTTGATGGCAAAGAGGCGGAGGAAAGAGAGGGTTCGGCCCGGATCTTCGCGCAGGCGTCACATGTGTTCAATGTTGGCCAGGTGGATGGCTATGCGATGCCGGAACTTCCCGAAGGCGCAGACTTCGATCCGATCCCGAACGCGGACGCTTTCGTGGCCGCAACCAGCGCGACCATCCGCATCCAGGGCGACAGTGCCCATTATACGCCCTCGACCGACACCATCACCATGCCGGACAAGCAGCTCTTTTTCGCCACCGAATCCGGCAATGCAGGGCAGAACTGGTACGCGACACTGCTCCATGAACTGACCCATTGGTCCGGCGCGGAGCACCGTCTCGCACGCACGTTCGGCAAGCGGTTCGGCGACGACGCCTATGCCATGGAAGAGCTGGTCGCCGAGCTCGGTTCAGCATTCTTGTGCGGCGACCTTGGCCTATCGTCCAAGCCGCGCCCTGATCATGCCCGTTATCTCGCTAGTTGGCTCACGGTACTCAAGGCCGACAATCGCGCGATTTTCACCGCCGCGAGCGCGGCGGCGAAGGCGGCTGAGTGGTTGGAGGAGGCAAAAGAATGAGCCGGGCAACGAAAATTTCGCTGTTTTTCTAAATGGGTTAACTCAGGC
>CAYSED010000192.1:0-2165 GCA_964429935.1 uncultured Hyphomonadaceae bacterium
CGCGAGCGACTCCCTGAGATTGCCGGTTGGGCGGAACAATTGCGCGAGGTTGATGCCTTTCAGGGCACCATTTGCGAGGTCAGCCGACACGGTGCCGTCAAGGGCGTTCATCATGTCATGTATGCTTGCGCCCTCACTCGAGACATCGAGTGAAAACTCGCCGAGGCCGGCGAGCCGGTCGGTCCCGGTCAGGGTTTGCATAAGGGTTTCGATAAGGATCGAATTGCCGGTGAGCGACATGTCGAGACGGGGGGTCGTCTGTCCGGCATCGACCGACAGGACGCCAGCCCAGCGCCCGCCGAAGGTCGTGACGTTGTTGATATTGGCCGAAAGATCGCCATTGACGAGCTTTGCCGTAACGTCAGCGTCTTCGAGCACGACCTTGTCGATCCTGAGCCGCTCGCTCTTCAGGGCGATGTCGGCATCGGCAGCTTTCAGGCCTTCAAGCGCGAGAGGTGTCTTGCTCCAGCCCTGTGGCTGTTCGGGCGGTGGCGGGCCCATGAAGGGTGTCAGGTCGAGCGGCCCGGTGGACAAGGCACCGGTCAGTTTCGGCCGGGCCCCAGTCAGGTCTAGCGCGACATC
Organism: uncultured Hyphomonadaceae bacterium; assembly: GCA_964429935.1. Lineage (GTDB taxonomy): Bacteria > Pseudomonadota > Alphaproteobacteria > Caulobacterales > Hyphomonadaceae > CALLCD01. Next base: position 583 of record CAYSED010000192.1, read on the forward strand.
GCCTGATCCTGCGATGTCGTCGAGCGAGAAATTTATGCCATTGACGGCGATCCGCGACAAGGATCCCTCCGCGCGGCCGGTAAAGCTGAAGGCCTTCAGCGTATCGCCGGGCTCGAGCACCGTGCCGAGCGCTTCGAGCAGGCTGCGAAGGTTTCCGCTTGATGCGGCGAGGTCGCCGTCGATCCGGCCGTCAGCGCCAAGGGTCAGCGCGCCGTCATAGGTTGCCATGACAAGAGGTCCTGCCAGATCAAAATCAATGCCAGCCAGGGAAAGCGCGTCTGCCGCGCCGCTCGCGCTTGCCTTCAGGGTGATCGTGGCCGCGTCGAGTGCGGCGGCCTGCGGGACGTCGAGGCCAAGAGCGCTGATCGTGGCCGCCGCATCCCGGACGGCAAGGTCAAGGGTGCCGGCGAGTGTCGGCACGGTACCAAGGGTGACGTTCCCCCGATAGGCCATGTCGATGCCTTGTCCCTCGATGACCGCCTCGTCAAAATCGATGGCAAGCGTCTCGACAGGTCCGTCGAGCGTGCCGCGAAGGGTTGCCGAGCCGAGAACCGCCAGGTTCACCGGCAGCGCCGCCGGGTCCATGTCGGCTTTCCGTGCGAGCGCGGCAAGGTCGGGAAGGCTCGCGGCGAAGCTTCCGGCGAGCACCGGATCGTCGCCGAGCGTGACGGCACCATCATAGCGCACCTCGGCAAAAGCCGTATCCAGTGTGAGCTTCACATTGGCAGGCAGGCCGCCGAGGAGGCTCTCCGGCGTTTCCAGCGTGATCTCGACGGCAAACCTGTCGCCATCAAAATTGCCGTTCCCGGAGACCGTGAGGGGGCGTGCAAGATCCCTGACCGATGCCTCGGCATTGAGGTCCGTCAGGGCGAAAGCCTGTCCGGAGGCTGCATCCGAATAGAGGATCGACGTGTTCACGACCCGAGCCTTGTCCACGCCGGCATTAAGGCTTGCCGTTTCGCTCTCCGGGGCAGGTCCTGCAGCAGTATCGCCCGCGGGGAATTCCCAGTTTGCGCGCCCGTCCGCCAGTTTCTGCAGGCGGATGTCGGCGTCGATGAGGGCGACTTCCTGGACCTCGACCCGTCCGGTCAGCAAGGGCATCCACTTGACGGAGGCCCTGAGCGCGCCCGCGCGGATCATTTGCTCGTCCTCGAACCCTTCCGGATTTGCGACCGACACGTCCTCTATCCTCGCCGAGATCCGCGGGAAAAACCCGAGGCCGACATCGCCGTTGAGAGCAATGTCCCGTCCGAGTGCGGCCTCGGCGGCGGCCTCTGCCTGGGCCTTGTAGACTGCTTTCGGGACGAGCATGGCCGCGACGGCGACGGCTGCAACAAGCAGGACAAGGATGGCGGGAACGATGAGGATCAGGCGGCGCATGGTCGGAACACTCTCGGGCAGTGGAAAGGCTTATGCTTATCATGTTCTTGAAGCATGCGAATGTGGCCTGAAGGTGTTTTTGGCCTGCAAGGCCGCTTGACCGGCACGCACAGCAAGATTAGACGGGCGGTCTGCTTTGATCGCAGGAAATGCGCGGGTGTAGCTCAGTCGGTTAGAGTGCCGGCCTGTCACGCCGGAGGTCG
>CAYSED010000193.1:0-1846 GCA_964429935.1 uncultured Hyphomonadaceae bacterium
ACATGAACGAGGTCCACTCCAAGGCCGGACGCTCCCGCTGGAAAGGCCGCCGCCCGTCGGTGCGCGGCGTCGCGATGAACCCGGTCGACCACCCGCACGGCGGCGGCGAGGGCAAGACCTCCGGCGGCCGGCACCCGGTGACGCCATGGGGCAAGAAAACGCGCGGACCCAAGACCCGCAAGAACAAGGCCACGGATCGCCTCATCATCCGTCGCCGCAACGCGAAGAAATAGGGGAGGGCGAGACATGGCACGCTCCACATGGAAAGGCCCGTTCGTCGACGGCTATCTCCTGAAGAAGGCCAATGCGGCCAAGGACTCGGCCAAGCGCGAGGTCATCAAGACCTGGTCGCGCCGGTCGACCATCCTGCCGCAATTCGTCGGCCTGAACTTTCAGGTCCACAACGGCAACAAGTTCATTCCCGTGCTCATCTCCGAGGAGATGGTCGGCCACAAGCTCGGCGAGTTCGCGCCGACGCGCACGTTCTACGGCCACGGCGCGGACAAGAAAGCGAAGCGGAAATAGTCATGGGCAAGGCGAAATCCCCTCCGAAACAGGCGGCCAACGAGGCCCGCGCGGTCCTGCGCATGCTGCGCATCAGCCCGCAGAAGCTGAACCTGCTCGCCCAGCAGATCCGCGGCCTGCCGCTGCAGCGGGCGCTGAACGAGATGCAGTTCTCGCGCAAGCGCCACGCCAAGGACGTCTACAACGCGTTGTGGTCGGCCATGTCGAACGCGGAGAACAACCACAATCTCGACATCGACTCGCTCGTCGTCAGCCAGGCGCATGTCGGCAAGAACCTCGTGATGAAGCGCATCCGGGCCCGTGCCCGCGGCCGCGCGGCACCGATCCTGAAACCGTTTTCCCAGCTCACCATCGTGCTGACCGACCCGTCCGCATCAGTCGAGGAGGCCGCATAATGGGTCAGAAGGTCAATCCGATCGGGCTCCGCCTCGGCATCAACCGGACGTGGGACAGCCGCTGGTACGCGGACAGCGCCGACTATGGCCGTCTTCTCCACGAGGACCTCGCCATCGACAAGCATATCCGCACCAAGCTGAAACAGGCCGGCATCTCGCGCATCGTCATCGAGCGCCCGCACAAGAAGTGCCGCGTGACGGTGCACACCGCGCGCCCTGGCCTTGTCATCGGCAAGAAGGGCGCGGACATCGAATCGCTTCGCCGCGACCTGATGAAGATTTCCTCGGACGAGGTGTTCGTGAACCTGGTCGAGGTCCGCAAGCCGGAAATCGACGCGACGCTCGTTGCCGAGGACATTGCCCGCCAGCTCGAGCGCCGGGCCTCGTTCCGCCGCGCGATGAAACGGTCGATCCAGTCGGCGACCCGGCTTGGCGCGCTCGGCGTGCGGATCATGGTGGCCGGCCGCCTCGGCGGGGCCGAGATCGCGCGCACCGAGCAGTATGCCGAAGGCTCCGTGCCGCTGCACACGCTGCGCGCCGACATCGACTATGGCACCGCCGAAGCGCTGACGACCTACGGGATCATCGGCATCAAGGTCTGGGTCTACAAGGGCGAGATCATGGAACACGATCCGATGGCCCAGGACAACAAGCTGGAACAGACCGGCCAGTCCCGGGCGCGTTCCACCAATCCGCGCGGGCCAGCCGGCGCGCCGGGCGCAGGAGCCTAAGCCATGCTGCAACCGAAGCGCACAAAATTCCGCAAGGCCTTCAAGGGCCGGATCAGCGGCAATGCCAAGGGCGGCTTCTCGCTCAATTACGGCACCTACGGCCTGAAGGCGCTCGAGCCGGAACGCGTGACCGCGCGCCAGATCGAGGCGACCCGCCGGGCCGTGACGCGCCACATGAAGCGCCAGGGCAAGGTG
>CAYSED010000193.1:1856-2162 GCA_964429935.1 uncultured Hyphomonadaceae bacterium
CGGACACGCCGGTCTCGGCCAAGCCGATCGAGGTCCGCATGGGCAAGGGCAAGGGCTCGGTCGACCGGTGGGTTGCCAAGGTGAAACCCGGCAAGATCCTGTTCGAGATCGACGGGGTTACCGAAGAGGTCGCCCGCGAGGCGCTGCGTCTCGGGGCCGCCAAGCTCCCGATCAAGACCAAGGTCGTCAAGCGTTTGGAAGGTGTCTAGTCATGGCCAAAGCCGCCAAGGCCCCGGATGTCCGGGCGAAAACCGAAGACCAGCTCAAGGCAGACCTCGCGTCGCTGAAGAAGGAGCAGTTCAACCT
>CAYSED010000194.1:0-1685 GCA_964429935.1 uncultured Hyphomonadaceae bacterium
GGCATTGCGTGCAGAACAATATTTTGTAAACAATCGCTGGCTTGGCGGCACGCTGACGAACTGGTCGACCATATCCCACTCGATCAAGCGCTTGCGCGAGCTCGACGGCATGTTTGAAAGCGGCGCGTCGGGCGTCGGCTTCACCAAGAAGGAACTCCTGAACCTGGAGCGCGAGCGCGAGAAGCTGCAGCGCGCCCTCGGCGGAATTTCCAGCATGGGCGGCCTGCCGAGCCTCGTCTTCGTGATCGATACGAACAAGGAAGCCATTGCCGTGCAGGAAGCACGCAAGCTTGGCATTCCGGTGATTGCCGTCGTCGACACGAACTGCAATCCGGACCTGATTGACTTCCCGTTCCCCGGCAATGACGACGCGACGCGGGCAATTTCGCTCTATTGCAATCTCATTGCCGACGCGGTGCTCGACGGCCTCGCTGAATCGTCTGCGGGCCTCGGCATGGATCTCGGCGAGAGCGACGATGTCGAAGCCCTTGCCGCCGTGGACCTCGCCCTCGCCGATTCGGCCGGGACCGATGTCCCCGAAACCGCAGACACAACAGACGCCTGATCCTGACGGACCGGGCGACGTACCAGATGATTGAAGGATAGACAGATGGCCGAGATCACAGCCGCGCTCGTCAAGTCCCTGCGCGAACGCACCGGCGCAGGCATGATGGATGCAAAGAAAGCCCTTGTCGAAAGCCATGGCGATACCGAAGCGGCCATCGAATGGCTGCGCGCCAAGGGGCTGTCGAAAGCTGCGAAGAAAGCCGGGCGGACCGCCGCTGACGGCCTCGTCGGCGTGCGGATTTCGTCCGACGGCAAAACCGGCGTTGCCGTGGAGCTGAATGCCGAAACAGACTTCGTTGCGCGAAACGAGATCTTTCAGGCCGCGCTCGGGAAAATCACCGCGACAGCGCTCGCAACGGACGGCACGCTCGAAGGCCTCCTTGCGGCCCCGGCACCGGACGGCGACGGAACAGTCGATGACATGATAAAGCGCCTCGTCGCCAAGATCGGCGAGAACATGTCGCTGCGGCGCGTGGCGAAGCTCAGTGTCGGTTCCGGGGCGGTTGCTGCCTACATCCATAATGCCGAGGCCGACGGCATGGGCAAAGTCGGCGTGCTGGTGGCACTCGAAGGCACTGGCGGCGATCTTGCCGACGCCGGCCGCAAGGTCGCCATGCACGTAGCGGCAACATCGCCGGCGGCCGCAACGACGGCCGAACTCGACCCGGCCCTCGTCGAGAAGGAACGGGCCTTCCTGACCGAACAGGCCCGCGAGAGCGGCAAGCCTGAAAACATCATCGAGAACATGATCAAGGGCCGCATCAGCAAGTTCTACAAGGAGGTCGTCCTCGTGGAGCAGTCCTTCGTGATGAACCCCGACCAGTCTGTCGGGCAGTTTGTCTCCGGGCATGGCGGCACCCTCAGGGCCTTCGTCCGCTTTGCCCTTGGCGAGGGCATCGAGAAGGCCGAGGAAGACTTTGCCGCCGAAGTGGCAGCGGCAACGCGCGGCAGCTAGTTCTTGTCACGGCACTGACAAAGATGTCGCGGCTGTCATGACAGGGGGCCGGGAATCCTTTAACAGGTTACGGGTCTTGGATGGAGTGACATCATGACGGAGGCGGCCGACCCATCATCGAACCTGAAGTTCCGGCGCGTTCTCCTGAAACTCTCCGGCGAGG
>CAYSED010000194.1:1695-2103 GCA_964429935.1 uncultured Hyphomonadaceae bacterium
GACCCGGCGAGTTTGGCATCAACATGCCGACCTGCCTCAAATTCGCCGAGGAAATTGCCACCGCCCGAGAGACCGGTGCCGAGATGTGCCTCGTCATCGGCGGCGGAAACATCTTCCGCGGCCTTGCGGGCGTTGCCACTGGTATGGACCGTTCGCAGGCTGACAGCATGGGCATGCTGGCGACCGTCATGAACGCGCTCGCCATGCAGAGCGCGCTGGAGAAGATCGGCGTTCCGACCCGGGTCCAGTCGGCCATCCGGATGGAATCGGTCTGCGAACCCTTCATCAGGCGGCGGGCCGTTCGCCACATGGAAAAGGGGCGGGTGGTGATCTTTGCCGCCGGCACCGGCAATCCCTTCTTCACAACCGATACCGGCGCCGCGCTGCGGTGCGCCGAGATGGGCTGCG
>CAYSED010000195.1:0-2098 GCA_964429935.1 uncultured Hyphomonadaceae bacterium
GAAGCCCAGAGGCTTTGTGACCGATTTGGATTGATCTTTGAAGGGCGTCTTCGTGAGGAAGGCACATTGACCGAGCTACAAAGAAAGACTGGCAAAAGTTCCCTTGTGGAGATGTTCCTGCAGAACCTTTCCCTGTTAGGCCCATATATTGCTTATAAAGATTTGTTGCACTTTTGAGTTGCTGAAGAACAGCTTCATCACCTCGAACAATTCCTTGCTCTATTCCATCATAAATAGAATCATCAATTATTCTTTTCATTCTTGTTAAAGCTGTTCTTTGTGCAGAACCGATATCTGAATCACCGATCGCGCGACTTAATCTTTTCTGATAACCATGAAGAGCTTGAAGAGGCATATTTCTAGCTTTGCCTCCTCCAAAAACTTTAACTGCTTTCTTCAGAAAATTTATCTCTCTTGCCAGCTTTGGCATATCAACAAGTTCGCTGGCAGCAATCCTCATTGAATTTTCACCAGTCCCTAATATATCATCTATAGCTCGTCGAGCTGTAATAACAACACCTTCAGGAGACATAATTGTTGCAGAAGGAGCATCTCTAACTGCTTTATAACCTGCCGATGCCTCTGATTTGATAGCATCCGCTCTTCCGCTCACTATAGATTGTATTTTTTCAGAAGCAGCTCCTGGGACATCAACCTGACTTGTAACAGAAATATCACCAGAACCAAATTCATCTTGCAATTGTTTGCTGTCAGTACGAATTTGATCTAACTGTTTTTCATCAAATCCTCTTATAACAGCGGCAGCATCAACATCTGTTGCTGGCGATCTTCTAAGAACATCTTCTTCCTGAAGTTGAGGAGTATCTTTGGGTGTTGGACCTTCAGGGATTTCAGCTGTTCGTTGGCCTTGTGTCAATGGATATGGAGAAACTTGTTTTGGCTCGGATTTTAATGCTTGAATAAGTTTCTCTGGGACATAACGAGGAAACACTGATTGTGTAGCTTTGGCAATAGGTCTTGCTACTGCTTTACCAGCAGCTTTCAATCCCCTTAAAATAGGAGGAAGAGCAATATCAGTGCCTGTACTTATAGCTGCCATTTCAGCAGATTGTCCTGCAATATCTCCAATATCTTTCTTTTGCGCTTCCGCTGTTTTTGGAGCTAATTGGGCTTCGCCAAGCTGAGAAACAGTTTCTGTGGCTGCATAAGAAGGAATCCCTCGACCTACTTTACTGAGTGTTGTGGCTGCTTTACCAGCAAATTTTGAAGCAGGGAAATATTTAGCAACTTCACCTATAACTGTTCCAATATCTTGGGTTGACACTCCTGGTTTATTTACATAATAAGGTTTATCATTCCAAATAATAAGAGGGTTATCGAATTTATCACTAAAAACTCCTCCGAATCTTTTGTCTCCTTTGAATGATCCTGCTATGATTTCAGCTTTAGCATTATCATCCCGAACAAGCATTAATTTCGCATTCGGAACTAAAGTTTCAAAAAATCCTATATCTTCTATCTCTGTCGTCTCAGGAGCATCTGGGAATTCAAGCTCTGCACCCTCACCTGTGACCATATCAGAAATGGCCCCTGGGATATTTTTCACAGACTCTAAAACATCTGTTACTTTTTCTGTGATTGTTTCATCAGCATCAACAGATTCGGTAATAACCGTTGTGCCTTTGGCACCACTAGCTTTTCCAGGACCGAGTGTAAACCCCATTAGCCTTCTCCACCCCAACCTTTTATAATAAAAAGTTCATCTTTAAAATCATCCATCAAAACCTTATTATTAACATCTCTATTGAAAACGACAGTACCAGTTGGCAATGCATCAAACCATGTTTCAAATTCAATCGTTGCTTCGATCTCCTTGGTCGCATCTGATTTAGAGAGCACTTCTTTGGGTGGTAATTTGCCTGTGTATTTTGCATAAATGCCTTTATCTATTTTATCAAGCTCTGCTCGAACATCCTTTTTACCACCACCAGCACTTAAAATTTCTATTTCTTTTTCTATAGCTTTAGTAGAATTTTCTTGAACTTTTTTAAATGTATAAAGAGATATATAATTGGCTTTCGGTGTATTTCCAAGGTCAGCTATTGCTCTCTGATATGCTTTAAATTCCATATCCGAC
>CAYSED010000196.1:0-2084 GCA_964429935.1 uncultured Hyphomonadaceae bacterium
CGATTTGCCGCCGCCGGACACGCCGGTGATGCAGGTGAACAGGCCCACCGGGATTTCGCCCGTCACGCTCTTCAGATTGTTGCCGCTGGCGCCGCTGATCTTCAACATCCGCTTGCGATCGATGGGACGGCGGCCGTCGGCGGGGATTTCGATCTCCCGCTCGCCGGTCAGATATTTGCCGGTCAGGGAGTTCGGGTTGGCCATGACCTGTTGCGGCGTGCCCTCGGCGCAGACCGTGCCCCCGTGGACGCCGGCGGCCGGACCCATGTCTATGACATAGTCGGCGGTCAGGATGGCTTCCTCGTCGTGCTCGACCACAAGGACCGAATTGCCCAGGTCGCGCAGCCCTTTCAGGCTTTCCAGCAGGCGGGTGTTGTCGCGCTGGTGCAGGCCGATGGAGGGCTCGTCCAGCACATAGAGGACGCCGGTCAGGCCCGAACCGATCTGCGAGGCCAGACGAATGCGCTGGCTCTCTCCGCCCGACAAGGTGCCGGACGAGCGGGACAGGTTCAGATAGTCCAGACCGACGTTGTTCAGGAACCGCAGCCGGTCGCAGATCTCCTTCAGGATGCGCCGGGCGATCTCCATCTGCTTCTCTGTCAGGCTCTCTTCCAGGGTCGAGAACCAGAGGTAGGCCTTGGAGATCGACAGCATGGAGATATCGGCGATGTCCTCGCCGCCGACCTTGACGGCCAGGGCCTCGGGCTTCAGCCGCTTGCCGCCGCAGGCCTCGCAGGGGGTCTCGGACTGGTAGCGGGCCAGTTCCTCGCGCACCCAGGCGCTGTCGGTCTCGCGCCAGCGCCGTTCCAGGTTCGGCAAGACGCCTTCGAACGGCTTAGAGACCTCGTATTTGCGGGCGTTGTCGTCATAGGTGAATTTGATCTTCTCAGCGCCCGTGCCGTGCAGGATCGCCTTATGCGCCTGGGCTGGCAGATTGCGCCAAGCCACATCCATCGAGAAGCCGTAGTGGCGGCTGAGCGACTGAAGCGTCTGGGTATAGAGAGGTGAGGGGCCGCGCGCCCATGGCGCCACCGCCCCCTTGTGCAGGCTCTTGTCGCGATCGGGGATCACCAGGTCGGGGTCGAAGGCGAGCTTGACCCCCAGGCCGTCGCATACCGGACAGGCGCCGAAGGGATTGTTGAACGAGAACAGCCGCGGCTCGATCTCCGAGATGGTGAAACCCGAGACCGGGCAGGCGAATCGTTCGGAGAAGACGAGGGTGCGCGGCGCTGTCTCGCCCTCGGCGACGCTGGCCCACTCCGCCGTGGCGATACCGTCGGCGAGGCTCAGCGCCGTCTGCAGGCTGTCGGCGTAGCGGCCTTCCTGATCCGGCTTGGTCACGATCCGGTCCACGACGATGTCGATGTCGTGCTTGAACTTCTTGTCCAGGGTCGGGGCTTCGTCGATCGGATAGAATTGCCCGTCGATCTTCAGCCGCTGGAAGCCCTGCCGCTGCCACTCGGCGATTTCCTTGCGGTACTCGCCCTTGCGACCCCGAACGACCGGAGCCAGCAGCAGGATGCGTTCGCCCTCGGGCAGGGCCGTCAGCTTATCGACCATCTGGCTGATGGTCTGGCTCTCGATCGGCAGGCCAGTGGCCGGCGAATAGGGCACGCCGACCCGCGCCCACAGCAGGCGCATATAGTCGTGGATCTCCGTCACCGTGCCGACGGTCGAGCGAGGGTTTTTGGACGTCGTCTTCTGTTCGATCGAAATGGCCGGCGACAGACCCTCGATCAGGTCCACGTCCGGCTTGCCCATCAGTTCCAGAAACTGGCGCGCATAGGCCGACAGGCTCTCGACATAGCGCCGCTGGCCCTCGGCGTAGATGGTGTCGAACGCAAGGGACGACTTGCCCGAGCCCGACAGGCCGGTCATCACCACCAGCTGTTCGCGCGGAATATCCAGGTCCACGCCCTTGAGATTATGCTCGCGGGCGCCGCGAACGCGGATGAAGTTGTGCTTTTCGGTCATGCGGTCCGGGAAACGCGGAGAGGAGCCGGAGGGCTCCGGCGCGACATCGCTATATGGGGATGATTTGCCCGGTTTAAGCAAGAACAATGTGGGAACATTGCGCACTGGGC
>CAYSED010000197.1:0-2056 GCA_964429935.1 uncultured Hyphomonadaceae bacterium
ATCAGGATCAGGGCGTCCTGATCGTCGTCTATCAGGACATGTTCAACCCTTTGGGCAAAACCGCTATGCTCGCCTTTGCGCCACAAGGCGCGGCGACTGCGCGACCAGAAATGCGCCTGGCGCGTTCGCAATGTTCGCTCCAGCGCTTCGGCATTCATATAGCCAAGCATCAATATCATCTTGTCGTCGGCATTGACGACAATGACCGGCATCCGCCCTTCAGCATCGAAGCGGGGCGCGAGAGTCTCGCCCAGTTCGACCTGCTCGACGCTCGATCGTTCGGCGAATATTGTCATGACGCCATTTTCTCCGGAATGAGTGAGGGCGTACGATCATTGAGCAGATCCTCGACATAGCCCGAAAGTTCGTAGCGGCGGATATGGTTGGTCAGCAGCATGAGCGTACCGCGCAATTCCTCGGCGCTAACATCGCGCGTGATGAAAACGAGCCGCGTGCGTCTGTCGTCAGAAGGCCAGTCATCGAGCAGCACCGGTGGATGAAAGATATGCTGAACGCCGTGGATTACGACCGGCTTCGGCTCGCCGATCAGGTTCACAATGCCCTTGATGCGTAGGATATCCGGTCCCTTGAACATGGTGAGGATATCGAGCCACCGCTCGAAACCTTCGGCATCGAGCGGTTCGTCGAACGTCAGGCAAGTGGCGTGAATATGGTCATCATGACGGTTCAGGTCGTGATGATGATGGCCGTGGTGGTGGTCATGCTCGTGATCATGTCCGTGATCGCTGCCTGCATAGGCTTCGGCCCGAAGCCAGCGCTGGACGTCGTTGGTCTTGGTCGCGGGATCGTAAAGACCTGCATCGAACAGCGATGCAGGATCAGCCTGTCCGTTGCTGACGGGAATGATAGGCGCGGCGGGATTGAGTGCGCGCACTCGTCGCTCGATCGCGGCGCGCTCTTCGCCTGACGCGAGATCGACCTTGGTCAACAGGATTCGATCGGCCATGGCGGCCTGCTTGACCGCCGCCTCCTGCGCATCGAGCGTCGCCATGCCCGCGGCGGCGTCTACCGTCGCGATCACGCCGTCGAGCCGATAGAGCGTCGCCAGATCACTGTCAGTCATCAGCGTGTGCAGGATCGGCGCAGGATCGGCCAATCCCGTCGTCTCTATCACCACACGATCGAACCAGCATGTTCCGTCACGCGCAAAGCGCCAGGGCGCATCGCGCAATGTTCGAAGCAAATCTCCGCGGATCGTGCAGCACAGGCATCCGCCCATCATCTCGACCACCAGATCGTCGCTCGACCGGGTGATGAGGTCATGGTCCAGGCTGACGGCGCCAAACTCGTTGATGACGACCAGCGCACGGCTCATCTCCGGCGCATTGACCAGATGGTTAAGCAGCGTGGTCTTGCCGCTGCCAAGAAAGCCCGTCAGAACCGAAACCGGGATCAGCGACTGCGGGCCGGCAAAAAGCGCGCTCATGCGAGGCCTCCGGCGGCAAGCTCAGCGCGGGCCTGATTAAACCATCCCCTCACATTATCGAGATGCGCTTCGCCCCACGTCTCGATGAAGCGCTGCGTTGCATAATCCCGCGGATCGGCGAGCGCTGCGATGCGCGCATCGACATAGCGGGGCGTCAGCGGAATCCGGCAAAGGACCGTGATGCAATGCTTCCACTCGTCATAGGAGCAGGGGATGATAGGCGGCTTCATACTCTTCTGTTTCCCTTCTTTGGCGCGCCGCTCTTGTGCAATGCCTTCCAGTTGAGACCATGTCCCAAGGCAAGGAGCAGAGCGCCAGCAACTGACAACATCGTCTCCATGGCTTCGGTGGGCGCCTGCAATGCCCCCAACGCCAGCAAAGCAAGTCCCGGCAGCGCAATTGCCGTCGGCATGATCCTGCTATGGTGGCGATAGCCAGTGGTCAGGGCCAGGACGCTGGTGGGCACGGCAAGCGCAAGTGCCCAGAGATGAAATGATTCGGGAAACGCCAGAAAGGCTGCAAGGGTCGGCAGCAAGACGATCAGCAACGGCAGGACCAGACAATGGATCAAGCACAGGATCGAGGCGCCGATCGCCACGCCATCATATA
>CAYSED010000198.1:0-2023 GCA_964429935.1 uncultured Hyphomonadaceae bacterium
GTTCAGGCCGCCCTGAAGGATGGCGACCAGGTCATTACCGGCTATCGCGATCATGGCCACATGCTCGCCTGCGGCATGGACCCGAACGGCGTCATGGCCGAACTGACCGGGCGCGAGGGCGGCTATTCGCGCGGCAAGGGCGGCTCGATGCACATGTTCAGCCGGGAGAAGAACTTCTTCGGCGGCCATGGCATTGTCGGCGCGCAGGTGCCCATCGGCACGGGGCTCGCCTTCGCCAACAAATATCTCGGCAAGGACAATATTTCTGTCGCCTATTTCGGCGACGGGGCAGCCAATCAGGGCCAGGTCTACGAGGCGTTCAACATGGCCTCGCTCTGGGACCTGCCAGTCGTCTATGTCATCGAGAACAACCAGTATGCCATGGGCACGAGCGTTGCCCGCGCCTCCGCTGAAGTCGAGCTGTTCAAGCGCGGCATTTCCTTCGAGATCGAAGGCGAGGAAGTCGATGGCATGGACGTGCTCAATGTGCGCGAGGCGGCCATCAAGGCTGTCGCCTATGCCCGGTCCGGCAAGGGGCCGTACATTCTCGAAATGAAGACATACCGCTATCGCGGCCATTCCATGTCCGATCCTGCCAAGTACCGCAAGCGCGAGGAAGTGGATGATATCCGCACTCATCATGATCCCATCGAAGGCCTCAAGGGGCAGATCATAGACGAAGGCCATGCCACGGAGGACGAACTCAAGTCTGTCGACAGGGAGATCAAGGCGATCTGCCAGGCCGCCGCTGACTTTTCGCTTGAAAGTCCCGAGCCCGATCCGGCGGAGCTCTGGACGGATGTTTACCGGGAAACGGAGAGTGCCTGATGGCCATCGAACTGTCCTGGCTCGTCGGATGCGTCGGGATTTTCTTCCTGCATATCCTGTCCGAAGTCTTCACCGGCAACCGCCAGTATTCCCTCGGCACGCTGCTCGGACCGCGTGACCAGCTTGAGCCGCTCGGGGCCCCGATTGCCCGCTGCAAGCGCGCGACGGCGAACATGATCGAGTCCCTCGTGATGTTCGCGCCGCTCGTGCTCGTGGCGGTTGTTGCGGGCAAGACCAACGAGATGACAGCGCTTGGCGCGATGATCTTCTTCTTCGCCCGGCTCGCTTATGCGCCGCTCTACTGGTTTGGCGTTCCGGTCGCCCGAACGCTTGCCTGGTTTGCAGGTCTTGGCGGCATCCTCCTGATCTTCTTCCAGGTCATCCCGTTTTCCGGAGCCGCATAAGTGTCCGTTGAAATCCTCATGCCCGCTCTCTCTCCGACAATGGAGGAGGGCACGCTCGCCAAATGGCTGAAGAAAGAAGGCGACAAGGTGTCGTCCGGCGACGTGATCGCCGAGATCGAGACCGACAAGGCGACCATGGAGGTCGAGGCGGTCGATGAGGGCGTGCTCGCGAAGATCCTCGTTCCGGAAGGGACCGAAGGCGTGAAGGTCAATGCCGTGATCGCCATGCTGGCCGAAGAGGGCGAGGAGGCGGGCGATGTAGAGGTTCCTGCTTCGCCCCCCTCCGGCCCTTCAGGCCACCTCCCCCCGCAAGCTGGTGGAGGAAAGAGCGTTGCGGCAGCCGAAACACCTGTTCCTGCCTCGCGAAGCGGGGGAGGTGGCGCGCCGCGCAGCGGCGTGACGGAGGGGGCTCTCTCCGACCCCTCCATTCCCGAAGGCACGACGTTCACCGAGACGACTGTTCGGGACGCCCTGCGGGACGCCATGGTCGAGGAAATGCGCCGGGACGACACCGTGTTCGTCATGGGCGAGGAGGTCGCCGAATAGCTGGGCGCCTACAAGGTGACGCGCGAGCTGTTGCAGGAATTCGGCCCGCGCCGGGTCGTCGATACGCCGATCACCGAGCACGGCTTTGCCGGGGTCGGCGTCGGGGCGGCGTTTGGCGGGCTGAAGCCGATTGTCGAGTTCATGACGTTCAACTTCGCGATGCAGGCCATCGACCAGATCATCAATTCGGCGGCGAAGACGCTCTACATGTCCGGCGGCCAGATGGGCTGCCCCATCGTGTTCCG
>CAYSED010000199.1:0-1952 GCA_964429935.1 uncultured Hyphomonadaceae bacterium
GACAATGCCGACCGCGAGGATCACCCGGTCCGCCTCGATTGTGTCGGTCCTGCCCTTGCCGAGATCGACGGTCGCCTTGACCGACGCCTTGCCTTTTTCGAGCGCCGTAACCTGCGCACCGACATGAAAACGGATGCCCTGTTTCTTGAATTGTTTCAGGGCCAGGGCAGAGATTTCCTCATCCTCTGCCGGAAGGATGCGATCGACCGCTTCGATCACGGTCACTTCGGACCCCATCTCGTGATAGAAGCTCGCAAACTCGATCCCGATCGCGCCTGACCCGATGACGAGCAGCCGCTTTGGCAGCACGTCCGGCACCATGGCCTCGCGATAGGTCCAGACGAGCTTCCCGTCCGGCTCGAGCCCGGCCTGCGGAATGGCCCGGGCCCGCGCCCCCGTCGCGAGGATGACATGGCTCGCCGCATAGGGCGTCTCCTTGCCGTCCCTGCACTTGACGATGACCTTCGGCGCAGGCTTGCCCGCTTCGAGCCGCGCTTCGCCCTCGATCACGGTGATCTTGTTCTTCTTCATCAGGAACTTCACGCCATTGGAAAGCTGCGCCGCGACATCGCGCGACCGCTTGACGACGGCCGGAAGATCCACCTCCGGCTTCAGCGGCTTCAGCCCGAAATCCTCGGCGTGCTTGGCGAGATGCATCACCTCGGCAGAACGCAAGAGCGCCTTGGTCGGAATGCAGCCCCAGTTGAGGCACACCCCGCCCAGCTCGGCGCGCTCGACAATGGCGGTCTTCATGCCGAGCTGCGAGGCCCGGATCGCGGTCACATACCCGCCCGGACCGGAGCCGATGACGATGAGGTCGAAGTTCGTGTCGGCCATGCTGCCCTCCAACTATCAATCCTTGTCATCCCGGAAATCGCGCCAGCGATTGTCCGGGACCCAGTGTCACCAATGCACCCGGCCGGTCCGGGTCCCGGCTCGTCGCTTCGCTGCGGCCGGGGTGACACGCAAAAAAGCGAAGCTCCCTAAAGCAGCATCGCCTCAGGGTGCTCGACATAGCGCTTGAACGCGGCGAGCCATTTCGCTCCCTCCGCGCCGCCGATCACGCGATGGTCGCAGGTCAACGTCACGCTCATGACCGTGGCAACAGTCAGCTCGCCCTTGTCGTCGACGACCGGCTTCTTCTCGCCCGCGCCGACCGACAGGATCATGCCTTCCGGCGGGTTGATGATCGAGGCGAAGGACTTGATGCCGAACATGCCGAGGTTCGAGAGCGAGAACGTCCCGCCCATATATTCCTGCGGCTTGAGCTTTCGCTCGCGCGCGCGCTCGGCAAGGTCCTTCATCTCGTGCGACAGCTCGGCGAGGCCCTTGAGGTGCGCATTGCGGATGACCGGCGTGATGAGCCCGCCCTCTATCGCCACCGCGACCGAAATGTGAGCGCCGTGGTGATAAGCGATGCCATTGTCCGTATAGGACGCATTGCAGTCCGGCTCGTCGATCAGCGCGAGCGCAGCCGCCTTGATGAGCATGTCATTGACCGAAATCTTGATGCCCTCGCGCGCCGCCGCATTGATCCCGGCCCGCGCGGCGAGCAGCCGGTCGAGCCTCAAGTCCATGGTCAGCGGGAAGTGCGGCACCTGCATGAAGCTCTGCGTCAGGCGCTTCGCGACCGTGCGGCGCATCCCGTCGAGCGGCACAAGCTCGTAGCTCTCCGGGTCATAGACCCGGTCATCGAGCACTTGCGGCAGGATCAGCCCGTCCGCACTCGCCGGAGCCTTGGCACCCGTCGTCGCAAGCTCGCGGCTCGTGGCGGCAGCGGCGCCCGGCGCAGCCTCGACATCCTTCCTGATGATCCGTCCATGCGGACCGGACCCTGCCAGCGCCGACAGGTCGATGCCCTTGTTCTTGGCGATCCGCCGCGCCAGCGGGCTGGCCTTGATCCGATCGCTATTGACTTCAGTTGACGCGAGAGGCGACTTCGTGGCGACAGA
>CAYSED010000200.1:0-1926 GCA_964429935.1 uncultured Hyphomonadaceae bacterium
ATGGACAAGTCCACCGACGTGGTCCGCGCGATCAGCCGCATCTCCTATTTCTACAAGCACGAGAGCTGCGGCCAGTGCACGCCGTGCCGCGAGGGCACCGGCTGGATGTGGCGCGTGCTGGAGCGTATGGCCGTGGGCGAGGCCGATCCGTCGGAAATCGACCTGCTGCTGGACGTCGCCGGTCAAGTCGAGGGCCACACCATCTGCGCCCTGGGCGACGCGGCCGCCTGGCCGGTCCAGGGCCTGATCCGTCACTTCCGTCACGAGATCGAAGACCGTATCGCCAACTACCGCAGCCGCCGCGCGAACTTCGCCGGCCACGCGATCGCCGCGGAGTAGGAATGCGCCGCTTGTCCGCCATCGTGATCGGAGCCTTGGCTCTCGCCGCTTGCGGCGAGCGCGAGGCTGCGCCCACGCCTGCGGAAAAGGTCGCGGCTGCGGCCAAACCGTCCGACGCCGTGAAGACAGCGCCGGCGGTGCTGACCCCGGCCGATCTGCGTCGGGTCTGTCGCGCGGGCCTCGCCGCCATTCACGGGCAGCAGCCCGGCGCCGTCGCCATCGACGGCGTGGAGGGCGAGGTGGTCCACGCCTCGTGGCGCGCGCCGGTCGACGGCGGCCGGATGCGCGCCGATTGCCGCGTCGAGAAAGACCTGATCGTGTGGAAGCCGCTCGATCTGCCCGATCCAACCTTCGTGCGCTGGATGAACCAGTCGGACGATCCGGTGGTCCGCTACGTCATGGACGGCGAGACGATCACCATCACCCAGACCCTCCCGGATGGGACGACGGAACAGGCCGAATTGGCCGTTCCTGCTGAAGAAGAGGCCCGCTGATGCCAGTCGCCAAGGTCAACGGCGTCGAAGTTGAGTTCGAGCCCGGCATGACCGTGCTCCAGGTCGCCGAGCGCGCGGGGCAGGAAATCCCGCGCTTCTGCTACCATGAACGCCTGTCCATCGCCGGCAACTGCCGCATGTGCCTGGTCGAGGTGAAGCCCGGACCGCCCAAGCCCCAGGCTTCGTGCGCGCTTCCGGCCGCCGACGGCCAGGAGATCTTCACCGACACCCCGATGGTGAAGAAGGCCCGCGAAGGCGTGATGGAGTTCCTGCTCATCAACCACCCGCTGGACTGCCCGATCTGTGACCAGGGCGGCGAGTGCGACCTGCAGGACCAGTCCATGGCCTATGGCCGCGATGGTTCTCGCTACGCCGAGAACAAGCGCGCGGTCGAAGAAAAGAACATGGGGCCGACGATCAAGACCTTCATGACGCGGTGCATCCAGTGCACCCGTTGCGTTCGCTTCATCACCGAGGTAGCGGGCGTGCCGGACATCGGCATGATCTCGCGCGGCGAGGACGCCGAGATCACCACCTATCTCGAGAAGTCGGTCGCCTCGGAGCTGTCGGGCAATGTCAACGACCTGTGCCCGGTCGGCGCCCTGACCCACCGGCCCTGGCAGTACCACTATCGCCCGTGGGAACTGAAGAAGACCGAGACCATCGACGTCATGGACGGCCTGGGCTCGAACATCCGCGCCGATTACCGCGGCTCCGAGGTCATGCGGGTCCTGCCGCGCGTCAACGAGGGGATCAACGAGGAGTGGCTGTCGGACAAGAGCCGCTATGTCGTCGACGGCCTGACCGCGCGCCGCCTGGACCGGCCGTGGATCCGCGAGAACGGCAAGCTGCGCGCCGCCACCTGGAACGAGGCGCTGGACGCCGTCGCCGCCAGGCTGAAGGCCGCCTCGGCCGACCGCATCGGCGTGATCGCCGGCGATCTGCAGGACGCCGAGTCGATGAAGGCGACCCTGGATCTGTTCCGCGCCCTGGGCTCCAAGAACACCGACTGCCGCCAGGACGGCGCCGCCCTGGGCTATGGCCCGCGCGAGGGCTGGCTGTTCAACTCCGGCCTGCAAGGCATTGAAAAGGC
>CAYSED010000201.1:0-222 GCA_964429935.1 uncultured Hyphomonadaceae bacterium
ATCCTGAGCAGCGGGCTTCAGCTCGCGTCGTCGAAGGCCCCGCGCCCACGCAGGCCATATCGCGGGGCCTTCGACTGCGCTCAGGCTGAGCGGACGTGGTGACTGCTTTTGCAACGTTGAGGAAAAGGCCTTAGCTTCAGGAAGCGATCCCCTTGCAGCCAACTTAGGTTGGCGGCACGATGCCGGCATAAACAAGGGTTCATCTTTAGCCGCTCCTCAGCT
>CAYSED010000201.1:232-1623 GCA_964429935.1 uncultured Hyphomonadaceae bacterium
TCGAAAGGAGCTCTGCCATTACCTTGGTGAGTTGGCAGCCGGAGATCCCCGAACGATCTGGCAGCAAGAGCGTCAGGAAGGAATCTCATCTGGAATAGACGAGGTGTTCCACTTCTTCTTCGATGACCATGATTTTCATGAAGGTGACATTGGCGTTGTTTTCCTGGATCCCGAGGAGGCCGCGGCTGTAGGTGCTGTGAAGCGAGCTTTGGACGCCTTGCTGAAGGTTGTAGGTGACAAGAGTGATGACGACTTCATCGAACATCGCTTGTGGGTCAACGTGACTGCGGCCGCCAGTGCAGCGCCGGACCTGCTAGCCGCTTGACTGAAACGGCAGCTTTCCACGAAGCCTTTGATATTGGTGCAATCAAAGCACCGTGCCAAAAGCAACCACGACAAAAGGCCGCAGAAAACTGCGACCTCCGGCTACCATTCCATTTTAGCCAACAGTCCGGTGATCACCCCCGGACCCGCAGCCCTCTCAGCCCAGCTTCTGCGCCACCAGCGCCTTCAGGTCCGCGGACGAGCGTGCTCCGAAGTGCGAGATGATTTCGGCGGCGGCGATCGCGCCCATGCGCAGCGACGTCTCGATATCGCGGCCCTGCGCCTGTCCTGCCAGGAAGCCGGCGGCGAACAGGTCGCCCGCGCCGGTGGTGTCGACCACCTTGTCGATCGGTTCGGCGGCGACGGCGTAGCGCTGGCCCTCGTGGATCGCGATCGCGCCCTTTTCGCTGCGGGTGACGACCAGGGTCGGCAGCTTGGCCGAGACGGTGGCGACCGCGGCTTCGAAATCATCGACCTCAGCCAGCGAGCAGATTTCGGCCTCGTTCGAGAACAGGATGTCGATCTGGCCCTTGTCCAGCAGATCGAGGAAATCGGCGCGGTGGCGGTCGATCACGAACGCATCGGACAGGGTGAAGGCGACCTTGCGGCCTGCCGAGCGGGCGGCATCGATCGCGGCGCGCATCGCGGCGCGCGGCTCTTCGGGGTCCCACAGATAGCCCTCGAGATACAGCACCGCCGCATCCTGGATCATCGCGGCGTCAAGCGCGCTGGCGGGCAGGAACTGTGATGCACCGAGGAAGGTGTTCATCGTGCGCTGACCGTCGGGGGTCACCAGGATCAGGCAGCGCGCGGTCGGCACTTCGCTTCCGGCGCGCACGGGCGTTGCATAATCGATGCCGAGCGCGCGCACGTCGTGTGCGAACACTTCGCCGAGCTGGTCGTCGGCGACCTGGCCGATGAACGCGCACTTGCAGCCCATCGCCGCCATGCCGGCCAGCGTGTTCGCCGCCGAACCGCCGCTGATTTCCTGCGCCGGGCCCATCGCCTGGTAGAGCGAGGTCGCACGGTCGGCATCGATCAGCATCATCCCGCCCTTGGTCAGGCCT
>CAYSED010000201.1:1648-1921 GCA_964429935.1 uncultured Hyphomonadaceae bacterium
ATCATCGGCGGGGGCCATCACGTCGACAATGGCATTGCCGATGGCGAGGACGTCGAAACGGGGGCTGGTCATGAAGGCTGTGCTTTCGATCTGGCGGAAAAACGGTTGCCGCGCGCCTATCGACTTGAAGCCAGCGGTTCAAGCCCGAATGCGGCGCGATTGACCGGGCAGGCGAATTGCCCGACACAGGCGGCACGATGCTGAACGCGTTTTTCAAGAGCCTGGGCCAGCTGGGCGACCTCCGGCAGTTCACGCTGGAACGGAGACGAGTGG
>CAYSED010000202.1:0-1917 GCA_964429935.1 uncultured Hyphomonadaceae bacterium
CAATTGAAATCAAGGCTGAACGAGATGGCGTCACAGTGTCGGGCTTTGCGGGCCTGCCGACGCTGAGCCGCGGAAATGCGCAGATGCAGTTCCTGTTCGTCAACGGACGGCCGGTGAAGGACCGGATGCTGACCGGCGTGATCCGGGCGGCCTATCAGGACTTCCTCGCCCGCGACCGCCACCCGATGGCCGCCTTGTTCCTTGATCTTGAACCGGAATTCGTCGATGTGAACGTCCATCCGGCGAAGACCGAAGTGCGCTTCCGGGAGGCCGGGACGGTGCGCGGCCTGCTGATCGGGGCGCTTCGGCACGGACTGGCCGGAGCGGGCCACCGGGCTTCGACGACGGTTTCAGGCTTTGCCCTTGGCCGGATGCAGGCCCCGCCTGCCGCCCCGTCCGGCACGCTCTGGAACCGGGGGACAAACCCGCCGCTAGCACACAAGGTGGGACAGGCGGTGGGACAAGGGATGGGACAGGTGGGACACCCGGCTGCGGATTATCCTCTATCAGGCGAATTTCCGGAACATGGTTCGCTTGAAGAGCGAAGCCGCCCGGACTGGCAGGGCGCGCCCTCGGCCCGGGTCGAGCCGGACGTGTCAGCGAGCGAGACTGGCGCGTTTCCGCTCGGCGTCGCCCGGGCGCAGTTGCACGAGACTTATATTGTTGCGCAGACCGCTGACGGCATCGTCATTGTCGACCAGCATGCCGCGCACGAGCGGCTCGTCTATGAACAGATGAAGCGGCAGATGGCGGCCGGCGGGGTGAAGCGGCAGGCGCTGCTCATCCCGGACATTGTCGAGCTGACCGGGGACGAGGCGGCGCGCGTCGTGGAGCGGGCCGATGAGCTGCTCGCGCTCGGGCTCGAAGTGGAACCCTTCGGCGCAGGTGCGGTCTGCGTGCGGGCGACCCCGGCGCTGTTCGGCGAGATGGATGTTGCCGGGCTGATCCGGGACCTCGCCGATGATTTTGCCGAATACGACGCGGGGCTCGTGCTCAAGGAGCGGTTCGAGGAGGTCATGGGCAACATGGCCTGCCGGGGCAGCGTGCGGGCCGGGCGTCGGCTGACCGGGGAGGAGATGAACGCGCTCCTGCGCCAGATGGAAGCGACCCCGCATTCCGGCCAGTGCAATCACGGGCGGCCGACCTATGTCGAACTGAAGCTCGCCGACGTGGAACGGCTGTTCGGGCGGCGGTAGGGGGTGCAACTATGCCCTGCTGTTCGCGCCGAATAGCCAGAATCTAGCCGCCCTTACACCTGAGCCGCGTGCAACTCCCAATCAGGGCTAATAGCCGTGCCACAATTTTGCTTTTCAATATTTGCTCAGAACACTGACTCGTTTGGCGTGCAACTGAAGAGCACCCCATAGTCATCGACATCACGAGATTGCATCCGACGAGTTATTTCGTCATCAACCGGAACCTCATCGCTTGTGAAAAAGAAATACAGCAACATTCCATCCATATATGGCATATCCACGGCGTCCGCCATCGCCTCGGTTATGGTAGCCAGGTAAAGGGATCGAAACCTGTTGTCCTCTAATTTCAATAGGATTGTCACCGCAGGCGTTTCAGCCCCATTGCCGTGAATTAGGCGGTCATTAGAGACGGCGTATACTTTATTTGCGTCTGAAAAGAGTTGGCCCCTAGGGGCGAGGATCTTGATCCTGCTGATTTCGATCGGATGGCTCTCACAGATCGACGGCGCCAGGGCATAGGTTCCGTTGAACCAGTCCGAATATTGTGTTTCGGGCTCAGGACCATCAGCATGACTCGGGCCATCTCCAAATATAAGCAAGAGTGCCAGCACAGAATACTTTGCGACAAATCCAAACACTGCGATCTCCTGTACTCAACGACCGCCGCTAGAGCGTCTTCGTCTTTGACGGAATCGCAAGGGATTCCTTTCCGGGTCGAATT
>CAYSED010000203.1:0-1907 GCA_964429935.1 uncultured Hyphomonadaceae bacterium
GATGAATCACACATCACGCCAAAACTGAATCCTGAATGTCGATTGAACCTAGCGCGCGCCCCTGCCGAACAGGACGGCCGGGATCGTCGCGAGGAGGATGCGGACGTCCTTCAGGAAGGAGCGCTCGCGGGCATAGGCCACGTCGAGAGAGATACGTTCCGCATAGGTCGTATCGCTGCGGCCGCTCACCTGCCAGAGGCCCGTCACCCCGGGAAGCACGCTGTCATAGGCGACGATCTTGTCCGCATAGCGATGAACTTCGCCCGGCACGATCGGCCGGGGTCCGACGACGGACATTTCGCCACGGATGATGTTCAGGAGCTGCGGCAGCTCGTCGAGGCTTGTCCGGCGGAGGAAGCTGCCGACCAGCGTGACCCGCGGATCGTTCGCGAACTTCTGCGTCGCCTCCCACTCCGTCTTCATGGCCGGGTCCGTCGCCAGGATATGGGAGAGAACGCGGTCGGCATCCGTCCGCATGGTGCGGAATTTCATGCACAGGAAATAATCGCCGCCAAGCCCCCTGCGCTCCTGCACGAAGAAGACCGGTCCGCCATCGGCGAGCTTGATGACAAGACCGATCAGCAGCATGGCAGGCGACAGGAAGAACAGGGCCGGTATGGCGATCAGCACGTCCATGAGGCGCTTCGACGCCGGAACGGCAATCTGTCCGGCCTCTCCGGCGCCCGTGTTTCCTGTCACCAATGTGCGGGTTGCGCTGTTTTCTACAGCAGACTCATACTTCATTGAACTTGTCCCGTTTCCCTGTTTGAACCGTTTCAAACGTGTCCAAACAAGAATTGCGCCACTATCGCCGACCGGCCACTAACACGGATCGGTTTTGCAAAACCCCGTGTTGCACCCGCGAGATCCTCGAGCGGCGGGCGACCCTCTCCCCTGGGCAACCCGGCTTTGTCGATGCTCTGCAACCCGAGGCCCTCCCGGCATGCGGGACATGACCAATCAGCCTGTGTCGTATCAGCCTGTATTACGATATCGTAAACAGCATCCGGAAGGCTCCGGCCACTTATTTCTCCAGCCAAGGGAAAAGGCCTGCCGCAACGCCCCGGACAGGGCGATGCTCCGCATCCGGTCAATAGTTGCGTCTATACTTGTCGCCGCCGGGCAAGCCGCTCCGCAGCCCCGGCCAGACCTGCCGCAAGGCTGCCATGGCGGGACAGGCCCCGGCGCGCCCCACGCACTTGCTGCAGCGCACAATTCTTGCGCGCCCGCCATCCCGGCCGACAATGATATTGCGCCTCGGTGGCCCGGGACGCGTCAGCCTGCCGGATATATTCCGGTTCCGGCGGGTCCTGTCCGGTCGTCCTTACCCAGGCAAGGGGCGTTGCCCGGCCCCGGGGTCGCGAAATCTTGACTTGTAGCCCGGCGCAAACCGACGCCTGATGCCGAAATGATTTATCCCGCGACATGACAAGTCCGTGTATAGTCCAGTCAATCTGCAAGCTGACGTCCTTCCGGTACACGAAGGCAAAGAGTTTGACAGGCTTTCTTATGCCCACGTTAAGAGTTCGGAAGCGAAAGTGCCATGAATAGTTTCGGGCTGCTGGAAGCCCGGAACGGCCATGCCAGCCCGGCAAACGGGCACAGTGAACGGAAATAGAGCAGGTCAGACCCGGTGAAGACCCATCATCCCCCGCTCGCCCGGCGAGAGCTTCGCGGCCTCGCCCTGAACGCGGGCCGGACCGTCCCGACGCAGGGCCCGAAACTGGCGTGGCGGGATGACACGGTCCGCTGGCCGCTCTGGAAGAGCGCCCTTCTCCTGATCGGCTTCTGTTCGGCTTTCTGGGTCTCGCTCGTCACGGCCGTCTTGTACCTGCTCGGCTGAGGCAGGACCGGCCCAGGCGAGGCCCGCTACGGTAAGACGGCCAGTTTTTCGCGCGCGGTGCGGG
>CAYSED010000204.1:0-735 GCA_964429935.1 uncultured Hyphomonadaceae bacterium
TTCGACCATGGTCATAGGTCAAGGGAAATCTGGATCATTGATCTTCGTCAAAATGCGATCAGAAAAAATTCCCAAAAATCGAACATTGACCCGGGACCGTAGTCCGGAGCGTAGAACGCCAAACGACCTGACAAAGGTCTCAACTCATTTGGAGAAAGATGATGTCGAACAACCATCTCGATTGCCTTGCCGCATGCAACGCCTGCGCAGATGCCTGCGATACTTGCACAGTCTCATGTCTTAGGTCAGATCATGTTCAGGCCATGACGCGATGCATCGAGCTCACGCTCGATTGCGCAGCCGTTTGCCGCCTCGCGGCTAGTTTTGTCGCGCGCAAAAGCAGCTTCGCCAAGCAGCTTTGTGCGCTTTGTGCGGAGGTATGCGAAAGCTGTGCCGCTGAATGCGGACAACATGCTCATGATCACTGCCAGGCTTGTGCAGCTGCATGCCGCAAATGTGCCGAGGAATGCCGCAAGATGATCGCAGCTTCCTGATCCAGCCGAGGTCGCCGTCGCTCGGTTACCCGGACAACGGCGACCTCATTTACCAATTATATCGATGAGCACCGTAGCGGCGCGGCAAGCGGTCGCGCGGTCTGACTTCTTCTGGTTACCGAGGCCAGACATGTTTACATCCTGCTCCACCACCTTGGAATAAAGCTGGGCACTGCGCCCGGCGGTGTTCCCGAATCGCCTGCGGCGGCAAGTGCCCTCAATAGATCGGACTTCGATCCCA
>CAYSED010000204.1:745-1905 GCA_964429935.1 uncultured Hyphomonadaceae bacterium
GATCCCATGATGCGGACCTCGCCGTCATTGACCTCGACTTGCTGTGCCAGCGCGCAGAAATGGTCACGGCGGTATGACTGCCGTGTTCATGAAGCCCGCATGTCACAGCCTTGACTGTGCCCCATATACTCCGTTGAGGCACTAAGTGCATGAGTTCCAGAAGCAAAAGACGGGCTCATGAGTGGTCAGGCCGGGCCGAATAGCTCGTCAAAAACGTCGCCAAACCATGCTTCGAACACAGCAAATTCGGCATCGGTAACTTGGTTCTTCGCTGGCCAATCGTCGATGACGCGCCAGCTCACTATATCATGCTTGGGTGGACGGCCCCGGAACGGCCATGGCTGGGTTTGACGGGCACTCCAACAGAATCGGCGATGCCGGACGGCAGCGAACCACCCATGTTGTCGCCGGACTTCGCTTCGTGCCGGCGCTCGCAGATGGGAGTGATGGGCGTCGTATTGCGGCACATGGTGACAAGAGCGTAGCGCTTGCGGCGCTTTCCCCACGCCGTTCTTTGGTCCGGCGCAGAAGCGTTCGTCCGTCTAGCGCACGACTCGATCTAGGCCGGATGGGCGGCGGCAGTAACGCCTTTCGGCGCGGGCCCACCGTGAATTGGCACCCGAGCCTGAGGTCGCCAGCGTGTTCGCCGGGAACTGCGCGCTTTAGAGCGGTTTTCGACCGAGATGAATCGGAAGGGGATTTCCATGGCGGCTGATTTGTGATTCATATGTGGACGCCCCCTTGGCAAAGGCATTGTTGTCGGGACGGGTTTGATCGGATGCTTTCATATGTCCGGCCTCTTTGTGCGGCATTCTTACTGCCGCTGGCCCTGATCGAAATCCGCCGGCGAGGTCCCTAAACAGGCTCCCGCGCTTTGAAGCGCATTGAATCAGACGGGTTGGTCTCACCATTGGCTCGATCTTCACTCATCATCGACTGCCATTACCATTTCGGGTGACCTGGCGCGATCAGGTCAGATGCGCGTAGGGGTGATAGGCCTCCTTGCGGGTCAGCACGACCCAAGCGATCCGGGCGAGTTTGTTGGCAAGCGCCACCGAGACGAGCCGGAAAGGCTTTTTCTCGGAGAGCTTCCTGATCCAGTTCGCCATCGGCGTGGGCTTATCTTTGACGTGGCGCATGACTGCGGTGGCCCCGACCAC
>CAYSED010000205.1:0-1843 GCA_964429935.1 uncultured Hyphomonadaceae bacterium
TCAGGAAGGCGACACCATCGAGAAGGGCGCGTACATCCTCGACGGCAACCCGGCACCGCACGACATCCTGGCCATCCGCGGCGTGGCGGCTCTCGCGAGCTACCTCGTCAACGAGATCCAGGAGGTCTACCGCCTGCAGGGCGTGCCGATCAACGACAAGCACATCGAGGTCATCGTCCGTCAGATGCTGCAGAAGGTGGAGATCACGTCCGGCGGCGACACGACGCTCCTGAAGGGCGAGCATGTCGACGTGCTGGAATTCGAGGCGGCCAACACGGCGGTGCGCAAGCGCAAGAAGGAAGAGGCGACCGGCACCCCGGTTCTCCTCGGCATCACCAAGGCGAGCCTGCAGACGCGCAGCTTCATCTCGGCGGCGTCCTTCCAGGAGACGACCCGCGTGCTGACCGAGGCGGCCCTGCAGGGCAAGGTGGATACGCTGGAGGGCCTGAAGGAGAACGTCATCGTCGGCCGGCTCATCCCGGCGGGCACCGGCGGCTCGATGCGGCGCTATCGCAAGATCGCCGCCGACCGCGACGTGCGCCTGCGCAATGCAAGGGCCAAGGCGGCGGCGGCTGCGGCGGCGGAGGCCGAAGCGGCTTCGGCTGCGGCCCTGCCGGCCCCGGAACCGGAAACCGACGCAGCCGAATAGGGCATTGGACCGCTTCCGTCCCTGGCGGCGGCGGTCCTGCCTGCAGCGCTTCGTTTCTTGACGGGTGCGGCTCTGTCAGACTGTCATCCCTGACGCCGCAGGCAATCCGGGAGCCAGCACTGAAACAAGCCCCCGGCCAAAGGCTGGGTGCCTGACGTATCCTCGCGGATTTTCAGGGATGACAAGTTTTCAGGGAGCCCTTCCTCAGGCTGAGGAATCCGGCCCGTGCAGCCTGTCAAAGCACAGGCCCCCGGATTACTGAGGCATGGGCCTTGACGGGCAGGGGGCAGGGAGACTAAGACGCGCCAACTTCCAGATTACGGTCTGGCAAAGAGTTTATCGATAACCCGCACCTGCCGAGAGGCCGAATCCCGGCCGCCTCGGCCCTATGAATTTGAAGACGGGGGCACGCCGCCCCAGCCAGCAAGGAAGACCCGTCGATGCCGACGATCCAGCAACTCATCCGCAAGCCACGGGAAGCCAAGCCCGCGCGCAACAAGGTTCCCGCGCTGAAGGCGTGTCCGCAGCGCCGGGGCGTGTGCACCCGCGTCTACACGACGACGCCGAAAAAGCCGAACTCGGCGCTCCGCAAGGTCGCCAAGGTGCGCCTCACGAACGGCATCGAGGTCGTGACCGACATCCCGGGCGAGGGCCCCAACCTGCAGGAGCACCCCGGGGTCCCGATCCGTGGCGGCCGCGTGAAGGACCTTCCCGGCGTCCGCTACCACATCCTGCGCGGCGTCCTTGATACCCAGGGCGTCAAGGACCGCAAGCAGCGCCGTTCGCATTACGGCGTGAAACGCCCGAAATAAGAGAGCCAATCCATGTCACGCCGCCACCGCGCCGAAAAACGAGAAGTCCTGCCGGATCCGAAATTCAAGGATGCCGTGCTCACAAAGTTCATGAACCAGATCATGAAGGACGGGAAGAAATCGACCGCCGAGCGGATCGTCTACGGCGCGCTGGCGCTCGTCGAGCAGCGCGCCAAGCGCGACCCGGTCGACGTGTTCCGGGATGCGCTCGAAGCAGTGGCGCCGTCGGTCGAGGTGCGTTCGCGCCGCGTCGGCGGGGCCACCTACCAGGTTCCGGTCGAAGTGCGTCCCGAGCGTCGCGAGGCGCTGGCGATCCGCTGGCTCGCCACGGCGGCCCGCGCCCGCAATGAGAGCACGATGCGCGAGCGTCTTGCCGGCGAGG
>CAYSED010000206.1:0-1826 GCA_964429935.1 uncultured Hyphomonadaceae bacterium
AATTCGACCCGGAAAGGAATCCCTTGCGATTCCGTCAAAGACGAAGACGCTCTAACGCCGGGCGTACCGGAGCGCCAATCACGTGGATGTGAATTGCAGTGACCGCGTCATGCGGCCGAGGCGAGATTCCTCAGCACATAATGCAGGATGCCGCCATGGCGGTAGTATTCGAGCTCGTTATCCGTATCGATACGGACCAGCGTCTCGACCGTCACGCCCGACCCGTCGCCGCGCGCGATCCGGACCGGCAGCATCTGGCGCGGCTTGACGGCGGCTATGCCCTCGATCGTCACCTGTTCGTCACCCTTGAGGCCGAGCTTCGCCCAGCCCTCGCCCGGCTTGAACTGCAGGGGAAGGACGCCCATGCCGATCAGGTTCGAGCGGTGGATGCGCTCGAACGATCCGGCGATGACCGCCTTCACGCCGAGCAGGATCGTGCCCTTGGCCGCCCAGTCGCGCGACGAACCGGTGCCGTACTGTTCGCCGGCAAGGATGACGAGCGGAACGCCGGCCGCCTGGTAACGCTGCGCCGCGTCATAGATCGGCATGACCTCGCCTGTCGGCTGGTGGACCGTGACGCCGCCCTCGACGCCTGGCACCATCTGGTTCTTGATGCGGATATTGGCGAACGTGCCGCGCATCATGACCTGGTGATTGCCGCGCCGCGCCCCGTAGGAATTGAACTCGAGCGGCGGCACCTGGTGCTCGCGCAGATATTCTCCGGCCGGGCTGTCGGCCTTGATGTTTCCGGCCGGGGAGATGTGGTCGGTCGTGATGGAATCGGCAAAGAGGCCGAGAATGCGGGCATTCACGACATTGGCCGGGGCGGTGACCGTCATGTCCATGCCCTCGAAATAGGGCGGGTTCTGGACATAGGTCGACGACAGCGGCCAGTCATAGGTCTGGCCGCCGGAGACCTTGATGCCCTGCCAGTCGGCATCGCCTTTGAAGACATCGGCATAGCGCCGGGAGAACATCTCCGGCGTGACGGCTTCCCGCATGACGGCCTGGATCTCGGCATTCGAGGGCCAGATGTCTTTCAGGTAGACGTCCTTGCCGTCCCTGTCCTTGCCAAGGCTGCCGGTCGCAACATTGACCTTGAGCGACCCGGCGATCGCATAGGCGACGACGAGTGGCGGCGAGGCGAGATAGTTCGCCTTGATGTCCGGCCCGATGCGGCCCTCGAAATTGCGGTTGCCGGAGAGCACCGAACAGGACACGAGATCGCCTTCGGCGATGGCCCGGGCGAGATTGTCCGGCAGGGGTCCCGAATTGCCGATGCAGGTCGTGCAGCCATAGCCGACCAGGTTGAAGCCAAGCGCGTCGAGATCGCCCTGCAGCCCGGCCTTCACGAGATAGTCGGTGACGACCTGGCTGCCCGGCGCGAGCGAGGTCTTGACCCAGGGCTTGCGGGTGAGGCCGCGCTCGCGCGCCTTGCGGGCGAGGAGGCCGGCGGCGATCAGCACGCTCGGGTTCGACGGATTGGTGCAGGACGTGATGGCGGCGATGAACACGTCGCCATGGGTGACGGTATAGTCTTCCCCGGCGACCTTGACCCGTGTCGAGTCCCCGGCCTTGCCGAAATCCTTCTCCATGGCCTCTGCGAAAGCGGTATCCGCCTCCGAGAGGAGGACACGGTCCTGCGGACGCTTCGGCCCGGCGAGCGAGGGCTCGACATCGCCGAGGTCAAGCCCCAGCGTATCTGTGAAGACGGGATCGGCCATGTCGGGGCGCCAGTAGCCCTGCGCCTTGGCATAGGCTTCGACGAGGGCGACGCGGTCCGGGTCGCGGCCGGTGTCCGAAAGATAGGAAATCGTCTCCTCGTC
>CAYSED010000207.1:0-1778 GCA_964429935.1 uncultured Hyphomonadaceae bacterium
CGTCAACCAGGGTATGTCGATGAACCCGTAAGGTTCGGAGACCTAACGGCTTCCGGCCCGGACAGAAGGTCCGGGCCGGGGCTCTTTTTTTTGAGAAGTTCGGGCGGGAACGAGGATGAAGACAAAAGCTTTGAAACACGCGGCGATCATGGCTGGAGCCATGCTCGTGGCAGGCAGTGCCGCCGCTCAGGCCGGCAGCACAGCGGCCATAAGCCAGGCCGGGAACAATAATGAGACGGTCATCGAGCAGGACGGGCCGCGCAGCCTGGCGCTCGTCGGGATCACCGGGTCGGACAATGTCGAGGGCCGCATCGAGCAGGGCGGGCCGGACCAGTCCGCGGCGATGACGATAGAGGGCGACGGCAACCGGTTTGACATCCGCCAGGCCGGGTCCGGGCCCAACATGTTCGACGGCCTGATCGTCGGCGACAGCAACACGGTGACGGTCAGCCAGGTCAATATGGAAACGGCCGCCTTCGCGAACTCGGCGCGCATGGCGCAACATGGTGCCGCAAACACGGCAACGATCCATCAGGAGGTGAGCGCCCTTGGCCTAGCCGGCGGGACGAATTCGGCCGGTCTCTTCCAGACTGGCGACGGCCACCACGGCCTGATCGACCAGCGCGGCACGGACAACAGCGCGCTTCTGGACCAGACAGGCTCGGCCAATCGTGGTACGATCCTTCAGGATGGCACGGGCCTGTCGGCCGAGCTGATCCAGAACGGCAGCGGGCTGGATTACATGATCAGCCAGACGGGCTGCGTGGTTGCCGGCGGGTGCGCGGCGATTGTCGTGACCCAGACAGGTCCCTGACCGGCAGGACGGGGCGACAGGTGGAGGCGCGGACGAGGATGACATTTCGAGGCCTGACCAGCGACAAGCCGCTCGCCTTCGCCTTCGCCCTCGCAGGCGCTGCCCTTCTGGCCGCCTGCGAAACGGCTCAGCAGGCTTCTGCCCCGGAGGCGGCTTCGCCCCGGGCGAGCGCCGTCGAGGAAACAATCTCTCCGCGCGTCACGCCGGTTGCCGAGGAACTCGCGGCGCTCGGTCTCGACACGCAAGTCCCCACCCCCTTGGCCGAGGTCGAGGCCCTGCTCGGTGTCGAGCAGATCTCGCGGGCAGGATCGGGCGGTGACAGCTATGCCTTCGAGACCGTCGAGGGCGACCATCCCTGCATCCGTGACGGCCAGATCGACAGCGCCTGTTCGGCCCGGGCGGCCGAGCTTGACCGCCGCGTTGCCGGGACAATGGGGCGGAGCCGCCGGGCCAATCCGGAGTCGTCCCTGCAATCGATCACGCCCGACGTGATCGATCCGGACACGTTCGACCCGGTGCTGACGGCTGACGAGATCGGCCGGACGGGCCGGCTCCAGTCGCAGGCGGCGCAATCGCTCGGAAGCTCCCTGCTCGGAACCGGACACTTGCCGCCCACGGACGAACCCGATCCGGCCGATCCGGCCGAGCCGGAACTGCCGACCGGGCCCCTGCCGCCGGACTGGCTGATTCGGACCATTCCCCCGGTCCAGTCGAACTGAGCGCGCCAGTCGTAACTCGACGTGCACTGCAGAAGAGATGTATCGCACGCTTGCGTGCGGACTTGTAACGCGGTCCTGTGGGCGGAAATTGAGATAGGGGATTGCGACGCCAGAACTGCTTGCGCAGCAACCACAGCCTGAATTTGATCCGCGGGATCGGTATTGGATGCGGTCGCAGAGCCATCAGCCCGCTATCCCGGCGAAAGCTGGGAGGCGTTCTATCGCGAATCGGGGACATCAATGAA
>CAYSED010000208.1:0-1690 GCA_964429935.1 uncultured Hyphomonadaceae bacterium
TGTTAGCCTATTCAAGCATTGGACATGCTGGATACATACTGATTGGTTTATCCATCGCACCACATTCTATTATTGGCCTTCAAGGGTCTCTATTTCATATTCTAAACCATGCAGTCATGAAAGGTGCTGCATTCATTGCAGTTGCAGGGCTTGTAACAGCTTTAGCAGTTACACATATTGAAAAAATAAAAGGTCTCGGAAGACGTATGCCTATAACGGCTTTAGGATTGGTAATATCCCTGCTTGCGCTAGCTGGAGTTCCTCCGCTTAGTGGATTTTGGAGTAAATTGATGTTATTTGGTGCTGCAATTGATGCTGGTACAGTAGTATGGTGGGGTCCATGGCTTGCGGTAGCAGGTGTTCTAAACAGTGCATTATCCCTAGCTTATTACGGCTGGATAATACGAAAGATGTACTTTGAGGGTGAAACAGAAAAGAGAATCAAAGAACCACGTTCGATTATAGCCGTAATGATATTCTCAATAATATTTATGGTAACCATAGGTGTCTATCCAGAGCCTATCATACAATTTGCAGAGTATGCTACTCCAGCGATTAATGCAGGATTTATACCGTAGTTCTGGTAAACATTACCAAATTTTCAAGGCTGTTTTTAGCCTCACAGTCAGATATCTTTCTAATACTGAAAAGAGCTCTATCAGAATATTTTTTCATTAGATCTTCCATCTTGTTAAAAATAATTCTTGGGTCTGAGCTCTTTTTAATTAGAAAGTTAAATAACTTGTCTTCGTTTTGCCAGTCATGCAAGTCATCTCGAATTTGATATGCAATTCCAATATTCTTGCCATAATCAGCTAAGCATTGTATTTGTTCTTCATTTCCTCCTGAAATTATTCCGCCCAACCTTGATGCAGTTTCAAAAGCCACAGCTGTTTTGTATTCTATTACCTTAAGATAATCATCAAAAGTTACATCCTCACTCGTTTCTAACCTACCTTCAATCATTTCACCTTCACTCATCATCATAGCAGCAGTAGCAAGATTTTTTGTTACTCTTGGATTGTTAACCCTTGATGCAATGTTTAGGATTAAACCTAGAACAAAATCGCCTGTTAGAACACTAGTATTATATCCATATTTAATATGAAATGGATCTTTTTGTCTACGCTGTGTCTCATTATCTATAATGTCATCATGAATAACTGATTCTGTATGCAAAAATTCAATCGCACATGCAGCCGCTAAAGTATTGTCGTCAACCTGACCAACACATTCAGAAGATAAAAGCAGGATAATTGGTCGAATTCTCTTCCCTTCACCTAATGCGTATTTTAATGGTTCTTTGAACTCTGATTCGGAGTATAATTCTATTTCAGAATCTAATGCACTATTGATTTTTTTAATATATTTACCATAAATTGTTTGCAGAGGATTAACTTCAATATTTTTCCTGCTCAAAACTTTCAATTTGAATGCTGCTGAGAAATATATTAACTTGAGTGCTCCCGTCGGGATTCGAACCCGAGTCTCAGGCGTGAAAGGCCTAAATGCTTGACCGGACTACACTACAGGAGCACAAAACAGATCGATACTACAATCCATAAAATTCTTTTGTAACTGGAAAGATTTTTTTATCAGCAAATTTGGAACAGTTTATGGATCCATTGATTCAAAAAATTGATCGCATTATAGAAGAACGAAGTTTGCTAAAACATCCATTCTACCAAGC
>CAYSED010000209.1:0-1674 GCA_964429935.1 uncultured Hyphomonadaceae bacterium
GCGGGGCTGGCGGCGCGCCGGGCGCAGCCGGGGAGGCGGGCGGCTCGCTCAGGCCCGGCAGGGCCACGCCGCCATCGCACGCGGCAAACAGCGCGACGGCCGCCGCGGCGCCGAGAAAGCGTCCCCGGACCGCCATCAGCGCGACCCCGCCACGACAAGCGATTCAGCCACCTGTAGCGCCTCGGCTTCGCCGATGCAGGTTCCGGTCTCCTCATCTGTCTCGTGGCACTCGAATTCGACGAGATAGTCGGCCCCGTAGCGCGACAGGGCGACCTGCGCGCCGGCGACGGTCGCGGTAAAGACCGGCTCGCCGCGCGGCTGGACCTGCTGGCCGTCGATCGCGGCCACCTGGTTCGTGCCGTTGACGACGATGTCGTAGAGCGCGCCCGGATAGGACGCGACATAACCGTCGCTCATCTGGCGGAAGACGGGCCCGCCGCCGGTTGCGGACTGGACGCTGACGATCCCCGTCGGCAACAGGATCGGCACCGGGGGCTGCACGCCGCCGGACTGGGCCTGGACGAGCTGTTCGGCCTCGCCGCCGGACGCGGTCCGGTCGGCGCGGGCGGCCGCCCAGTCAATGCTGCTTGTCAGGCTCGCGTCGGCTTTTGCCGCGCCGGTATCGAGCGATACGTCCGGCGTTTCCCGGGGCGCTGCCTCCGCAGTCTCCTGCAGCGCTGCCGTCCCTGCCGTGCCGTCCGGCGCATCGGCGTCGCAGGCGGCAAGCGCCGCAAGAAGCGGGATCAGGGAAGTGAGGCGAAACATGGTCAGGGTCCTTCCACGCGGGCGGTGAAATCAGGGTCGGCATAGCGCACGATCGGCAGGGAGATGATCCGGTCGCGCGCGGCCATGATGTCCGCCCGCGTGGGGTCGCTGCCGCCGCCCTGCCAGGTCAGGACCAGTTCGCCCGAATAGCTGGCTTTTTTGAGGCGGAGCCCGGCGAGTTCCGGATAGGCCGAGGCCCAGTCCCGGAACATGGCCCGCGCCGCCTCGGGGTCGTTTCGCCAGGCGGCCTGACAGGCTTCGAGTTCGGGCAGTTTCTCGAACCGCACGATGAAATCGACGCCGCCGTCCTCGCTCGCCGCGATCCCGGCGCCTCCCGGTTGCTGCGTCAGGACGGCAGGCATCGCCTCGGCGTCCGTCTGCCCGGGCAGGGAGACCGGCTTGGCCCTCTCGCCGGGCAGCGAGGTGACGGCCAGGCCGCCCATGACAAGGAGCCCCGCTCCGACGATCCCGGCGAGGCCTGCCTGCGTGACCGTGTACCGGCTGCCCGGCCCTTCCCGTTTATCCTTGTCCATCGAAGCCCCGTCTCCCTTGTCTCTATCGGCCTCAGCCCGGCAGGTTTGCCAGGTTCAGCCATCCGCCGCCGCATGGCCTCGTGCACATGCCAGGCCGATCCGGTATCGGCGTCGATCCCGGAAACTGCGCGCATTCGGCCGCGCATTGCTCGCCCGTTCTCGGTTCGAGCGTGGAAATCAGCATGGCCTCGAGCTCGGCGCCGGTGAACCCCGGATTCTTGGCCGCGATCAGGGCGAGCGCCGCCGACACGTGCGGCGCGGCCATGGATGTGCCCTGCTCGAAGGCATAATAGCAGGCTTCGACGGCGCTGCCATTCACCGGGTCGACGCAATTCTTCGCCGGCTTGGTCGACAGGACGCCGTCCGGCCGCCCGTC
>CAYSED010000210.1:0-1666 GCA_964429935.1 uncultured Hyphomonadaceae bacterium
AAATATTATGCGCTGAAGTACAGATTATTGACTACCTACTTCTGCTTTGTGCCAAAAGCTGCCGTTCAAATATTTGCAATCAAACGGCAGAAGAGTACGTAAAACGGACCTTGGGGTAACAATAAATACGTCACCCCAGCACCACTTAATCCAGTGGGCTTCTCACTTCATGAGGCCCCTGTTTTACAACATGCGTGTATATCTGCGTAGTTTGTACAGATGTATGCCCCAGTAACTCCTGAATAGTTCTGATATCGTATCCAGCGCGTAAAAGCTCAGTTGCAAACGTATGGCGAAATGTGTGGCAACCGCCGTGTTTGTGCACTCCGGCAATCTGGATCGCTCTCTTTACCGCCTTTTGTAATGTGCGAGTTGACGTATACCAGCGACGTTCGACGTTAAAGGTTTTGTCCATTCTTACTATGGCTGAAGGGAAGAGGTATTGCCAGCCCAGTGCTTGTTCCGCGGCGGGGTATTTCTTCCTCAATGAATTAGGTAGCTCAACATATCCTTTGCCCAGACTTAAGTCATAGTCGTGCAGAGACTTCCGCCATTGTAATTGCTGAGACAATGGCCTGATAAGCTTCTCAGGAAATAGCGTGACACGGTCTTTCTTTCCTTTAGCGCACTTAACATGAAGAGTTATCAGGGATAAATCCACGTCTTTCACTCTCAGTTGAACGCACTCACTTATCCGAAGACCTGAGCCGTAGAGTAAGGATGCCATAAGACGTTGTGTTCCGTGCATCGCACGCAGTATTTTCATCGCTTCCTGATGCGTGAACACAACAGGTAGATTTTTTGGTGCCTTGGGGCGATGAATCGGATCAAGCTGGCCCATCTCCCGTTCCAAAACATGCTTAAAGAAAAAGTTAATTGCATTAATGGCTGCATTTACCGACGTGGGTGACTTATTGCGGTTAGATATATGTTGGAGAAAGCGATTTATATCTTCTGTACAGAGGCCTTGGGCAGGCTTGGTGCGATTGTAGTTCAGAAAATACTTTATCCAGTAGCTGTAGGTTTGCTCTGTCCTTTTGCTGTATCCCAGCCTGTTAACGGCAAAGGAAATACGGTTAAGCAGGTTCTGTCCCGACTCAGCGATTCGTATTTTTTTTGTGGTCCATGTTTTGCGAACTCCTAAGTGTATGACTTGGCGGCGTAAAGCTGTACTATTATGATAGTGATTCATTTATATGCGAACCGTGGTTCGCATATAAATAGGTTCGCAAAATATTAATAGCGATGCCAGCGCAACTACAGCAAGAGATGACGGGAGTTAGCCCAGTATGATAAAAATTATTATGCGGTTCTTAGGGTCCGTATCATTTAAATGTTATGTGTCAAAGGTAAATCAAGATAAGAAGGATTTTTAACTATGAAACTAGGAACTAAAATTGGTTTGTCATTCAGCTTTATTGGCTGTGCTGTCGGCGCTTATTTCGGTCTATCACCTGTTTACTCGCAATTACAGTCTGGTGTTTTATCTGGTCAAGAAGCCGGGCTAGCATTCTGTGTCGCCGGTATCTTTATTGGTAGTGTATTGGCTACTGCTAGCATTCTCTCTTCGAATAAGCATGCCACATAACAAGCCAATAAACTCACTCACTACGTTCGCTGGGACGCATACACGCAGGGCGGCTTCGCCATTATGCCCTACGTGCCT
>CAYSED010000211.1:0-584 GCA_964429935.1 uncultured Hyphomonadaceae bacterium
TCCGCCTTGTGGCACCACGATAGCCCCTGTTATGGGGCTGAAAATCCTCGAAAACCCCCGGAAATACTGGTATATTGAGGCATCGGCTTTCCGGTGTCGTTCGCCTTTGTTCATCCTGATCCGGATGATTTGGGGGCTCGAATCTGGGGGCCTCAACGATCTTTCTGGATAGAGGCCCCCAATGCTTACCGTTGTGCAGATCAAGGCACTCAAACCGCGGGAAAAGGCTTACAAGGTAGCCGACGGTAAAGGCCTGTATCTCGCGGTTCAGCCGTCCGGCTCTCTGATATGGCGGGTCAAATTCCGGTATCATGGCGTGGAGAAGAAGATCACGCTGGGCCACTATCCCGCCATCGGCGTCAAGGAGGCACGGGAGAAGCTGGAGGAAGCACGCGAGTTGTTGTTGGGGGGCGTCGATCCGGTTGCCGTAAAGGCCCAGGCGAAGCTGCAGGCCGAAATTGCTGCCGCGACGACATTTTCGGTCGTAGCCGACGAATATATCATGAAGATGGAACTGGAGGGAAAATCCCCGGCAACACTCAAGAAGGCGCGCTGGTTTCGCGATCTTCTGGACCCCCATGTAG
>CAYSED010000211.1:594-1661 GCA_964429935.1 uncultured Hyphomonadaceae bacterium
ATTACCGGAAACCATCGCATGTATTACAGTTCTTTGAAGCGGCTCGAGCGCAAAGGACATCACGAGACAGCACACCGTCTGAGGGCTTTTTCGGGGCGCATATTTCGTTATGCGGTTTCCACACTCCGCGCCCAGCATAACCCCGCTGACATATTGCGAGGAGCCTTGATAGCGCCCAGGGTCAAACATCATGCCGCGGTGCTTGAGCCGGTAAAGGTCGGCGAACTGTTGCGTGCAATTGATGGATACAGCGGCCGAATCGAGACCAGGATCGCGTTGCAGCTCGCTCCTCATGTCTTTCTGCGTCCCGGAGAGTTGCGCAAGGCGGAATGGTCGGAAATTGATCTTGGCGCTGCGGTATGGCGTATCCCGGCCGCAAAAATGAAGATGGGCCAGGCCCATGTCGTCCCGTTGTCGCGCCAGGTGATGGACCTGCTTCACAAGCTTCGAGCCTTGAAGAATAGCGGAGGATTTCTCTTTCCCGCATTCCACACGTCGTTGCGGCCAATGTGTGAGAATACGCTCAATGTCGCCTTGCGACGATTGGGCTATGGTGGCGATGAAATGACATCGCACGGGTTTCGGGCCATTGCCAGTACCCTCCTTAATGAGTCAGGCTTGTGGCACCCCGACGCCATCGAGCGCGCTCTGGCTCATAGCGATCGCGATCATGTGCGCGCTGCTTACCATCGCGGTGCTCACTGGGCTGAGAGGGTGAAAATGGCACAATGGTGGTCCGACCATCTTGACCAGCTCCGTGATGGCGCCGAAATTATTTACCCGCAATTCGGGAGCGCGTGAAAGGGTGAGCTGATCGGTTCGTCCAAAAAGCGAAGCTGTTTTTCGGACCACCGGACGATCGAAAATTGTCTGAAAAAGACACACGATTTTCGGACATGAGCTCCTGTCGCGTAAAATCCCTCTTTCCTACATGAGAACATATAGCGAACATATGGGCCAGGAAAGGAGTCGGCAATGGTAATAATCGACGGATCGTTTCTTCTCGGGATCGCTGCGGTGCTGAGAAGAAACGATCCGTCGATTATTACCATTGCCGACTCCTTTCC
>CAYSED010000212.1:0-1645 GCA_964429935.1 uncultured Hyphomonadaceae bacterium
TGATCGGCAGGGCGCTCTCGTAGAATTCGAGGATATGGCGGCCCCCGCCGTGGTGCATCAGGATGGCAAGGAGGCCCTTGTTTCCGGGACCGGTCGGCCGCGCGATCTGGATGTCATGCGACCCGTAGGTTACCCCGTCCTGGGACGCCCCGCCCTCGCCGCGATGGAAGACGCGGTCCTCGCGGTTCGCCAGGGGGTGGGCGAGAACCTCATAGCCGTCGAAGCTGTCGACGCGGCGGATGCGGTTATGTCCGATGACGGTCATGACAAAATCTCCTCGTGCCCCGGGCGCAGGCCACCGGGGTTGGATAGGCACGGAAAGTGGTGGAGTGGCCGGCGGGGTTTCAGTCGCCGCGCGGCAAAGGGATCGGGACGGCCTGGCCACTGGCGAGGTTGATGAAGGCGCCGGCGTGCCCGATCGAACCGCGGCCGAGAAGGTCGAACAACAGGGCAAGCGCGTGGCTCGCCAGCACCCGATTGACGAACAGGGACTGACGTTCAAGCGCCTCGGCGACCGAGCAGGACGGAGCATCGTCCTCGGCCAGGGTTTCGTCGGCCAGCTCCGGAAATGCCTCGAGGACGGCTGGCAGGCGCGCCTTGACGTTGCCCTTCGGGCGGCATGGGCAGCCCATCAGATATTGTCCGTCGCTGGCGCGATTGCCGAGGTCCATCCAATAGGTCGGCACGACCCTGCCGTCGCTAAGCGCCGCGCCGAGTGCCCGGCGCGCCGAAGCAGTGTCGACGCACGTGATGAGGATGTCGGTGCCCTCCGTGTCGACAGCGCCGGGCGCGCGGCCATGAACCGCCTTCCAGGTGAGGCCGTGGGCGAGGTTGATCCGCTCCGTGAGCGTTCGCGCCTTGGAGTTGCCGAGATCGCAGCGATAAAAGGGTTGGCGACCGAGATTGGCCTCGGTCACGATGTCGTCGTCGACCACGGTGACCGAGAGCGAACGCAAGGATATCGCGCGGAGAGCCGTGTCGAGCGAGGCAAGGCCCATCAGCATCTGGGCGCCGTTTCCACCGCATCCCACGAGGAGGATCCGGATCCCGCGATTGTCGAAGCTGGCGGGAAGAAAGTGACGCTGGGACTTGTCAGGCTGCATGGGGAAGCTCCCGAAAATGGGCTGCGCGGCACGGCCAGGAACATGCCTCCGGCGCAGAGCCGGGCGGCCATGACCGGACCCGCCGGGTGGTCGAGCCGCCCGACGACGAGTGAAATCTTGGTGGCATGGGCATCGTCAGCATCGTCGGTCGCGCTGAAATAGGCCGGACCGCGCCCGTGACTGTGCATGTCGCAGACGACATGCCAGCCAGGCTCGCAGGCCGGGGGCCGGTAAACGAGGCGCGTCGGCGTCGCTTCATCGATCTGCGGAAAATGCACGGCGAACTCCGCCGTCGCCTCGTTCCACAGGATGAAGGCCGCTGCCTCGTTGGGCAGGGCGGCGCGGAAATGGTCCAGGACGGCCGCGAGATGTTCGCCAGGGACCCGGCCGCAGCGCAATTCGGCCTTGGGGTCGCCTATGCTGCCATAGGGGAGATGGGCGGCGAAAGGTGGCGCCAGAGGCGCATCAAGCGCCAGCCAGGGACGACGCAATATGAGCATCACACCATCGGCCCCCACGGCCACCCCGTGTCCGGCCCGACT
>CAYSED010000213.1:0-1601 GCA_964429935.1 uncultured Hyphomonadaceae bacterium
GGAGTGGAGCCCGGCGTGCTCGTCGCGGACATTGACCTTTCGGAGGTCGCGCAAGCGCGGCGGCGTATCCCGTCCCTCTCCGGCGCGCGATCCTTCGAGGGGCCGGGCTGAGCCCACCAAAGCGTGACCGGGCCGGGGCTGGCCTTCCGGGGCCGGGGCGCGCTATGACGCGCAGGACATCAGACGATCCGGGGAGTCGCCCTCATGGCCAACGAAGTCTATCCGGATGCCGCTGCGGCGCTTGACGGGCTCCTGTTCGACGGCATGACCATCATGTCCGGCGGCTTCGGCCTTTGCGGCATTCCCGAGCTTCTGATTGCTGCGCTGCGCGACAGCGGCGTGAAGGACCTGACCTTCATTTCCAATAATGCGGGCGTTGACGGTTTCGGCCTCGGCCTCTTGCTTGAAACGCGGCAGGTGAAGAAGATGATCTCGTCCTATGTCGGCGAGAACAAGGAGTTCGAGCGGCAGTATCTTTCCGGTGAGCTGGAGCTCGAGTTCAACCCGCAAGGCACGCTCGCCGAGCGCTGCCGGGCCGGCGGCGCGGGCATTCCGGGCTTTTATACCAAGACCGGTGTCGGCACGCTCGTCGCCGAGGGCAAGGAGCACCGCGATTTCGGCGGCGAGACCTATATACTCGAGACGGGGCTCGTTGCGGACCTTTCCATCGTCAAGGCGCAGGTCGCCGACACGCAAGGCAACCTCGTCTACAACAAGACCGCGCGGAATTTTAACCCGATGATGGCCATGGCCGGGAAAGTCACGGTCGCCGAGGTCGAGGAGATCGTGCCAACCGGCGACCTCGACCCCGACATGATCCACACGCCCGGCATCTTCGTGCAGCGCCTCATCAAGGGTCCGCACGAGAAGCGGATTGAGCAGCGGACTGTTCGGAAGCGGGAGGGCTAGCCGCGGAAATGGATATTTATAATCTTGAGCTAGTTTTGCAGGATGAGCCTGGACCTTTCTCAATATCGAAAACCTGCTTTGACGATATTCGAAAACAATCGCAATCTAGGGCTACGATCTATGAACTTGAAGAGATTTACGATTGGAACGTCCAAGAGTCTTGGGGACTTCCGGATCGAGAAGTTGTTTACATGCTAACAAAAGGTCTGAGATAGTCTGATGCCCTGGACACGTGACGACATGGCGGCGCGCGCCGCGCAGGAGCTGGAAGACGGGTTCTATGTCAATCTCGGCATCGGCATCCCGACGCTCGTGGCAAACCACATTGCCGACGATATTGACGTGACGCTCCAGTCGGAGAACGGCATGCTCGGCATGGGCCCGTTTCCCTATGAGGGCGAGGAGGACCCGGATCTTATCAATGCCGGCAAGCAGACGATCACGACCCTGCCGCGCTCGAGCTTCTTCGACTCAGCGACGAGCTTCGCCATGATCCGGGGCGGGCATATCGACTTGTCCATCCTCGGCGCGATGGAGGTTGCCGAGAACGGCGATCTTGCGAACTGGATGATCCCCGGCAAGATGGTGAAGGGCATGGGCGGCGCGATGGACCTCGTTGCCGGCGTCAAGCGCTGCATCGCCATCATGGACCACACCAACAAGGCTGGCGAATCGAAGCTCCTCAAGACCTG
>CAYSED010000214.1:0-1600 GCA_964429935.1 uncultured Hyphomonadaceae bacterium
CTGTCAAGAGCGTCCGCTTCAGGCGCTCAGGAGCGACGTGGGAACGACCGACATTTGGGCGAATGTTGCCGAACGATTTTTCTTTGCGTAGCGTCAGCTATGGTCGATTATCTCCTCCAAACCGGACTGTCGCCTATCCACCCATGACGGCCCTCCCTAGAATCGCAGATTTGCGAGTATTTCAGTGTTACAACCGGAACCACTTGCGAGAAAGTGGTTGATGAGAATGGTTAACGACTTTGCAAGGCGGACTGCCGCCGAACGACCATTGCAGACGTTACCACCTACGATGTAGCTTCACGCAATGACAAAGATGCGCATTATCGTGCTACCAATCATGCTCAGCCTGATGGCTCCGGTATCTGCATTTGCCTGTGCCGTCCGTCGCCCTCCACATGACCCCAGCAAGACGCCTTCCGATCTGATAATCGAAGGAAGAGCGGGGCGGATCGAAAGCGAAGGCAACAGGTCTTTCAACGCCACCACGATCAGGGTCGATAAGGTTTGGCTGGGGAGCACACAGCTTAAATCAGTTAGGCTCTCGTGGCCCACGGCGCCGATGATGTGTCCACCTGAACAACCCCCGAAAAGCAGTTCACGATTGATGATTTACTTGAGTGAGGAGAACAATGAGCTTGTGCCGATTGGTTGGCTTTTCGTGAACAAAACGCCGAATAGGCTCGCGATTGAAGCAGCGAACGACATGGCAAGATATCGGGCTTCTATCGACAAGAGCAAATAGTCCGCCGACCACCCGTCAGTGCCGCTCTCGCGTCCAATTTCATGCCTATATAGATCAGACCGGCAGCACCGGCGCGACTCGCCACGTCTTTCGCTCGGCCTAATCGCCGGGATGGGTGGGAAGCGGACTGGCGGCTTCAGAGCGAGCATAGGTAGAAAGCGGACGCAAATTCTGGCAATGTCAGGGCATGAAACACGATCGCCTTTGCGCCATAGGGCACAATCTCGCAGACTCGATGGCTAGCGGCTTGGGAATCGTGATCGGCTACTATCCCATGGATGTATTTGGCGAAGCGGCATCATCACCCGAAGCGTTGATTGAGGTCGATTTTCTTAACGGTCGCGTCGTGCGTGGAAAGCCATCGGAAGAACTTGAAGCCGCCGTCGCTCTTTTTGCGGAAGTTTTGCCAGAATTTTGTCAGAGCAACGGGGCAGCGGTCACGGACTTTGAGGCCCTGTCGGCAACCTTCAACACAACCGCACTTGGGAGGCAGGTGCTTCTTTCGGTAACAGACCAGAGCGGCCGCAGCTCAACGACCGAATATAGGGGCGTGCCGTTGAAACGTCTCAAAGTTTTAGATGACCTTGGGCGCATCCGGAAAAACCCACGACAAGCAGGCGCGGCGAACATATGAATGTCTGGTAACGGATCGCGCCGGAAATCGATGGAATGTCGATGAATGGCGCAAAGCGGTAATGTCCGGCCCATCGAACCACGCTCCACCCAACGCCTGTCCTACAACCCCATATCTCTGATAAAGTCGCCTTGGCTCTTTCCACCGTCACCCACACGCCAGCCGCGTACACAATAAAATTACAAATGTAGGAAATCCTATGTCCGATTTGCCGGGAAATATGC
>CAYSED010000215.1:0-1590 GCA_964429935.1 uncultured Hyphomonadaceae bacterium
GCTGATAAGAAATGGATTCCAGAAGCGAAAAGAGTTTATGCAAATT
Organism: uncultured Hyphomonadaceae bacterium; assembly: GCA_964429935.1. Taxonomy (GTDB): domain Bacteria; phylum Pseudomonadota; class Alphaproteobacteria; order Caulobacterales; family Hyphomonadaceae; genus CALLCD01. Next base: position 47 of record CAYSED010000215.1, read on the forward strand.
CTGTTAATGTGGCAAAGCGGTTGAAAATGTTCTGCGGTATAGATAGTGAGGCACTGTATCACCCTCCTGCGCATGCCGAAAAATACTATAATAGATGCTTTGAAAAATATTTATACTTTCCAAGTCGGATTAATCGGCTTAAGCGGCAATCGCTGGTAATCGAGGCTCTCGCGCTTTGTAAGAATAATGTAAGGCTGATTTTTTCAGGCGCTCCAGATGATCCTCGATATCTTAATGAGCTTAAAAAAAGAGCCGACCAGCTAGGGGTTGCACATCGGATAGAGTGGCTAGGTTATGTAACTGACCAGCAGAAGATTGATTTATATGCTTCCTGTCTCGGGGTGGTATACACTCCGCTAGATGAAGACTATGGATATGTTACTTTGGAAGCCATGCTTTCTGGCAAGCCAGTAATTACTACAATGGATTCCGGGGGGCCTTTGGAGTTTGTATCTCCCGGTCGTAATGGATTGGTATCAGAGGCAAATGCAGCAGAGCTTGCTGAATGCATGGATAGTTTGTGGGGTGATCTAAGTAAGGTTGAAAGTATGGGGTGCGAAGGTCGTGAGCTCTACAAAGAGCATAATATCTCTTGGGATCATGTTGTGGAAGAGCTGTTGCGATGAGGCGTATCTTCTGGTTTTCGCCCGTGCCCCCAAGTAGAACGGATATTGCCAACTATAGCAATAGATTGTTCAAATATTTAAACGACTTGGTCGATCTTGTTGTGCTGTGCCCCGATGGAACAGAGTGCGATGCAGATGCTTATGGTGTAAAGATCCGCCGCATAAGCTCTGTAACTAGTCTAGAGCTCAATGGGGCAGATGTTTGTATTTATAATATCGGGAATAACGCTGATTTTCATTCTCAGATATTTGAAATGTTGACCTTGCATCCCGGTGTGGCTATTTTGCATGACAAATGTCTGCTTGAGTTTTTTTTAGGTTACTTGGGCTTAAACAATGGCACTGCGATCAGCGCTCTTGACCTGCGGGTGTCAATGGGTCAGTGGTATGGAGGGGAGGGGCTTAGAAAGGCAGTTGATCTCTTGAAAGGCCATGAATCGGCCTCCGCCGTCGCCGAGCGGTTTCCATTATATGAGATCATCGCCGATCGTTCATTAGCAGTCATTTGCCATAATGACGAGATTTTTGACGAGATTCGGAATAAATATCCTTTTTTTCCAGTTAAATTCTTGAGCCTTCCGTACCCCAGTTTAGGGGATTTGGGTTGTCCTTCGCTCCAAACAGGTAAAGTCAAATTCGTAGCGTTTGGTTTTATGGGTGGAAATCGTAGACTGCGGGAGTTTTTGGCTGCATGGGCGGAGTCTCGTTGGAAGCATAATTTCGAACTCGATATAGCTGGTGTTTTAGAATCAGTCGATGATCTCAAGCGAGAGTTGGCGACACTTGGCTTGGCTGAGCAGGTCAGACTTCACGGTTTTCTATCTGAAGAACAGCTTAATGCTCTGATCCGAGATAGTCACCTCGCCATTAATTTACGATATCCGACTATGGGTGAGGCCTCAGGCAGTCAACTCCGTA
>CAYSED010000216.1:0-1583 GCA_964429935.1 uncultured Hyphomonadaceae bacterium
CAATCTGGGCGAGGTGATCGACGCCTGCCTGGCCTATGTGGACGATCCCACCATCGGGCTTGAGGAACTGGCCGACATCGTGCCGGGGCCCGACTTCCCCACCGGCGGCGAGATCATGGGCCGCGCGGCCTCGCGCCAGGCCATGCTTACCGGCCGCGCCTCCGTCGTCACCCGCGGCAAGGCCTCCATCGAGGAGATCCGCAAGGATCGCGAAGCCGTCCTGATCACGGCGCTGCCCTATCAGGTCAACAAGGCCGCCCTGGTGGAGCGGATCGCCGAACTGGTCCGCGACAAGCGGATCGAGGGCGTGGCTGATCTGCGCGACGAAAGCGACCGCGACGGCATGCGCGTGGTGGTCGAGCTCAAGCGCGACGCCTCGGGCGAGGTGGTGCTGAACCAGCTCTATCGTTTCACCCCGCTGCAGTCGTCCTTCCCGGTCAACATGCTGGCCCTGGACCGGGGACGGCCGCGGGAAATGAACCTGCGCGACCTGATCGTCGCCTTCGTGGACTTCCGCGAAGAGGTCGTGGTCCGCCGCACCAAGTTCGAGCTGTCCAAGGCCCGCGATCGTGGCCACGTCCTGGTCGGCCTGGCCATCGCCGTGGCCAATATCGACGAGGTCATCCACATCATCCGCTCGTCCAGGGACCCGGCCGAGGCGCGCGAGCGCCTGACCGCGCGGGCCTGGCCGGCCGGGGACATGATGCCGCTGGTGGACCTGATCGCCGATCCGCGCACCGTGCTGATCGAAGGCCACCAGATCCGCCTGACCGAGGAGCAGTCCCGGGCGATCCTGGCGCTGACCCTGTCGCGCCTGACCGGCCTGGGTCAGGACGAGATCTTCGGCGAGGCCAGGCACCTGGCCGGCGCCATCCAGGGCTTCCTCGAAATCCTCGCCTCCCGCGAAAAGGTCATGGGCATCGTCCGTGACGAGCTGATCGAGGTGAAGACCGCCTTCGCCGTGCCCCGCCGCACCGAGATCCTCGAAGGCGGCGGCGATATGGACGATGAGGACCTCATCGCCCGCGAAGACATGGTCATCGCCGTCACCCATTCGGGCTATGTGAAGCGCACGCCGCTCGCCACCTACCGCACCCAGCATCGGGGCGGGAAGGGCCGTTCGGGCATGTCCATGAAGGACGAGGACGTGGTCACCCGCGTCTTCTCGGCCAACACCCACACGCCGGTCCTGTTCTTCTCCTCCGGCGGCAAGGTCTACAAGCTGAAGGTGTGGCGCCTGCCGGTCGGCGCGCCGAACTCCCGCGGCAAGGCCTTCGTCAACCTGCTGCCCATCGAGCCGGGCGAGGCGATCACCACCATCCTGCCCCTGCCCGAAGACGAGAGCAGCTGGGATCAGTACGACGTCATGTTCGCCACGCGCTCGGGCAATGTCCGGCGCAACAAGCTGTCGGACTTCGTGCAGATCAACCGCAACGGCAAGATCGCCATGAAGCTGGACGAGGGCGACGCCATCATCGGCGTGGCTGTCTGTCAGGCTGACCAGGACGTTCTGCTGACCACCTCGGCCGGCCGCTGCATCCGCTTCTCGGTGGGCGAGGTCCGCGTCTTCGCCAGCCGCGACC
>CAYSED010000217.1:0-1298 GCA_964429935.1 uncultured Hyphomonadaceae bacterium
AATCATTCAGACAAACAGTGCGGCACTAAGGGCAATGAGTTCCGGACGTCAAGAACTACCCGTCCGGACCGACAGGAGCATGCGCCCATGGCGAGGCGTCTACCGGATATGGACAGCAAACTTCGCGACCAGCTTGCGTCGGCGCTCGAACGGGCGGACCGCCAGGATCATGACGGCGTCGAGGCCCAGACCCTGCGCCTGATTCTCTGCGCCGTCGGCGACCGCGACATGACCGCCCGCCAGCGCGGCGAATGCAGCGGGTGTCCCGAGGAAGCCATGCGCGACCTTCTCGAAATGATGGCGGCGCAGCGCGACGTGTCGATCCGGGAATATGAGGAGGCCGGCCAGCTTGACCGCGCCGAACGCGAACGGGCCGAGCGCGATGTCATCGTCTCCTTCCTGCCGCGCAAGCTCGAAGGCGAGGCCCTCGACGCGGCCGTACAGCAAGTGGTCAGCGATCTCGAAGCGTCCCGCCTGAAGGATCTTGGCCGCTGCATGCAGGCGCTCAAGCAGCGCTATCCTGGCCGGATCGAGACCGGCAGCGCCGGCAAGGCCGTCCGCCAGGCCCTCGGCTAGGCATGGCCCTTGGGCGGCAAACGGGCTAGGGTCTCCGCGTGAGCGCCATACGCCTGCCAGACGGATTTCTTGACGAGCTGAAGGCCCGCCTTCCGCCATCCCGCGTGATCGGGCGCAAGGTCAAGCTGAAGAAACAGGGCAAGGAATGGGTCGGCCTGTCCCCGTTCACGAGCGAGAAGACACCGAGCTTCTACGTCAACGACCAGAAGCGGATGTTCAAGTGCTTCTCCTCCGGGATTGGCGGGGACATCATCAAGTTCCTGCAGGAAACCGAGCGGCTCTCGTTCATGGAAGCAGTCGAGAAGCTCGCGGGCGAAGCGGGGATGGACCTGCCGAAAGCCACGCCGGAAGAGCGACAAGTCCAGGACCAGCGCCAGCGCCTCCATGCGGCCTGCGAGACGGCCTGCGGATTTTTCGAGACTGCCCTGCGCGGGAGCCTTGGCGCGGCAGCGCGCGACTATCTGATCGGGCGGGGCCTGCATGAGCCGGCCTGGGGCCGCCACCGGCTCGGCTATGCCCCGGATGACTGGCGTGCGCTGATCGCCCGCCTGCGCGCCGCGGGCTTCAGCGACGGGGAAATCATCGAAGCCGGGCTGGCCATCCGCAAGGAGGATAGCAGCGAACCCTATGACCGGTTCCGCGACCGCGTGATCTTTCCGATCGAGGATGCGCAGGGCCGGATCATCGCCGACGCAGAGATCAAGAACGAGCTTGCCGCCGAG
>CAYSED010000217.1:1308-1561 GCA_964429935.1 uncultured Hyphomonadaceae bacterium
TGGCGGGCGCGGCCTGACCCCGGACGCCAAGCCGAAATACCTGAACTCGCCGGACACGCCGCTCTTCAACAAGGGGCATGTCCTCTACCGCTACCGTGCTGCGCGCGAGGCGCTCGGGCATGGGGCCGGCGGCGGCCTGATCGTCTGCGAGGGCTATATGGACGCCATCGCGCTCGCCGAGGCGGGATTCGGGCAGGCCGTCGCGCCGCTCGGCACGGCCCTGACCGAGGAACAGCTCGCCCTGTTGTGGCGC
>CAYSED010000218.1:0-1307 GCA_964429935.1 uncultured Hyphomonadaceae bacterium
CTGCGAGATCCGGCGCTCCAGTCACCCAGAGGCCGTCGCTCTGATCGGTCAGCAGGAGCACTTCGATGCCGCGCGCGCGGAAGCCTTCGAGCTGGGGCGAGGAGGCGAGCCGCTCGATGTCGGACCCCACCGCATAATAGATGGCGGTCTGGTTCTCTTTCAGTCCGGCAGCATAGTCCTTGAGCGAACGCCATTCATTGTTCGACGTGCTGGTCTTGAAGCGGGCGAGCCCCAGCAGTGTCTCGCGCCGGGCGTAATCCTCGTAGAGACCCTCCTTCAGGACGGACCCGAAATTCTCCCAGATCTTGAGGTATTTATCGCCATCGCTGTTCGAGAGCTTTTCCAGTTCGCTCAGCACGCGGTTGGACACACCCTTCTGGATGGCGGCCAGAACCGGGCTCTCCTGAATCATCTCGCGCGAGACGTTGAGCGGCAGGTCCTGCGAGTCGACCAGTCCGCGCACAAAACGCAGGTAGCGTGGCAGGATCTGCGCCTCGCTTGTGATGAACACCCGGCGGACATAGAGCTTCATCCGCCCCGCCCGATCGGGGTCGAACAGGTCGAAGGGCCGCATCTCAGGCACGAAAGCGAGCACATTATATTCGTGCACGCCCTCGGCGCGGTAGTGCAGCGTCAGTGCCGGCGTGTCGAACTGCCCGGCGTTGGTCCTATAGAAGTCGGTATAGTCCTCCTCGCTGATCTCGGACTTGGGCCGCGTCCACAGCGCCGCGCCATCGGCAATCTGCGCCGGCTCCGCGTCGGGCTTGTCCTTGAGGACGATCGGCACCGGGACATGGCCCGACTGCGCCTTGATCTTGGGCTCCACGCTGAAGCGCCGGGTATAGTCGGCCGCATCTTCCTTGAGATGAAGAATGACGCGCGTTCCGCGCGCCGGAGCCTCGGCCGGATCAGCATCCCCGATCGAGTAGGTGCCCAAACCATCGGACGTCCACAGGCCCGCACCCTCTTCGCCAGCGCGGCGCGACAGCACATCGACCTTGTCGGCAACCATGAAGGCGGAATAAAAGCCGACGCCGAACTGCCCGATGAGCTGGCCGCCCTCGCCATCCTGCTTGGCGGCGATCTGTTCCATGAAGGCCTTGGTGCCCGAACGGGCGATCGTGCCGAGCGCCTCGGCCATTTCGGCCTGGGTCATGCCAATGCCATTGTCCTCGATGGTCAACTGGCGTGCTCCTCAGAGTAGCCGCCAGAGGGGACGGGGAGAGGCTCGCGGTCCGTGTTTCACTCCAAGTAGGCCATGCACCCCTTGCCCCACCACACGCTGGTCCCCGGCATTTCGACCGCCT
>CAYSED010000218.1:1317-1530 GCA_964429935.1 uncultured Hyphomonadaceae bacterium
CGGGATCGAGCGTGATCGCGATCCGAGGCTGAGGGTCGTCTCCCAGCAGTGCCGGCGCCGCTATTGCTTCGTAACGCAGCTTTTCGCAGGCGTCGGCGGCATTGGACACCAGTTCGCGAAGGAAGACATCCTTGTCCGAATAGACGGAATGCACCATGAGATGCAGCAGCTTGGCGACATCGGCTTCAAAGGACCGCGTGTCGGGGGAAGCGT
>CAYSED010000219.1:0-1528 GCA_964429935.1 uncultured Hyphomonadaceae bacterium
CCCCGCGCGTGGAGGTCCCCGTCGCGTTCTACGCCGACCCGCGCGCCGTGCGCCAGATCTGGCAGAACCTCGTCTCGAACGCGATCAAGTATTCGGACAAAGGCGGCACGGTCAGCCTGTCGGCGGGCGCGTCCGGCGGCAGCGTGTTCCTTTCCGTCGAGGACGACGGGGCCGGCATGGACCAGGCCGACCTCGACCGCATCGCCGCGCCGTTCGCCCAAGGGGCGAACGCGAAGGGGCGCGCCGGGACCGGGCTCGGCCTTGCCGTGGTGCACCGGTTTGCGCAATTGCACGGCGGCAGGGTGATTATCGACACCGCGCCCGGCGAGGGGACGCGGGTGCGGGTGATGCTGCCTGCGGCCGACGCGGGCCTTATCGGCTCGCTCGAAGACGCGGCGCAATAGGCATGGAAGCGCGGCTGCCGACCTGGCTCTGGGTGGATGCCCTGGTGCGGCGGGCGGGCGTCGCGGGCGCATCGGCCTTCGTCGTGCAGAGAGGCGATGCCGAGCGCGGCACGGTGCTCGTCAAGGTCGCGCGCCTCGACGGCACGGCACGGGTCTATGCGCCGCGCCCCGGCCTCGACGGCGGACGGAGCTTTGCCGACCTCGCCGCGCAGGGCACGGGGCCGGACGAGCGCGATGCCGATGCCTACATCGCCCGCGCGCGCTCCCGCGACAGCGATCTCTGGGTCGTCGAGATCGAGGACCGTGACGGACGCCATTTCCTGACCGAGCCGGTCGAGGACGCATAAAGCCCTTGTTAACCCACGCGATCCAAATTCCCGCAAAGTGCAACTGCCGGGGACCGACGACATGCTGTTTTTGCTCAACTCGACGATTGTAGAAATAGATGCGCCGGAGCTTCATCTGGCCAAGCACTGGAAGCGGATCGGCTGCGGCGAGCCGTCGGTCATGCGGGCGAGCGACGCGGTCGATTTCGCCATCATGGTCGTGCGCGGCCATGTCGGCGAGGGCCTCGCGATCGAGGCCGACACCGCGCAGGATCTCGCCGCGCTCATCATCGCCAAGACCGGGGCGAATGCCGCGCTGTTTGCCGGCAACAATGCCGCCAAGCTGAACGTGCTGCCGGAAGCCGTGCTGCAGGGCCTGCAGAAGGCGCTGGCCTCCGGATCCGGCGAGACGCTGGCAGGCTTCTGGTCGAGCGCGGCCTGACGCGGGATTGCCGCTCGCGCCTTTCCTTCGGCGCAGAACCGCACTACGAGCAGGGCCTGAACAGACAGGCACGGCGTTCATGACCCTTTCCCTCGCTGAAGAAGCGGCGCGGCGGCGCACGTTCGCGATCATTTCCCACCCGGACGCCGGCAAGACCACGCTGACCGAGAACCTCCTGCTGGCGGGCGGGGCGATCCGGCTCGCCGGGCAGGTGGCGGCGCGCGGGCAGCGGCGGCGCACGCAGTCGGACTGGATGAAGATCGAACGGGACCGGGGCATCTCCGTGTCGGCCTCGGTGATGACCTTCGAGCATGGCGGGCTCGTCTTCAACCTGCTCGACACGCCGGGCCACGAGG
>CAYSED010000220.1:0-1505 GCA_964429935.1 uncultured Hyphomonadaceae bacterium
ATTTTACCATAACTAAAACTGCACCCTTGTTCCTGCTCCCGCGTGGGGATATTTATCTAAGTTGTATTTATAATATGTAATATATTCATCTTCAACATTTTCGTAAGTTAAGTTATCTGTATTCCAAGTTTTTCTGGTATCAGTACAAACAGACTTTCCGTTGTCTTCAATAATAAAATGAATTGGGAGATTGTGATTTCTAGAATACTTTATACACTCATGCGCCACACCAGTCTCTGACGTCATATCACCCATGAAACAAAAGACTCGCCCTTTGCCGTTTTTTCTTTTAATATCCAAGGCTGCCCCAACAGCTATAGGAATAGCTCCAGTTACAATTCCAGAACACAGAACTTTGTAGTCTTTGAAACACAAAGATATAGATCGTCCTTGTAAAATAGCCTCTTTGAGTACATCTTTGGGCACTCCTTTTAATAAACATTGATAATGACTTCGCCAAGAACACATAACCCAATCATCCGGGCCTATATCGTGTTTTTTAAACACTTTTATTATTTCTTCCTCGTTATCATCATAAAGATGCACAGGAGCCTTTATTTGAGCATCGTTAAAACAATCTGCCATCTCATTCTCGAATTCTACTAATTCTTCCGCCGTATACATTATTTACTCCAATATTTTGCGTCTAAGCGTGTGTTCTGTCATATCTTCAATAGATTTTCTGGTTTTTAAACCAAATTTTTTCTCTATAAAAGACAAATATTTATCATTTTCATAATATTCATCAAAAGCCTTGTCTCTAAATGCTAAAACCTCGGCCGCGGAAATATGTTTCGTTGGTAAAGGCGTACATTCGTAAGAATGCTGTGAATACCCTACATAGCTGTCTGGAAGTTCCCATCCTTCTTTTATAGCGTCTAAATAAAGTTTAGATCCAGGATAAGCCATGGTTGAATAAAAATTTGCAAACTCACAATTTAAATCGATTGACATATCGAGAGTTTCTTGCATCGTTTCGACTGTATCTTCTGGCAGCCCAAAAATATAATTTCCAATTACGTTGATACCAGCATCTTTAACTTTATTAACCAGGTCAGAAATATTGACCTCTGTGAATTTTCCTTTTACAACATCTTTGCGCACTACTTTGTTACCAGATTCGATTCCAAGAGCCAGCCAATTTACACCTGCTTTTTTCAAAGTATCTAAATATTCTTCTTTAACAGTGTCGATTCTCGCATATGCCCAAATATTAAAATCATGATCATGATCAATGATATTATTACATAATTTAAGAAAATGTTGTTTGTTCATGACAAACATTTCATCTGCAATTTTAACATTGCGTATTCCCATCTCTCTGATCTTATCAAATTCGGATATAATAAAATCTGGATCCCAATATCTAAACTTGTTTCTTCCGTAGTCCCAGTTTTCAACGTTGTTATGCCCGAAAGGGGCGTTAATACAACAAAAACTGCACTGGAAGGGGCACCCTAAACTCGTGTACAAAGAGGCGAACGGCATTCTGTCGTTGTTATTTG